>DATIOU010000167.1:0-10932 GCA_035472835.1 Streptosporangiaceae bacterium | reverse complement strand
GTGCCCCCGCGATCGTGTCCCGGATCCACTGAGCGGGAACGGGGCCGTGTCGGCCAGCCTGCGATCGGCCCGCGGCAAACAAGAGGCCGAACCGACCGACATCGCGGAGCGTCGCGCAGACCCCGCCGTCGGCCATCGCGTTGCCGTGCGCGTCGACCGTAATCTCCGCGTCGAACTCGGCGCCCATGGGCTGCCAGAGCAGGCGCGCGATGAGGTCGTGCAGCCGCGCGCCGCCGGCCTTCTCCAGCACCCAGCCGAGCACGTCCGTCAGGATCGACCGGTACCGGAACGGGCCGCCGTGCTCGCCGTCGTTGCGCAGCGTCGCGTAGTAGGCGAGGGCATCGGCCGGCCGCGGTTCGGCCGTGTCTGGGCGCCACAGGTACACCCGCTCGTACGTCCGGACGTCGGCCTCGAGGTTGTCGTAGGACTCGTCGAAGCGCGTTCCGGCCCGCATGTCCAGCAGGTGCTGGACGGTCGCGCCCCGGAACGAGGTCCCGGCTAGCTCGGGCACGATCTTCTCGACCGGTGCGGACACGTCGATCAGGCCACGGTCCGCAAGGATCCCGGCCACCGTGGCGACCACCGACTTCGACACCGACATCAGCAGGTGCGGCGTATCGGGCGCCATTCCGTTGAAGTACTGCTCGGACACGATCACGCCCCGGCGCAGGACCAGGAAGCCGTCGGTGTGTGTCTCCGCGAGCATGTCCCCGACCGTCAGCTCGCGCCCGCCCGACCGGAACCTCAGCCCGGACAGGTCCCGCTCTGCGCGCGGGAGTCGCAGCGCGCGGCCGTGACCGCGGCTGATGCGCGTGGTCGGGATGAGCTCGCGGATGTGCTGGAACGCCCAGCGGTTGAACGGCGGATCCTGCCAGTTCGCGAGCGTGACCTGCGACGCCGCCGGGAACGGCGGCACTCCGGCCATGAGCGCACGTGCATTACCCGGCGGATCTGAGGGCGCGACCATTAGCATAATTTAGTGGACTCTGTGACAGATGGCACAACCTCGCCGGGCGACGCCACCGTCACGGTCGCAAGCTTCGCCGCACGGCGTCAGGTCACCCCGCTTCGCCGCCGCAAGGTCGACTGGATCCTGCTGGCGTTCTTTGCCATCAACCTGTTCTTCATCACCAACTTCGTTGACATCGAGCAGCTGACAGTCGCCAACCCGGTCCACTTCAGCTATCCGCTCTGGCCTCCGCACGCGATCGTCGACATGGTCCACTCCTACGGCCAGAAGTACGATCCCCTCCTGATGGCCAGGCCCGCGTTCTGGCGCATGACGATCTGGATCGACGTGCTCTGGAACGGCCCGTTCTACGTCGCCGCCATCTACGCGATCAGCCGCGGCCGCGAGTGGATTCGCGTGCCCGCGCTGGTGTGGTCAGGCTCCATGAGCGCCGTGGTGCTGATCATCCTGGCCGAGGAGTTCAACGGCATTCACGCCACGCCGCACTTCCCGATCATTCTGCTCCTCAACATTCCCTGGCTAGCCCTCCCGCTCGGCACGATCATCCGCATGGCCCCGCAGCACCCGTTCACGCGGTCGAACGCCGTCGTCGCGGGAGCGCGCCGGGATCCGGTGTCACCGTTATTCGACGCGGTCGTGCGCAGGCCCGCCGCCGCTTTCGCGGCCATCGCTACCCGCTGGAGGCTCGGAATGAAGGCATCGACCAGGCCGGCCGGCGGCGAGCCATCAGCGGCGCCGGAGTCCTATGCGCGCAGCGAGGCTGAGCGCGTCTTCCGCTGGTATGTGAAGAACGCCAGGGCCAGCAGGTACCGGTTCCAGATCTCGGAGATGATCCTGCTCGTGGCGTCGGCAACAGTGCCCGTGGCCGGGATCCTGACGCCGAATGACGCCCGGCCGGCCGCGATTGTCGGCGCAGCAGTGGTCGTCCTGACCGCGTTCCGGTCCGTCTTCCACTTCTACGACAACTGGACCAGGTTCGCGGGCACCTGTGCAGTGATCAACGCGGAACTGCGCCTGTACGAAGCGCGAGTAGCCCCGTATGACGTGGCCACCACGCGCGACGAGGTGCTGCTCCGCAAGATCAACTCGGCCGAGCTCACCGAGACCGCGCGGTGGATGAAGCTACCGCCGCCCGGCCAGGCGAACGGCGCCGAGCTGGCCCGGTAGGCGTTCACCAGCCCGCCCCACGGCCCCTGAACCTCCCCTGAGCGGCGACATGACGATGGACATGAGCGACCACCCGGGCATTCCCGCGCCTGCGGGTCGCCGCGACGCAGCTCTCATGCCGAGACCGCGAGTGGCCGCGCTGCTTAGCGGCGCCCTCGACCGGCGCGTCACGCTAATGGTCGCCGGGGCCGGCTACGGCAAGACCACCGCGCTGGCGGATCTGGCGGAGCGAGCGGCCGCCCGCTGGGTCCGGCTACGACCCGCGGATGCGCAGGCCGAGTCGCTCGCCGGGCGCATCGCGGCGGCGCTAGGCGAGCCGTCACCCGAGCGGTCCCCGATCGCCGCCGCCACCGGCTCCGACGACCGCCAGGTCCTAGCCGAAGGCCGCGCCGCCATGCTGTGCGAGCTCGCGAACGCGCTGACTGGTGAGTC
Organism: Streptosporangiaceae bacterium; assembly: GCA_035472835.1. GTDB lineage: Bacteria > Actinomycetota > Actinomycetes > Streptosporangiales > Streptosporangiaceae > JAJYUU01. The sequence goes on along the minus strand of DATIOU010000167.1, from coordinate 8,363 downwards.
GCTGCTCATCGTCGACGCCCTCGAGTGCATCGGCGATGACCCGGCGGCGAGCCATCTGCTTCGGGTCCTGTCGCTTGAGATTCCGCCGCACCTGCACCTGCTGCTCTCTGGCCGGAGCCTGCCTGACCTCGGGCTCGGCGGCGAGCAGGGACACGGCGAATTGCTCGAGATCACCGCCCCGGACCTGAGTTTCACCGTCGCCGAGGTGGCGGAGCTTGTCGCCAGGCGGCTCGGCGACGACGCCGCCGTCCTGGCCCAGGAGTGCTGGTCGCTCACTGAAGGCTGGCCGGCGGCGCTGCAGCTGCTGCTGGACCGGCTCGTCCGGCTGGACCGCGCTGACCACGACCGCGAGCTGGCGCGGCTGCGCCACAGCCGCGGGCACGTGTGGCGCGCCTTCGCGCGCGATCTGGTCGCCGCGGAGCATCCGATGGCGCGACGCGTGCTGCACGTCGCATCGCTTTCACCGCGCGTCGACGCCAGGTTGCTGCAAGGTGTCGGCGTCAGCGCCACGACCGACGATCTCACCAGTTTGCGGGAACGGGGTCTGCTCGTCGAAGCCGGCGCTCTGGGCTATCACCGGCTTTCGCCGGTCCTGGCCGGCGTCGTGTCCGCGGAGCGCGGATCGGACGCCGCGGCGACGCGCGAGCAGGTGGCTCGCTGGCTGGAGGACGACGGACAGCTCGACCAGGCACTTGAGTGCTACGCAGGGGCAGCGCCGGACCAGGCGCGGTCGTTCGTTCGCCGCCACGGGCTGACCCTGATCAGGGCTGGCGCGGCAGCCCGCCTCATCGACGTCCTGCGGCAGCAGGGCACCGGCGAGGATCCGGTCCTCGAAGCGGTCCTGGCCGAAGCCTTGCAGGCCGTCGGTGACTGGGATGCCGCCATAGAGCTGTTCATGCGGCTGCAGCACTCCGCCGGGCCCGCCGGGCTCCCGGCGGCCGTGGCCTGGCGGTACGGGGTCCTGCTGTACCTGCGCGGCCAGTCGGCCGACGCCGCCGCGATACTGTCGGCCACCCACGACCCGGGCCAGGCGACCGCGGACGACGCCATGGTGTCGGCGTGTCTGAGCACCACCTTGTGGAGCCAGGGGCAGTCGCAAGCCGCCGCCGACCTCGCCGCCACGGCGCTGCGCCAGGCGAGCGCGAGCGGCGACGCGTGCGCGCTCGCCGCGGCGCACGTGTCGGTGGCACTCGCGGCGGCGAGCCTTGGTGAGCGCGAGCGCAACGAGCAGTCGTACCGCCTGGCGCTGGCCGCCGCCCGCGACGGCGGCGACCTCGTGCAGCTCGCCAGAATCCACGCCAACCTGAGCTCGCGCGCGCTTGAGAACGGCGAGTATTCGCTGGCGATCGCCGAGGCAGAGCTGGCGCTGGAGACCGGCGCCGGCCACCGGTTCTTCGCTGCCCTCGCGCTCACCAACAAGGCCGAGGCCCACCTGCGCCTTGGCCAGCTAGACAATGCCAGCGCTGCCGCCGCCGGCGCGGCCGCGATGTACGACGCGCTCGGGTCCCTGCACGCGTCGATTCCCCAGGTGATCTTCGGCGAGCTCTACCGCCTGCGCGGAGACATGGTCCGGGCCCGCGGCTCGTTCGAGCGCGCGCGAGGGCTCGCCGCCGAGGCGGATGACGCGCACACGGCGGCCTCCGCGCTCATCGGGCTGGCCAGGGTGCTGGCCGAGGAGGACGTCGAGGCCGCAAGAAGCGCGGCCGCGCAAGCGGTCGCGATGGCCAGCAGCCTTGAGCGCGCGGCCGCGTTGTGCGCGGCGGCAGAAGTCGAGCTACGAGCCAGTGACGGCGCGGCCGCCGTCGCACTGGCGCGGAAAGCGGAGAAAGAAGCCCGCGCCACCGGCGATCGCGCCGCCCTGGCCGAGGCGTTCGAGCTGCAGGGCGCCGCACAGACGCCGGGTGACGAAGACCGACTGCGAGCCGCGATCGGAATCTGGGCCGACATCGGGAACACCGTCGGCTCGGCCCGCGCCCGCCTCGCGTACGGCCTGCTGATCGACGACCGCAGCCTGGTTGACGAGGCCGAGCGCTCGCTGACAGCGCTTGGCGCCGCACCGGCTGTGGGCGTGCCCGCCTTGATCGCGTCGAGCCGCGGGGGCCGCGAGGTCGCCATCCTCACGCTCGGTCGCTTTGCCGTCCTGCACGGCGGCGATCCGGTCCCGCTGGCGGCGTGGCAGTCCCGGAAGGCGCGCGACCTGCTGAAGCTGCTTGTCGCCCGCCGGGGCCGGCCAGTGACGCGGGAAGCAGCCGCTGAAGCGATGTGGCCCGGCGAAGACCCGGTGCCGTTGTCCAACCGCCTGTCGGTCGCCTTGAGCACGCTCCGAAAGGTGCTTGATCCCACCCGCCAGCACGCAGCCGACCACTACCTGATCGCCGACGCCCGGACGATCGCGTTGCGCCTTAACCACCTCGACATTGACCTGATCGAGTTCCTGACCGCGGCCGACCGTGCCATCGACCTGATGGCGAAGGGGGACAGCGATGCCGCGGCCGCGCCGCTGCAGCGCGGCCGCCAGCTCTACGCGGGCGACTTCCTCGAGGAAGATCTCTACGAGGATTGGGCCGTTGAAGCACGAGAGGAAGCCCGTTCCCGGCTGTTGATGATTTTGCGGTTGCTGGCTCGCCTGGCCACCGATCGTGGCGACGACGAGTCGGCCGGGCAGTATCTGGGTCAGCTGCTGGAACGCGAGCCGTACGACGAGAACGCGTGGCTGGCGCTTATCGCGGGCCAGTTGCGGCTGCGCCGGCATGGCGAAGCGCGGCGTCGGTACGCGGCGTACGCCCGCCGCATGGCCGAACTCGACGTCGTTCCGGTGCCCCTGACCGACGCCGCCAGCTGGCGGCCTTAAGCCCACCTTCAGGCCAGCGAAACCGCCGCCGCCCATAGTCGCGGTGTGAGGACATTCATCGTCCGAGTTCGCGAGGCGCGGGGTGGTGGCGATTGGGGGGGCACCACCCCGCGCCTTAGCGGCGTCGTGGACGAGGTCGCCACCGGGCTGCGGGTGACGTTCCGCGACGCCCAGGAACTAATCACGGCGCTGCTGACCGCGGCCGCCGCAGACCGTCGCGCGCCAGCCGAGGACGAGGACAACCGCGCGGCACCTGAATCTGGGGAGGACTGAACAATGTCAAGGACCAAGTACGCGATCCTCGTTGCCCCGGCTGCCGTGCTCATCGCCGCGTGCAGCACGGCTCCGGCGGCCACCACCACGCCACCGCCGTCAACGTCCCCGGCCGCGCCGGTCGCCGCGATGTCGGCTGCGAGCGCACCGGCAGCGCCGTCATCGAGCGCGCTAGCGACTGGCGCGTTGTCCGGCACGTGGCACGGGCAGTACGGCGGCGCCTATTCAGGCACATTCACGCTGCACTGGCAGCAGAACACCTCGAGTCTCAGCGGCACCATCGAGCTGTCGAGTCTGGGCGGAACGGTGCCGATTCACGGCACTGTCCAGGGCAGCTCGATCCACTTTGGCACGGTCGGTTCCACGCATATCACGTACTCGGGTTCGGTCTCAGGCAGCTCCATGTCCGGGAACTACCAGGTCCAGGCCGGCAACGGCCCGCAGAACGGCACCTGGAGCGCATCCCGAGCCTGACGGCTCGCCGCGTCAGCTGTAGGCGAGCGTCCCGTCGTCGAGGTCGGCCGCGGGCAGGATCTCCCGCTCCTGCTCGTGTTCCAGCAGGTGGGTCCATGGCTCGCGGTCGCCTTGCTTGAACAGGATGTGCTGGGACCGCATGACGTAGCCGGCGTTGAAGTTCTCGGGATCGGAGAAGGGCCGTAGCTCCATGTCGGTGTCTTCGGGTTGCAACGTGGGGACGACCATCGTGATGCCCTTGTCCTGCATCGTTGCCAGCAAGCGGCCCACGAGGTCGGCGACTAGGTCCACCCGCAGGGTCCAGCTGTGGCGGAAGTAGCCGAAGACGTAAGCCATGTTCGGTATGCCGTTGATCATGATGCCGCGCCAGGTCACGCGGTCGGAGAAATCGACCGGTTCACCATCGACGGTGAACGCGACGTCGCCGAGGACCGACATGTTGAAGCCAGTGGCAGTGACGATGACGTCGGCCGGGATCTCCTCACCGGAGCTGACCTTGATCCCGTGCTCGGTGAACGTCTCGATGGTGTCTGTGACGATCGAGGCCTGCCCTTCGCGAAGGGCTGCGAACAGATCGCCGTCGGGGACGACGGCGATGCGCTGCTGCCAGGGGCGGTAGCGGGGGGTGAAGTGCTTATCGAGGTCAAAGCCCTCCGGCAAGAGTGGTCGCATGGACTCGATCAGGAACGCGTGCAGGTCGTCGGGCGCTTCCTGCGCCGTCTTAGCCAGCCAGTCCATGAGCTGGATGAACTGACGGCGCAGGATCTCGTGCGTCCATTCCTCGGGGATGTCCAAGCCGCGCAGCGTGTCGGCGAGGTCGCTCGTCGCGGGTGGCGCGAAGTAGTACGACGGCGAGCGCTGCAGCATCGTGACGTGCTCCGCCTTCGCGGCTATCGCCGGGATGAGCGTCGCCGCCGTCGCGCCGGAGCCGATGACGACGATGCGCTGGCCGGCGAGGTCGATGTCCTCGGGCCACCGCTGCGGGTGCACGATCAGGCCCTGGAAACGGTTCATCCCCGGCCACTCAGGCCGGTAAGGCCTCGCGTGGTTGTAGTAGCCCTGGCACATCCACAAGAAGCCAGTGGTGAAGTGCAGCCGCTGACCCGTGTCTTCCCGGGTGACCTCGACGGTCCACCGGCGGTCCGCGGAGGACCAGCTAGCCGCGGTCACCCGGTGGCAGTAGCGGATGTACTGGCCGAGGTCGTCTTCGTCGATGACCTCGTCGAGGTAGGCGAGGATCTCTTCACCGGCCGCGATTGACGGGCCGCGCCACGGCTTGAACCGGTAGCCGTAAGTGAACAGGTCGCTGTCGGAACGGACGCCGGGGTACTGATGAGTCCACCACGTTCCGCCCCGGTTGTCCTGGGCGTCCAGGATGACGAATGTCCGGTCGGGCAACTGCTCCCGGAGATGATGCGCGGCGCCGATGCCCGAGACGCCCGCACCGACGATGAGGACGTCGACGTGACCGGCGTCCTCGATCTCCTGCCTGCCTTCGGCGTAAGCGGTCGTCGGTGCAGTCGTCGTCATGCCTTGACCTCCGGGACGTGTCCTCTTGTGCCTTCGATCCTAGCCTGGGCCTTTATCGGAAGCATTCGGTCAATCTTGCCGCCTGAGCTAAAGGTTGTTACCGGCTGGACCGTGACGCTGGCACGTCAGCGTGTAGGCCCCGACACTGACCACGAGCCGTTTTCCTGTCACGTTGACAGTCGAGTGGACGCCGCTGCCGAAGGCGGTCATCGCCCGCTGGCTCAGCAGGATCACGGGGTCGTGCCCGGCGTATCCGACAGCGGTGCTACCCACGTCGCTGGTCGTGAAGCCGCTGGGGGTCACGCGGAAGGTTCCGCTGTGAGAGTTGATGGGGTCGTCGGCGAGGAACCGCCCGTTCGGCGAGAACCGCAAGTCCACGTTGAACCGCGCCGGGATGCTGGTGACCTTTCCTCCGTGGGTGATCGAAACGACAAGCCACCGATAACCAGCGAACCCGGCCGGCGCCGCACTGGCTGATGTCGCCGACCTGGGTGGCGTCGCCGGGCCGCAGGCAGCCATGGCCAGCGAGGCCAGGCTGAAGCACGCGCCCGCAAGCGCGAAGTACCGGACACTGCGTAGCAAGGGCTCAACCTCTCGTGCGAGCGTGACGGTAGCCGACTTAAGTCGAAGATCCGCGTCCGTTAGACGCCGCGCGGTCTGACGAGGTTCCCGGCGGAGCGACCGCCCTGCCTGCAGCGAATATTCCGGTGGCCATCCGGCGCAAGGCTGACCCAGAGTCGGGGTCACGGACATTCGAATCCAGTGCCATCTGCATTGACAGCACGGACCCGGCGAAAGCTGCGGGGTCAGACCACAAGATGGCACTCATTACCCGAGCGGCAAGGCGGCGAGGCTCGCGGACGGGGTTGGCTTGGGCCGGCCAGCGAATCGCGCCACGGCGGTACCTGTCGTTAGCGCCTCGGCGAAGTGATCCGTGCCGCCTGCGTGCGCCCGGCAGGCGCCACTGCGGACGTGCACGGCCATCGCGGACACCACGACGCCGTCAGCGCCCAGCCCGCGAATCGCCTGCTCCAGCCGACTCCGCGCATCCTGCCGCCCGCGGGCCATCAGATCGCTGTAGGCCGGAACTCCCCCAGGCGGCAATCATCGGTGGCCCTGGTCCACGAGCATGATCCCGCCATGGCCTACGGGCTCCCGGAGAGCACCGTCCCTCCCACCCTCGGTCAGTCAGGCTCCGTAACCGATCCCGACCTGCTGTTTTTGCGCGTGCCGGAGGGCAGCTAGACAGTCCCAAGAACAGCGGCCAACCGCGGCCTCCGTCGCAGTGCCAATCCGGCAGGCAAGCCGCCGGTCCAGGACCCGGCCGAGCCAGATCCTGGCTGTGCCCGACCAGCCGGAGGCTTTGTAGGCGAACCCATCCGGAAACCTGCTTGGGTCACGCCGGGGGAGTCACGCAACCTTGCGGCCAGCAGATTCCCCGGGCGCCGTCCCGCCGAGCCCGGACGGAGGCCGACTGAACCCTCATTTGCCTTCTGCGATGTGCTTGAGGGCGTCGAGATTGTGCTGCATCGCCGGCCGCATGTCGGCGTGCTGTGGCACAGCTCGCCTGTAGAAGGCCATGAAAGGGCGAAGCGGGAGCATGGTCACGTCGTAGGAGTGGGTGACCTTGGTTGCCGTGCTTCCAACTGCGAACTGATAGCTCCACGTTGTGGAATCACGCCGGCTGAGGTCAACCCGCTCGGGAACGGTCCGATACGCGAATTGCCGTCCGGGGTCGGCGGTGACGACCTCGCAAACCCGTGACCACCGGATCAGGCCTTTCCTGTTCTGCCCGCGGAAGCGAGCGCCGACCGTTTGCGGGGGCGGGCCGGGCAGCCACGTGGCTGTGCGGCATTCGGGGCTGCGCTCGCCGATGCGGGTTACGTCGGCGACGATGTCGTACACGTCACGCGGCGATGCCTCGATGTCCACGCTGACCTCGCCGCGCACGCGGTACCAGCCGCCGATCTGGTCGGCGTCCTCGGCGGTGCCTGGGTGCTGGCGGCTGAGCGGCGCGACCTGGACGTGCGGCCCCCATCGGGTGGCGCATTCCCGGCGGTATGGCCTGGCCAGGGCGTGCAGCAAGATGAATCGCGGCACCGCGGGCACGGTGTTCACGACCACGTCGAAGCGTTCGCGTTCCAGGCTGTCAATCAGCCAGTGCCCTTCCCTGCCGAGTTCTTTCTTGGATTTGGCGGTGACGTGGTTAACGTTCTCATATGCCTTGAACTGGGCGTCGGTAATGGTGGCCGATACGATCGGCATCATCTCGTCCTCTTCGCGCCGCAAATGCGGGTCGAGATCTGAGCGGAGCGCCTTGATCGCCTCGGCCAGTCCCTCGCGGGCCGGGAGGGACGGGTCGGCCCCGTAGCGGGCGCCCGCGTCACTGACGCGGTCGATGTGCGGCCCGACCCGGGCGTGGTCGGCGTCCATCTGGTCCAGCATGTCGCCCGCAGCTGGATTGTGCTCCCGCACCAGCGGCCAGAGACCCTGGTCCTCGCCGATGTGGTGGGCGTGCAGGAAGTCCATGAGCCACTGCACGTGGGCGGCGATGGCCGCTCTCTGCAGGTCGCCGGGGAATGGCTCCGCGGCGAGCGCGTCGGAGACGCGCTGCAGATCCCGGCGCAGCGCGTCGTGGACAATACCCATGATTCTCGTATCGGCTGGCTTGCCTATGCTCGGGGGCATCGAGGTGGCTCCTTCTGCTCGGGTTCGGGCGGGCCGGTCTGTGGTTGTCATGGAGGTCACTCCTTCTCGGGATGGTCCGGCTTGCGCTGGACGATTTCGATCAGCCGGCCACCCAGCCAGCTCTCGTACTCAGAACTGCTCCACCCTGACGACCGGACCAGCAGGTCATAGACGGCCGAGTTGGTCGTGGCGGCGAGCTCGTCGATCTCTGCCTTCGTCACCTCTCGCTGAGCGACCCTGGCGGCCGCGTCCGCGATAGCGGCCCGGCGGCTCGCCTCGCTCGCGGCCAGCCGCTCGGCTAGCAGCGGTTCGACGGCGGCGCCCTGCCGCAGCGTCTGGTCGAGGCGGTAGATGCGCGCATTCATTGCCGTCACGACGTGGGCGGCGGTCCGCGCCCGGGCGCGCAATGTGAGGCCCGCGCCCATCGCGGCGGCCTCGGCCCGCTCGGCGAAGGGCACCGGCTGATCGTCGCCGACAATGGCCACGTCCAGCGCCGCGCACAGCAGCCCCGCCTTGGAGCCGAAGCCGGAATACAGCGTCTCCACCG
>DATIOU010000166.1:0-9524 GCA_035472835.1 Streptosporangiaceae bacterium | reverse complement strand
GTGCCCGGCGTGGGGCCGTGGACGGTCGACATCATCGCGATGCGAGGGCTTGGCGACCCGGACGCGTTCCCGGCTACTGACCTCGGTGTCCGCGAAGCCGCGCGTTGGGCCGGCCTGCCCGGCTCCCCCACCGGCCTGACCAGCCGCGCGGCGGCCTGGCGGCCGTGGCGTTCCTACGCCGTCCAGTACCTGTGGTCAACAGCCGACCACGACATCAACCGCATGCCGAGTTAGCCCACCCACGAAGCAAAGGAGCATCCTGTGCCTACGATGAATGACCTCATGACGCCCGCGATCACCCGTCAGGTAACGCTGCCGAGCCCGATCGGGCCGCTGACACTGGTGGCGGCCGACGGACAGCTCACCGGCTTGTACATGGACGCCCAGCGGCACCGTCCAGCCAGCGAGATGTTCGGCCTGCCTGGCGACCCTCCCGACGAGCCGTTCGCCTCGGCCGCTAGTCAGCTCGGGGCGTACTTCGCCGGCCAGCTGAAAGCCTTTGACCTGCCGCTAGCGCCCGACGGCACGCCGTTCCAGCGCCGGGTCTGGTCAGCGCTGCTGACCATCCCGTACGGCCGGACCTGGTCCTATGCCGACCTGGCCCGCCAGGTCGGATCGGCGAGCCGGGCAGTTGGCCTGGCCAACGGCAAGAACCCGATTGCGCTGATCATCCCGTGCCACCGGGTGATCGGCTCGGACGGCAGCCTGACGGGTTACGGCGGCGGTCTTGACCGCAAGCGCTACCTGCTTGAGCTAGAAGGTAACGGGGCTGCGAGCCGCTGAACGTAACGATCTCGCTGCCGACGATCCAGCGCCACCGGATTCCCGCTGCTGACTGGCTCCGGCGACGGATTCGAGCGACTCGCGAGGGTTTGACTGGTCTGGTTAGCGGTTGAGCTGCGACCGGCGTTACCGTGATACCTGGCGCTTGCGTGCGATCAACGCGCCTAGTACGCGGTAACCCGGATTGCAGATGCCCATGCGCGACCCAGCCCGCCAGCCGGAAGCCTTCAGCAGTTTCGTTGGCCGCAGGCTCGAGGTCGACGAATTGCGTGCGCTGTTGCACTCACTGCGGGCCGTGACGCTCTGCGGCGCCGGGGGCATCGGCAAGTCGCGGCTGGCGCTCCGGCTCCTGGACATCGTGGCGCCGGAGTTCCCGGACGGCGCCTGGTTCGTCGAGCTCGGCGACCTGCGCCAGCCCGAACTCGTCGTGCCCCGGGTCGCTTCGATAGTCGGAGTCGGCGAAGAGCCAGGCCGTCCGCTGCTGGACACGCTGGCGGACTCCTTCCGCTACCGCCGGGTGCTCCTGGTCCTCGACAACTGCGAGCACCTCATCGACGCGTGCGCGAGCCTGTGCCAGCGCCTGCTGGCGAGCTCGCCGGGCCTGCGGGTAGTGGCAACCAGCCGGGAGCCCCTTCGGGTGGCGGCCGAGACAGTCTGGCCAGTGCCACCGCTCGAGCTGCCACCCGAAGACTCCCAAGACCTCGACGTGTTCCGCCGCTACGACGCGATCGGCCTGTTCGCCGAGCGGGCGGCGGCCGCCGCGCCGGGCTTCGCCATCGGCCCGGCCAACATAGCGAGCGTCGCGGCGATCTGCCGCGCGCTTGACGGCCTGCCGCTGGCGATCGAGCTGGCCGCGGCGTGGGTCAGGGTCCTGTCGGTCGAGCAGATCGCTGCCCGCCTCGACCGTCGGCTCGCGCTGCTCACGAGCCGCGACCGGACAGTCCCAGCCCGCCAGCAGACGCTGCGCGCCACCTTTGACTGGAGCTACGACCTGCTGTCGGAGCCGCAGCGGATATTGCTGCGCCGGCTGGCGGGCCTTGCTGGCTGGTCGCTGGACATGGCCGAGCAAGTATGTGCCGGCGACGGCCTGCAGGCCGCAGACATCCTTGACCTGCTCACCGGGCTCGCGGACAAGTCGCTGCTCGAGGTCGAGCCCGAGGCGCTCGGTGAAGCTAGGTACCGCCTGCTGGAGACAGTCCGCGAGTATGCGCGCGGCTGGCTCGACCAGGCCGGCGAGACGGCGCTGATCGCACGGCGCCGGCGCGAGTACACGCTGGCTGAATGCGAGCGCTCTTACGAGATTGGGATGGCCATCGTAGCCGCGCCGTGGTCCGCGCGCGTTGACGTGTTTCGGCGGATCGACCTGGAGACGGCCAACCTGCGCGAGGTGCTCGCCGGCTGCGTGGCCGACGGCGACGTCGCGACCGGGCTACGGATCTGCACGGCGATCTCTCCGGTCTGGCTCGTGCGCGGGACGTTCGCCGAGGGCGCGGCCTGGATTGACGGGCTACTCGAGCTGCCAGACGCCGCGTCAGTGCCTGCGGCTGTGCGGGGGCCAGCCCTGGTCGCGCGCGCCCAGCTGGCTCTGGCCATGGGCTCCGAGCGGACGGGACTCGTCGCGACCGGCCTCGAGCTGTGCTCGGAGGCTGGCGAGAAGTTCTGGGTGGCGGCTGCGCTCAACCTCCTGACCGAGATCGCGCTCCACTCAGGCCAGGCCGACGAGGCAGCGGCCTGGGTGGCGCAAGCACTCCAGGTCGCCAGGTCGTCAGGTGATCACTGGAACGAGGGCTACGCGCTCGGCACTATGGCCTCGGCTGCGGCCGGACGCGGGAACCTGCGCGAAGCGGAGCAGCTCGGCGAGGATGCGCTGGCGGTGATGCGCGCCATCGACCAGCTCTGGGGAGCGGCCCGGATGCTGCTTGGCCTCGGCGACCTGGCCAGGCTACGCGAGCAGAACGACATCGCGAGTGATCACTACCTGGCAGCCCTCGTGGTCTTGCGCGAGGTCAGCGCGCGGCCCGAGATCGCGCGCTGCCTGGCTGGTCTTGGCCGGATCGCGCTCGCACAGTCCGACGTGAACGCCGCCCGCCGGTACCTGACTGAGAGCCTCCAGCTGAGCTTCGCCTCAGGCAGCCGGATCGGGATCGCGCGCGGCCTGGAAGCCATGGCGCGGCTGGCCCTACTGGAACACAATCCGCAGCTTGCCGTCCAGCTCGGTGGCGCGGTCTCCGCCCTGCGCGCCGAAGCGCACCTGCCGCCGCTGCCGGGCGCGAGGTCACAACGTTTCCTCGACGCCGCGGCGGGTCTCGGCGAGCACGCTGTCGCCCGGCTCTGGCAGGACGGCGCCGGCCTGACGCCAGCCGCCGCCGTCCGGCTAGCGCTCAACGAAACCGGTGGCAGTGATCAGGGCATGACGCGGGCGCGGGCGGGCCCGGACGCCTTGGCCGGCGGCCTGACTGCGCGCGAGCACCAGGTCGTTGGGCTTCTCGGGGCCGGCCTGAGCAACCGAGACATCGCGGCGAAGCTATATATCAGCCCGGCCACCGCCGCGCGCCACGTCGCCAACATCCTGGCGAAACTCGGCTTCAGCTCTCGCAGTCAGGTCGCCGTGTGGGCCAACCGGCGGGATGAGGGGCCCGATTAGCCGGCACCGAACAGCGCGCTTACCGACTCGCCTTCGTGGATGCGCCTGATCGCCTCGGCGAGCGCCGGCGCGACGGAGATGACGTGCAGCCCTGGACCAGACTCTGCCATCGGCAGCGTGTTCGTGGTGACGATCTCCCGCACCAGCGGCTGCGCCGCGATCCGCTTCAGGGCGCCGTCGCTGAACAAGCCGTGGGTGCACGCGATCCGCACCGACTTGACGTCGCGCTCGCGCAGCCGGTCCAGCAGCTCGACGACCGTCGTGCCGCGGGCGATCTCGTCATCGAGCACGATGACGTCGCGGCCCTGCACATCGCCGATGATCGAGCTGATCGTCACCCGCTCATCACTATGCCGCTCCTTAGCGCCGGCCGCGACCGGCAGCTGGAGCAGCCGCGCGAGCGCAGCCGCGTTCTTCGCGTTACCCAGGTCCGGCGACACGACGACACAGTTCGACAAGTCGAGGCTCGCGAAGTGATCGGCGAACTCGCGCATGGCGTGCAGGTGATCGACAGGGCAGGAGAAGAATCCGTGCACCTGCGGTGAGTGCAGCGTCATCGTCAGCACCCGGCTAGCGCCCGCGGTCACGAGCAAGTCGGCGATGAGGCGCCCGCCGATAGAAACCCGCGGCATCGATTTCTTGTCGGATCGCGCGTACGAGTAATACGGGATGACGGCCGTCACCCGCGCGGCCGAAGCGCCCCGCGCGGCGTCCAGCATCAGCAGCAGCTCCACGAGGTTTTCCTGTACGGGCGGCCCGAGCGGCTGGATCAGGAACACGTCACGCTCGCGGCAGTTGGCCTGCAGCTGAACCTCGAGGCAGTCGTTAGCGAACCGGCTGAGCCGCACCGGATACAGCGGCACGCCCAGGTTGGCGCATATCTCTGCCGACAGGGCCGGGTGGCCGCTGCCTCCGAAGACGACAATCTCCCGCACAAGCTCAGGCTACTGACGGTGCCGACCACTGGCGGGAGGCGGTTATCGAGTTCCGCTCGCGCTTGCCGTGGCCTGATCCGTCGCGAGCAGCCGCCCCGCGGCCGTCAGCCACGGAATGGGCTCGGCGAAGGCGTACTGGGCGCTGCCCGCCAGGGCAGCAAGCTCGACGGCGCTAACCTGCCCGGCCGGTGGGGTGGCGAGCTGTCCGGCCACGATGGCCACCGCCACGCCGGCTGCGTCGGCAGCCGCCAGCACCGTGCCTACCACCTTCCCGGCTAGCGACGTCGCGTCGTACCGGCCCTCGCCGGTGATCACCAGATCCGCCCCAGCAAGGGCCGCGGGCAGCCCGGTGATCTCCGCGATGCGCTTCGCGCCCGGCTCCATAGCGGCGCCCGCCGCGGCCGCCAGCCCGTACGCGCAGCCGCCGGCGGCCCCCGCGCCCGCGGCCGCCGGATCGCCGCCAAGCAACGCGGCGAGGCGGGCCAGGCCGGCGTCCAGCACCGCGATGTCGGAGGAGCTCGCTCCTTTCTGCGGCCCGAACACCGCGGCGGCGCCGTCGAGCCCGAGCAGCGGGTTCCCTACGTCGGTGAGGCACCTGATGCCGCCCGGTGGCGGCGGCCGGAGCCCGGTCAGGTCAACGGCAGCGAGCCTGGTCAGCGCCCCGCCACCACGAGGCAGCTCGCGGCCGTCGGCGTCGAGGAACCTCGCGCCGAGTGCTGCCAGCGCACCGCAACCGCCGTCAGTGCACGCCGACCCGCCGAGCGCTACGTCGATGTGGCGGGCGCCCGCGTCCAGAGCCAGGCCGATGAGCTCGCCGACGCCAAAACTGTGCGCAGTCAGCGGGCTTAGCTCGGGCATCAGCGGCAGCCCGGCCGCGGCGGCGAGCTCGACGACGGCCCCGTTCCCGGGCAGGTCGAGCCAGCCGGCCAGGACGCGCGCGTCAGCTGGCCCGGATACCTCAGCCGGATGCCATCGGCTGGCCGGTACCGTCGCTGCGATGACCGCGGCCGTGCCCTCGCCGCCATCGGCGAGCGGCATCTCCAGGACCTCGTCAGCCGGCCTGACCTGCCGCCAGCCGACGGCTATCGACCTCGCGGCGGCGGCCGCGCCAATGCTGGCCTTGAACGAGTCGGGAGCGACGACGACACGCATGCGGCGCTAGCCGCCGAAGGGCGGAAGGCGCAATGCCTTACGGATCGCCCGCTGGACGTCGTCCTTGTCGGCCCGCGCGTCGATCATGCCGACGTACTCCTTGCGCCGGAAGATGTCGAGCACTGGGTTGGTCTTCGTGTGGTACTCACGCAGCCGGACGGCCAGGGCCTCCTCCGTGTCGTCCTCGCGCTGCACCAGCTTGCTCCCGCAGACGTCGCACTTGCCCTCCTCCCGCGGGCTGGAGTCGAGGAGGTTGTAGTCCATCCCGCAGCCAGAGCACAGCCGCCGGGCCAGGACGCGGCGCCGTACCTCCGAATCCGGCAGGTCGAGGTAGATCACGCCGTCGATGTCGTAGCTCTCGAGGAAGAATTCCGCCTGCCGCTCGTTGCGGGGGAAGCCGTCGATGATGAATCCGTAGTTCCAGTCGTGCTGGTTGAGCCTGTCCCTGACCACGCCCTCGGCGAGGTCGTCGCTGACGAGCTCGCCGGCCGCCATCGTGCGTCGTACCTGGGCCCCGAGCTTGGTGTGGTTCTGCACGTTCCACCGGAAGATGTCCCCGACGGCGATGTGCACAAGATCGAAGTCCCTCGCAAGCAGGGCGCTCTGCGTACCCTTGCCACTGCCCTGGACGCCCATGATGACGTATTTGCGCATGCGGCAACTGTAGGCGGGCTACCCGGCCGCGGGCGCTACCGCGCCCTGCAGGGCGAAGTCCTTCTGCCGGATGGCGAACAGCGTGACGACGCCGGACACCAGGGCGATGATCGCGGCCACGAGCAAGATGTGGTTCAGGCCACCAGTGAAGGCAGTTTTGGTGATCCCGCCGACTTGCTGGCGCACCGGTCCCGGCAACTTGCCGAGCAGGTGGCCGATCTGGCCGGACTGGACCGCGCCGGCGATCTGGGGCCCCTTGCCGGACAAGCCAGGCACCGCGTTCACCATCGACGTCACGTTGCTGCGGACCATGTTGGAGAACAGCGAGCCAAGCAGCGCGATGCCGGTTGCGATGCCAACCTGCCGGAAGGTGGAGTTGATGCCTGATGCCATGCCGGCCCGCTGCGGCTCGACCACGCCGACCGCCGTGGAGGCCAGCGGCGGATTGACCAGGCCTACCGCCAGGCCGCCGACGATCATGCCGGGTATGAGGTGTGTCCACGTCGAGCTCGCGTCGAGCCCGCGCATGAGCAGCAGGGCCACGCCCACCAGCAGCAAGCCGGGGCCGATGAGGAACCGTATGGGGACTCGCGAGGTGAGCCGTCCGGACAGTGTCGCCGTCACCAGGATGCCGCCCGAGATGACCGTCAGCCGGACGCCGGTGCCGAGGGCCGAGTAGCCGAGGATGTCCTGCAGGTACAGCACCAGGTAGAGGAGCATCGAGAAGATCGAGGCACTCAGCCCGAACGCCGCGACCAGGCCGCCACTGAAGGTTGGCAGCCGGAACAGGTTCAGGTCGAACATGGGCTTCGCTATCCGCAGCTCGACGACGACGAAGGCCGCCAGCAAGACCGCTGCGGCCGCGAAGCAACCCAGCACGAGGCCGTCGGTAAAGCCCTTCTGGTTGGACTCGATCAGGCCGTAGACGAGGCTGGCCAGCGCAACCGTGAAGAGGCTGAAGCCCGCCCAGTCCGGCCGCGTGGCCCGTGGAGCGCGCGACTCGCCCACCCGCATGACCGTGATCACGACGGCGAGCACGCCGATCGGCGCGTTCACGAAGAAGATCCACCGCCAGGAAATGCCCGAGGTCAGCACGCCGCCGAGCAGCGGGCCGATGGCCACGGCCAGGCCGGTCACCGCACCCCAGACCCCGAACGCGGTACCCCGGTCCTTGCCGCGGAACGCGTCGGCAAGTAGCGCCAGCGACACCGCGAACATGATCGCGCCGCCGACGCCCTGGAGCCCACGCGAGAGCTGGATCATCAGCGTGCTGACAGAGAATCCGCACAGCACGGATGCAGTCGTGAAGGTCGCCAGGCCGATGAGGTACAGCAGGCGGCGCCCGTACATGTCGGCCAGGCTGCCGGCCGTCAGCAGGAACGCGGCCAGAGTCAGCGCGTATGCGTCGACGATCCATTGCAGGTCGGAGAAGGTCGAGTGCAGCGCTTGCTGGATGTCCGGCAGCGCGACGTTCACGATCGTGATGTCGAGGAGCAGCATGAACGTGCCCAGGCACACCCCGACCAGCGTCCACCACTTGTTGGCGGCCGGACCGGGAACTGCGCCAGCCTGCTGTTGCTGCGCAGCGGAGACGGCGTTCACATCAGACACACTGGCCTCCGGGTGCTGACTGCAAGGCGCGGATCTGCCTGTCCGATCGCGCGTGACCTCTTCATCCTGCCGGGTAGACGTTGCGCGGGCTGCACCAGGGCGTGTCGGGCCGGCGAACTCTCAGCGGGCGAGCCTAGATTAGCTCATACGTTTGAATCACGCCTCGGCCGGCTGCTCCGCCACTGAGGCGATGTTGCCGCCTAGCCTGAATCGCCGCTCGCACATCGCGCGTAGCTTGGGGTCTAGCGCGTCCTTGATGTGCGGCCAGTCCGCGCGCAGCAGGCCGGGGTTGAGGTACCTGGCCACGTCGTTGGGCTGTCCCTGGGTGAGGACGATGCCGTAGGCGGTCCGGCGGGTCGCGTCGTGCGTCACGTCGCACTCGCGCAGGCCAGGAAACGACATGTATCTCGGCAGCACGATGGTGCCCTGCGCCGGGCCCCGCAGGTCCTCGATCCGATCGGGCAGGCGGACGGCGTGCGGCTTGCGGCCAGCGAGCCAATCAGCGAAAGACATGGACCTGATTATCGCCCGCCTTCCTCCGTCACGCCCGGTGACTCGCCGCCACGTCCGGTTACGGCTCCGAAGGCCCGGCCAATCTCGTTTGCGCCAATAGCGGCAAGCGGCCATGATCGGCCGATGGAGTCCCCGGCCGATCGCCTCGTGCACGGCAGCGTCGAGCTGCTCCGGTGGCGCGCCAGCGACGCCGACCTCTGCTTCCGGCTGGTCGGTGAGTCGCTTGGGCACCTGCGCCCGTGGATGCCGTGGGCAACGCCCGAATACAGCGCGGCCGACGCCGTCGACTACCTCGAACGCTGCGAAGCAGACTGGGCGGCCGGCACCGCGTTCCAGTACCGGATCGTTGCCGACGGCACGCCCGCGGGCAGCGCCGGCCTGATGGCCCGCATCGCGCCGGGCGGGCTGGAGATCGGCTACTGGGTCCACCCGGATTGCACCGCCCGCGGCATCGCGACCGCGGCGGCGGCCGCCCTGACCGAGGCTGCGTTCGCGCTACCGGGCATCGACCACGTGGAGATCCATCACGATGAGCTCAACCTGCCGAGCGGCCGGATACCGGCCAAGCTGGGCTACAAGGTCATCGAGACACGACGAGGCAGATTCGAGCCGGCACCCGGCGAGTCCGGCGTGACGCAGGTATGGCGCATCACCCCGGCGGATCTCTACGGCCTGTAGTAGCGCTACCCTCATAGCATGTCCGGCGCCAGACCGCGGCCGCGGTGGCAGTTCTTGCTCAGCCCGAGGTGGCTGACCTGGCATGCGTTCATCCTGGTCTCCGCTGGCGGCATGCTGTTGCTCGGCGGATGGCAGCTCCACCGGGCGCAGACCGGGAACGCGCTGAGCTGGGCCTACACGTTCGAATGGCCAGTCTTCGCGATCTTCGTGGTGATCTTCTGGGGCAAGACGATCTTCGACGAGGGGCGGCACCCCCGTGGCGCGGCCACACATGCGGAGCCATCGGTACTGCGCGCGGGCGATCTGGCGGCCGATGACGACCTGGCGCTGCCCGGCACCATCCTCCCCCGCACAGCGCACACCGCCGAGACCGATGACGAGGCGGCTGATGACCCCGAGCTCGCCGCCTACAATGCCTACCTGGCCCGGCTGAACCGGCGAGAGGAGGCTGGCAGTGCGCCCTGACATCCTCCGGCTGGCCGTCCGCGCCTACCGCACGATGGCCTACGTGACCGGCACGATGCTGGTGATTCTCTGCTTCGTCTGCGTACCGC
>DATIOU010000165.1:0-4941 GCA_035472835.1 Streptosporangiaceae bacterium | reverse complement strand
AGAGTTCGCAGTCGTGACCTAGTCGGACCTTCGCGCACGCCCGTCTGCCGGGGGCCATGCGCGGGCTCCCGCCGCCACGAGCCGGGCTCGGAACCGGTTAGTCAAGCTCGCACTGAAGGTGCTTGATGCCGTTGATGAAGCTCGACAGCAGCCGGTCGGGCTCGCCGGCGGCGCGGATGCGTGGCACTCGCGTCAGCAGTTCGCGCAGCATGACCCTGATCTCGCGGCGGGCAAGATGAGCACCGAGGCAGAAATGCGGACCGGCGGCGCCGAAGCCCACATGCGGATTCGGCGAGCGGGTGATGTCGAACCGGTCAGGATCTGCGAACACCGACTCGTCCCTGTTCGCGGACCAGTAGAACAGCACAGCCTTGTCGCCCTCGCGGTAGTCGTTCCCGTTAAGGGTGCAGTCCCGCGTGACCGTGCGGCGCATCCAGATGACCGGCGAGACGTACCTGACGATCTCCTCGACCGCGCCCGGCAGCCTGCCCTCTACATCGGCCAGCAGCAGTTCACGCTGTTCCGGGTTCGCGGTTAGCAGGTTCAGCGAATGCGAGATCGCTGTTCTAGTGGTCTCGTTCCCGGCGACAACGAGCAGGATGAAGAACGAGCCAAGCTCTGCCGGCGTCAGCTGCTCGCCGTCGATGTTGGCACTGGCCAGCGCGGAGATCAGGTCCTCACCTGGGTGCTCGGCCCGCTGCGCGGCCAGGTCAGTGACAAGGTCGGCGAGGTCCTTCCCGGCGGTCAGGAGCTGAGTGATGGCCTCGTCCATGTCCTCGCTGATGAACTCAGGGTCCGCGCCGGACAGGATGATGTTGGTGTTGCGTAGCACCATGTCGTAGTGCTCGTCGCCAATGCCCATCATCTGGCAGATGATCTTCAGCGGCAGCCGCGCTGAGACGTGCTGAACGAAGTCACACGGGCCTCTCTGCAGCAGCTCATCAACGATCGACACGGCGGTCGCCTGGACGTCGTCTTCAAACTTCTGGATCATCTTCGGCGTGAACGCGCGGGACACGATCCGGCGCAGGCGAGCGTGCCTCGGGTCGTCCATGCTGATCATGGAGCCGAAGTACTCGTTGAACTCCGGGGGCAGGTCCTCGATGCTGGTTGCGCCCCGACCTGACGAGAACAACTCGGGCTGACGGCTCGCTCCAGCCACGTCGGCGTGCGATACGAACGCGTAGTAACCGTCGCCGGGCACGCTGAGCGGCCCCTCCGGCACCATGAAGTAGGCCGGCTTGCTAAGGGCGCGCAGCTTAGCGAAGTTGGCATGGCGGGCGTCGAGCGGTTGCTCCCAGAACTCCAACAGTGACAGGTCAATACCCTCGACTGAGCTCGCCGGTGTAGCCATGACGCCGCCTTCAACTAGAACCTCGTTCGGGTCCTAGTGTTACAGACCAGCCCAAGTCTCGCTATGTCCTCACGGCCGGCTGGCACTTACCTGCGTTACGACGTACTCACCGGCGCCGCCACTCCGCCAGCAGTCCCGCGCGCGTGCGCGAACCGCCTGGTAAGGATCGCGATTGCGACCGGAGCTGACACGCCGCTGATCTCTACGACCGTGCACGCGATCAGAGCCCGGCCGAGCGCCAGCAAGGCCCAGCCGTCTCCGGTCGTGCGCACGACGGTCAGCTGACGGGCACCGTGCTCCTCGGGCACGAGGTCAGCCATCGCCAGGCACGCGCTGACGGCCTCGAGCCTGGCCGACAGGTCCTTAGGCGGCTCAGCAAGCTGCTCGCGCAGCTGCGCGTACGCCGACGCCATCGGCGAACTCAGCTCCCGCTGCCGGTGGCCCGGCTCGACTGGAGTCCACGCGCAGGCCACTGGAACCGGCGCCCGCAAGGCCAGCGCGAAACCCCGTAGGGAGCCGGCGCCGGGCGCGCTCGCAGTGTTCATGGCGCGCCGCTCGGGGCCAGCGTGGCGGCCTCTGCTGGGCGGCCTGGTGTCCGCCGGTGCTGACGGCCGGGGCACCGCCGCGGCGGCATCCAGCAGGAGTTCGTCCGGCTGGCCGCAGTTAACCGTTACCCGCAGGCCCTCGTCCAGACCAAGGTCGATGGCGCTGCGCTCCAGGAACACCGACAGCAGCGTTGGCGGCCATGCGGCGTTGCGCGGTAGCGGACCTGAGTCGTGCAGGTGCACACCGCGCCACGTCGCGACCAGCTGACCTGTTGCGTCCACTGCCTCGATGTTCCAGAGTTGCGGCAGCGACAAGGGCACGGGTGGTGCGTGGCGCCGCCGCCCTGCGGGCGCCGCCGTGGCGGCCGCCGGTTGTGGCGGTGGCGTGTTGGCCACTGCGCCCGGCACCTGCCAGGTGTGCAGCACCGAGAACGTGGCGACAGCCCCGGACGCGGAGCCGCCGCCCTGGTTGCGCCGCGACTTGCGCGACTTCCGGGACCTTCGCGACTGCGGGCGGCTCTCGGCGACATCCATGTCGGCCAGCTCCTCGGGCATCATGTCGCGAGGTGCCTGACTTTCGACGCCCCGTTCAGGGGAGGTCCCAAGACCGGCCTGCGCTGAGACACTTGTTCGCTCCGCCTCGGGGGCGCCTGCCTGACCCGGTACGAATGCTGGCGCCGGCTCGTCGCTCCCGACGCTGTCGCCGACCGGGCGGCCGCTGCCGCCGTCACCGCTTCCGTCGCGGTCCTCGTTCCCGTCGCGGTCGTCGCTCCTGTCGCCCGTTCCGTCGCGGTCGCCAATGCTTGCCGCGGCGGCTCCCGGACTTGCACCGTCGGACGTTTCGCCGCCGCCGTTCCAGCGAATTGGCTCTGCCACCGCGCGGATCTCGACCGGGCCGTCGAAGCTGCGCCCGGAGAACTGCACCGACTCGCAGCTATCTGGTCTCACCCGCCGGTGCGGCACGCAGGCCTGCAGGACCTGTAGCGCGGCGTCGTTCAGGCCCGGGCTGCCGAGCAGGAACTCGGTGCCAGCCAGCTCGCTATCAGGTGGATACCACGGATGGTCGTCGGCACCTCTGGCGAGCGCGCGACCTGACCGGGCCGTCACCTCGGGCAGCAGCGCAATACGCCGGAACCGGCCGGTCTGGAAGCTGATAGGTCCGTACAGCTCGGCCCCGTCCACCAGGTCAGCTGACCCGGCGACAATCTGCTGCAGGGCCGGAGACGCGGACGCGAACGCGGCTGCCGGCATGTCAGGCAGCCCGGGCAGCATCGGCTTGCAGCTGAACTCCGCGCTGGCGTGATCGACTCGGAAGGAGCTGTCGGCGCAGCGCAGAACCGCGACGACTCGGTTGCCGTCGCGCAGCGCGCAGACACGCAGGAGCGCCTCGCCGCCCGACGGGATCAGCACCGGCGAGTTGAACTGCACGTTCGTCGCCCGCCGCAATGGCTGCCCGCCGAGCACCGATGCGGCCTGCGCGAGCGCCTCGAGCGCGAGGACCGGCGGCAGTACCGGCATCCCGTCGATGCGGTAATCAGCCAGGTAGGGGTCGCTGGCGAGGGACAGCGTCGCGGAGCACACCAGCTCGATGCCGGGATAGTGCGCGTCGACCTCCCGGAGGAACCTCGCGCCTCGCGCAAGTCCGGCGGCGCCGAGGTCGGCGTGCGTGATGACCTGTGCCGGAGCCGCGGGCAGGCCGCTGATTCGGCCGTGTACCGCGACGCTGCCAGGCAGGTGAGGCGTCCTCAGCAGCTTCAGCAGCAGGCGGCTCACGACGTTTACCTCGAGCGCAGGAGCATCGGCCGCGGCCAGCTCGATCGCAAGTTCCGGACGATCGCCGAGGCCGCTCGCCCACCAGGCCGGCAGGTCAAGGTGCAGGTGCCGACAGTCGGCGCTGGCCTCTGCTAGCTGGCCAGCCCGGCTGGCGAGCGCGCCGGTGCACAGGGCATGCACGCTCGAAGCCGCGAGACCGTACCGGTCGGCCACCGTGCCAACGGAGATGATCAGCTTGAGCTGGCCTGCCCGGATCGAGCTGGCGAGCAGCTCAAGCGCGCTGATCTCCTCGGGCAGCTCCACGCGGACCCGCGTGTCGGTCAACTCCAGGACGGGAACGGGGTCATCCGTAGCACTGCCGTATGCCAGCGCGGTGACCTTCCCGAGTCGATCCTCGACGCGCCGGATGGCTGCGGTCAGACTGGCTTGGTCGCTGACGTCGATGACCTCGTAGCCGATTCGCGCGCCTGCCGACCGAAGCTGCTCAAGGCCACCGACGAGCTCGGTGTCGTCGTATTCGCCGGCCCGGCCCACGATCGCGATGCCGGTCCCGCAGCACGCGAGTACCTGGGCTAGCGCCAGGCCGGCGCCGCCCGTGCTGCGGCTGATCAGGATCACGTCGTCAGGGCCGAGGATGACGTCGCCGCCGCTCCTGACTGGGATCTCGGCCAGCACGGGCTCGCGGGCCTGGCCGGCGCTGTCGAGGACGACCTGGCGGAACTGGCCGGCCGCCGCGTCAGCGTTAGCGTGGATCGCGTCGGCGCTGGCGCCCTCGGCGGGCACCCGGATGATCGTGACCCCGGTCGCCGGATGGTCGGCGTGCACGCTCGCGAAGAACCCGGTGAACTGCGCGCTGGTTGTCACGACAACCAGCTCGCCGGTCTCGATGCCGTCCTTCGCCGCCGCGACCGCCGCGGTGAATGACTGCTCGTCGGCCGGGTCACCCAGGATCGCCAGCGTGCGTTCGGCCGCTGGTTCGTCAGCGAACAGGCCGGTCACGTCCGCCAGCGTCGGGCTGCTCGCGGCCGCATGCACTCGCCAAGGTCCGGGCGGCGTCCCGGGCGCTGGGGGCGCGCTGACGGGCCGAAGCCCCTCGGTGAAGCATCGGGCCCACGACCCGGTCCCGTTGGCGGGCCCGCCAGCCGACCTGCGCTGCACCGCGAGCGCGGGGATCTTTGGCTCGACTGCGTCCTTCGGCGTCCCCGCGACAACTGGCTGGCCGAGGACGACTGACATACCGGCTGCGGCCGGGGTTTCGGCGGCTGCGGC
>DATIOU010000164.1:0-23991 GCA_035472835.1 Streptosporangiaceae bacterium | reverse complement strand
CACGGTTCCCGCCGGTCGGTGAAGGCAGCACGCACGGCCAGGACCAGTAACGGCTATGCAAGGCAAGAGCTCAATCCGGGTATTCGTCCTTGCGCCAGATGCGAGCCAGGCTGGGGCCTTCCTTAGGCGTCCGCTCGAGCAGGAATGAGTGATAAGGCGCGACAAAGGGGTCTGGTGCCATGACCGTATAGGTGTGGTAGACGGTAGCGTTCTCGCGCGCGAAGGCGATCCACCCGGGGCCCTCGCGAAGGCCATCTTTCAGCTCGGCTCCGATCTGCACGGACCAGTCCTGAAGTTCCTCGGATGGCTCATCGATCATCGCCTTGACCTCGGGGATCTGCTGCGTTTGCTCCTCGGTCAGCGCAAGCCCGAAGTCAACCGGGAAGTCGGTGCCGTAGGTCGACACGTACGGGAACTGCCAGCCCATCCGCTCTTTGTAGGCGAGGAGCCGGTCGATCGGCGCTCGCGAGGTGCAGATCAGGGTCACGTCGCGGTGGTTGAGGTGAACCAATGTCCCGCTGAGCTCGTCGCCGAGGCTCGTACACCCGGGACACGCGCCGCGTGAGTACGCGGGGCCGAACATGATGTTGTAGGCGAGAAGCTGGGAGCGGCCCTCGAACAGGTCTGCAAGGCTCTTCTTACCGTCCTCGGTGTCGAATTGGTAGTCCTTGTTAACCTCGACCCACGGAAGGTCAAGACGCTTCCTGCGGACTTCCTCGTTGCGCCGGGTCTGCTCGGCCTCAAGCTGCGCGAGCTCATCACGGGCCGCCTGCCATTCCGCCCGCGTTCCGGTCCTGTGGTCGGGCATAATCTGCTCCCTTGTGGGCGCTGCCTGAATCGGTCGTAGCAACACGCTACGCGCGGGGCAGGTTGAGACTCCGTGCCGCTTCGAAAGTGCCGCCGGAAGTTATTGCACGGTTCTCGTACCGCGGGCGCATCCGATCTTCTCGCTAGCCGCGGTTGACGCCCTTGTACCTAACCGTTAGATTCGGACCTAACGGTTAGATGGAGATCGCATGCAGCAGGAAGTCGTGCTGGCACTCTTGGCCAAGGAGCCCTTGCAGGGCTATCAACTGCGCGCTCGGCTTGAAGAAGCCCTCGGTGCCCTGGGCGAAGGACTGAACGCCGGGCACATCTACGTCACGCTTGGCCGGTTGGAGAAGACGGGCATGGTGGCTCTAGAGGAACCGCCCAACGGTCGCACTCAGCGCCCCGACCGGAAGGTGTACCACTTGACCCCGGCCGGTCAGGAGAGGGTTTACCAGTGGATGTCGGAGGCTGGCTGGCCGAGGCCTGATCTTGCGGAGTTCCACCTGAAGCTCGTTGCTGCCGCCCACGCCGGGCTGGCTGACCCCATCAGCATCCTCGACGCCCAGCGGCGCGAGCTGTTGCGCCGGCTGCGAGACGCACAGCGGGCCGCCATGCAGGAGCCAGACCAGTCGAATGCAGGCTTGCTACTAGAGGGAGTCGTGTTGCGGCTCCAGGCCGACCTTCGATGGCTGGAGGCCTGCGAGCGGACGTGGGCCGGGCGAAGGGAGCGGTCATGATATCGACGCTACCGGTGCTGCATGCGTCGGGTCTTTGCAAGACGTTCGGCTCAGGACCGGCGCTAGTGCGTGCCGTGGACGGCATTGACCTCGATGTCGCTTCTGGTGACCCCGTTGGCAGCTCGGCGCGGTCTTCGTCGCCACGTTGCTCGCGGTCACGATTCTCACGGCCATCCCATCCCGGCTAGGCGCGCGGCGGTCCCCGGCGCAGGTTCTGCAAACCGAGTAGCTCACGCTTTTCGCCGGCGCCGCCGCGTCCTGCAGACCCGTTCACCAGGACAGCTGAGTCATCCGCCGATGTCACGCGACGCGCTGCTCAGAAGCCGCTGCACGCCCGCTTCGCCGATGAACTTGAAACGCCGGGGTGGTCTTCGGCGAAGCGCCCCCCAAGCGCCACACAGAGGCCAGCGCGGCTATTGCTCCACTGCGTCGTAACTAGTAAAACGAGACCATGGGACAGGCTGTCGTCGTTGTTTACTTGATCGCGCTGGTGGTGGTCGTGGTCGCCGTGGACGTCCTGTTCTTCCGGCACCACTTCTCAGAGCGGCTGATGGTGAACATCGGAATTGTCCTAGTATTCGGAGCGTTCTATTTGAGGTTTCTGAAGCGTCCATAAGCTCGGCCGGCAACGGGAGGAATAACCGCTGTGCGCTGGTTCAAGGTGGCCGCCATCGTGGTCGGCGTAATGATCGCGTTCCTGGTTGTCTCATCGGTGGTCGGGTTCCTCATCGAAGCTGTGGTCGCCGTGCTCGCCGTCGCCGCCATCGCCCTCGGCGTCAAGGTTGCCTTCAGCCGGAAGCAGGTTTCGCGGAAGGGGCCCCGCCGGGAGGTCCGCGGTGCCAGCTACGGCAACCCGATGGGCCGCCGCAGCAACACCCCCGATGTCGACGACGAGCTGGCCCGGCTGAAGCGCGAGACGGGCAGGTAGCCACACCCTCCCACCTCGGGTCCGCGTCGGGCCTAGGTGTTTGCCCTCGCGTTGCCCGAAGCCGGCTGGTCCAGCGGTGCGGAACCGGTCGTAGCCGGCAGGGATGCCGGGCTGACGAGTGAGCTGCCGGTCGGCCCGGCAACGACCGCCTCATGCGTGGCGCTGCCGCCGAGCCATTGCGACCAGGGAATGAACCACTCCGTCCAGCCGTTGCCCGGCGTTCCGGCAGACGGGCTGCCGGTGACCGTGACCGGATCGCCTGGCACCTCCATCCTGTAGTAGGTCTCGGCGTGCGCTGGCGAGGTGTTGATGCAGCCGTGGCTGACGTTGGCTGCCCCCTGCACGCCGACCGACCAGTAGGCGTCATGGATGAAGTCGCCGCTGTAGGTGATGTCGACCGACCACGGCACCTCCAGGTGATACCCGGGACCGACCATGAGCTGCGGGTTGTTCTTGAAGGTGGTCAGGTAGGTACCGTCCGGGGTGTCATCGCCCGGCCTTCCGGTGCTGATCGGCCAGCGGCCGAAGAACTTGTCCTGGTAAAAGACGTCCATGTAATGGTTACTGGCGCTGGCGACGACGATCAGCGATGGTCCGATGGAAAAGCTCATGTTCAGATTCCGGTCGCCGTAGAGGCCGGGCGCCGCCTCGACACCGTCGAAATTGCCAGTGACCGTCACCGCGGTGTACTGCGGCCAGTACTGCCGCGGCCGGAAGATCACGGTCTTGTCATCCTGCCAGTACCAGGCACCGACGACAGGCTTGGAGGTGCGGAGCTGGATGGCGCTTTCCACCGCCGCTTTGTTGCTGACTGGACGACTGAACATGATGGTGATCGGGATGCCGACGCCATACTTCCGGCCATCGAGTATCTCGCCGCTCACATTTGGATCAGTACCAAGGGCGGTAATCGTAGCCTGAAGGACGTGATTCGGGGTAAGCGTCTGGAACGTGCTTGACTCAGTGACTTTCTTCCGGTTCGCCCCGACCGCTGTCGCTGTGACGAGGTAGTTCGTGCCTACCGCGAGCGGTTGAGCACTGCGCCAGTGGCCGTTCGCAGCGAGACTTCCGCGAACAGGGCCCGCGGCGGTCGCCACTGTGACGTCCTTCAGCTTTCCGTGCTTGGCAGCGACCATGATGGCCGCTCCCGGCGGTACGCCCCGCGACCCATTGGCCGGGGTGATCGTTAGTGTCGCGGCCGGGGTGGCCCTGGCGGAAACGGCGCTGCAGCTCGCAGCGCCGAGCGCGGCCACTGATAGCGCGACGACCAAGGCGAACGGCTTGCGCCGGCCAGCAGATGTCAATTCCCCCAGACGCACTGCGGCACGCCTCCATCCCCCGAGTTGCCTCCCGCCGCGCCGGTAGGTACCCGCGCAGGCGGCCGGCATGCCGCGCATGACAGAGCCTTTACCCGAACCCGCTGTCGGGAACCGCGTGCGGTCAGTCGTTCGCGCACGCGCCCCAGAAGGTCAATCCCCATGCCCTACTGCCTACCTAGGGAACGGGGTCAAATTCGCCGCGGCCATCCGCAAGTTCGCGGCGGCATATGCCGATCAGAACGGCGCGCGAATTCGTTTGCAGGGACATTGGCGGCGGAGTCAACGGGTGTAGACCTCGGTATCGGTTGCCTTGACGGTGAGCCACACCTGGCGGCCGGGCTCGAGCGATAGCTCCGCGACAGCTGCGGGCGTGACGTCGACGAGGGCCGGCGGCTGCCCGTCCACGTCGATCCGGACGCGGTCGGCGAGGAGCGTGAGTCCGATGATCTTCGCTTGCCAGCTGTTGCGGCCGCTGGTGTGTTCGGGACGCTGGGTGCTGATGAGGATTGACGAAGGACGGACGGCGACGAGTACGTCGCCGTGAAAGCCCCGATCAGCGATGACGAACGTGCCGCCGGCAGTAAGGGCTACATGCGACCCGGCTGCGCTCCCGGCGTACAGGTTCAGGCCGACCAGCTTGGCCACGTAGTCGGTCGCCGGCTGGCGGGCGACCTGTGCCGGCGTGCCTTCCTGGACGATACGGCCGCCCTCGAGAACGATGAGCCGGTCGGCCAGGACCAGCGCCTCGAGCGGGTCGTGGGTGACGAGGATGCACGGCCCGCTGAACTGTTCCAGGTGCCGTTTCAGTTCGGCTTGCACGTGGAGGCGAGTTCCGGCGTCCAGGGCGGACAGCGGCTCGTCCAGCAGCAGGAGCGCTGGCTCCCCGGCCAGGGCGCGCGCCAGCGCCACCTTCTGCGCTTGCCCGCCGGAAAGCGCGGCGGGCTTTCGCTCCGTGAGATCTGCCAGGCCGAGTCGGCTCAGCCAGCCCGTCGCCGCTGACCGGGCGGCCTGTCTTCCGATGCCGCGTGCGCGCGGCGAGAACGCCACGTTCTCTGCGACGGTCAGGTGTGGGAACAGCCGGTAGTCCTGGAAGACGTAGCCGACCGGACGCTCGTAGACCGGCACGAACGTGCCAGCCTCCGCGTCGTCCATGACCCGCCCGCTGAGCACGATGCGGCCGGAAGTGACCGGGATCAAGCCGGCCACGGCGCCAAGCAGTGTGGACTTGCCTGCTCCGTTCGGCCCCAGCAAACCGAGGACCTGGCGCGGCACGGCGGTCATGCTGACGTCAAGGCTGAAGCTGCCGCGGCTGACGGCGGCGCTGACGAACAGGCCGTCATTCTCGTCCGAAGTCATGAGACGGTGCCGCCTCGCACCCAGCGGTCGCGTAGAGAGACGAGCACCACGACGGACACCACCAGCAGGACGATGCTGAGCGCGATAGCTGCTTCCGGGTCATTCTCCAGTGTGTAGTAGACCGCGATCGGCATAGTCTCCGTCTGACCGGGGAAGCTGCCGGCGAAAGTGATCGTCGCGCCGAATTCGCCCAGGGCGCGCGCCCAGCACAGAACCGCACCCGCGCCCACTGCCGGGGAAATCATCGGGAGCGTAACGCGCCGGAACACGGTGAACGGCCTCGCGCCCAGCGTCGCCGCGGCCTCCTCGAAGCCCTGGTCGGCCGATCGCAAGGCTCCTTCGACCGCGAGGATCAGGAATGGCATGGCCACGAACGTCTCGGCCATCACGACGGCTACGGGAGTGAACGGGATCGTGAGCCCGAACCAGGAGTCGAGCAGCCGGCCGATGAATCCAGTCCGGCCGAATGCGAGCAGCAGCGCGACGCCGCCGACGACCGGCGGCAGCACCAGTGGCAATGTCACCAGGGACCGCAGCAGGCGCTGACCCGGGAATCTGGTCCGGGCGAGCAGCCAGGCCAGCGGCACCCCGATGATCAGTGAGATCGCCGTGCTCGCCGAGGCCGTCCACAACGACAGGACGAGCGCGTGCGTCGCGTCCGGCCCGCTGAGTGCCCTGGCGAGCTGACCCCAGGGCGCGCGGATCAGCAGGCCAATCAACGGCAGGACGAGGAATGCGACCGCGACCAGTGCCGGCGCCAGCAGTGGCGCCGGCACCGATCGCGACGTGGCGCCTCGCACGGTCCGCCTGGCTCGTGCCCGGGGTGTCAGCCGGGACGGGGCAGGAAGGGTCACGAGGCAGGCACCAGAACCAGGTCAGGGCTTCGCGAACCCTGCGGTGCCTAGCACCTGCTGGCCCGTGGACGACAACACGAAGGCGACAAATTCCTGCGCGATCGTTTTTTGCTTGCTGCTGTTGATCACGGCGACCGGATACAGCGTGGAGGCGTTGTCCGTGGCCGGGATCACCACGCCCTTCACCTTGCTGCCTGCAGCCATCACGTCAGTCACATACACCACTCCCGCGTCGACGTTGCCGAGTTCGACTTGGGTGAGGACAGACTTCACGTCCGGCTGTAGTGTCACCGGCTTGACCGTGATCCCGGCGTTCTTGAACACCTTGGCTGCCACTACGCCGCACGGAACCTGCGGCTGGCATAGCGCCACCTTCACCGACGACTTGGCGAGGTCCTTGACGGACGTGACCTTCGCGGGGTTGCTCGGCGGCACCGCTACCTCCGCGGTGTTCTTAGCAAAATCCTGCGGGCCGGCCGCGCCGCCAGCTGTCACCACTGCATCCATGTTCTTGGTGGAGGCCGAGGCGAATATGTCCGCCGGCGCGCCGCTGGTGATCTCCGTCGCCAAGCCGGAACTCGGCCCGAAGCTGAACTTCACCGTGTCGCCGGGATGCGCAGCCTCGAACTGCTGACCAAGCTGAGTGAAGGATCCCATCAGCGAGGCGGCCGCGAATACCGTGATCGTCCCGGTATGTGCCGCCGGCGAGCTGCTATGGCTGCCTGTCGCCGATGGCGAGCCGCTACTCGAGCAGCCCGCGACGGCAACGGCAGCCAAAACGACACCAAACATTAAACGGCACATTTCATCTCCTATGCTGAACTTTGTGATATCGCGCTACAACGTTGTCAGGGATCTCGACCGAAACATTGGTTGCCTTGACTGCTGCGGCAGCGAGCATCCCCGGCTCCAGGCCGAGTTCGTCCGCCGCCTCGCGGCTCAGAAGCGAGACGAATCTGTGCGGGCCGGCCTGGATCTCGACTTGGGCCATGACTGTGTCCCGGACCACACGGGTAACGAGGCCGGTGAATCTATTGCGGACCGACTGCGCCACCACCACGTTCTCCTCGGCGTGATCGCCTGAGTCAGCCAGCTGCTGGGCGAACCTCGCCAGCTCGGTTCCGGCCACGGCGAGCCGCCCGGACGCGTCGGTGATCGTCTCGATCCGGCCGCTATCCGCCCACCGCCTCAGCGTGTCCGTACTGACGCCGAGCAGGCTGGCTGCCTCCTTGATCCGGAACGTTGGCATTCTGCGACTGTAACGCAAATGCGGCACGGAGTCTCTAACAACAAACGCGTTCGCAACACTAATCCCCCGAAGCTGACGCATGTGTGTCTGTCGGGTCAGTCCGAGTGCGCCCCGGCGGTTCCGCGCGCCTCATCGCGTCGGGCGAGTCGCGCCCGGCTAGGAGCCGTCGTCGGCGTCCTGCGGTCCAAGGGCCCATTGGCCAGCTGCGTGGGCGGCGCCCCTTCCGGGGCTCGGCTCGGCATGGCGAGCCAGCACATCGAGTGCCCGGAACAGCTGATCGACTCCGTCGGCGCCGACCTCCGCGCGCACCTTCGCCTCCACAGCGCGGCCGGCTTCCTGCACGGTGGCGAGGAATTGCGCAGCCCTGGGCGTAAGACTCAGCACCTTTTCCCGGCCGTCGGATGGTGACGGGCCAGCGATCAGGTAACCGCGATCGCGAAGTCCGGCGATGATCTTTCCGGCGCCCTGCCGGGTGATGCCGAGCCGGCGACCCACATCGGAGATCGTGGTCTCGCCGGGCCTGGCGCACATTGCCAGCACCCGGCCTTCGGGAAACCTCCGGTCGTCGAAGCCTGCTGCCGTCAGTTCCGCGCCGATCAGGTGCCAGTAGCCATTCGTAGCCTTGCGCAGCGCCCGGCCCAAGGCAGTCCGGCCGGGGTAAACCGGATCTTGTGTACCGCTGACTGTCACTGCTAGCTCCGGCAATGCAAAGTAGGAAACTACGGTTGACATTTTAGCGCTGGTGGTTACGGTGAGATGCGTACAGCGGGGTTACGCGGACAAGCGACAGCGCGCGCGATATGCAGGAGTAGCCATGACCGACCCCGTTCCCAGGGGTGGCCGACCGATGGTTCCGGCCGCCAGGGTGCTGGGGTTTTGCCTGGCGATCCTCAGCACGACGACCGCCGTAACGCATTTCGCGGTGGCCGGAGCGCATTTCCAGGAGTACTGGCTGTTCGGCGTGTTCATGCTTGTCGTCGCGTGGCTGCAGCTGCTCTGGGCGGCCGGGGTCGTCTTCAGGCCGTCCAGATGGCTCGTGTGGGCCGGGGCCGTGGTCAACGCCGCCGTAATCGTCGTCTACGTTGTCACCCGGACCGTAGGTGATGTCATCGGCCCGACCCCGCACGCGGTTGAGACGGCCGGTTTCGGCGACGCGCTGTGCACTGCGTTCGAGGCCGTCGTCGTAGCGGGCTGTCTCTGGCTCCTTGTCAGCAGCAAAGACCGGCGGGTGCGGCGGCAGCATCTCGTCGCGTTGCCGGCCGTCACGGGAACGGCCGCCGCCGTTTTGCTCAGCGTCTCGCTGGTCGCCGGCGGTCCGGACATGGTCATGACCGCCGCGGCCGGCACCTCTGCAAGCGCTACCCCCGCGGGAGCGGCGCACGGCATGCACATGTCCGTGCCGAAGGCCACCGCGGTCAGGCTGACGACAGCGTCGCCAGCCGGTGACATCACCATGCCGGACCCGAACATGCAGATGGCGGCTGGCATGCAGATGGCAAGGTCGAAGATGTGCGACGCGGCGCCGACCGCTGCCCAACAAGCGGCGGCCGTGCGGCTGGTCGATGCCAGCTGGCAGGATGTCGGCCGGTTCCGCAGCCTGGCGGCGGCCAGGGCCGCAGGGTATATACCGATCACGCCGTCCGGGCTGAGTGTCGTGCACTACCTGAACTACCGGTATTACCTGGCGACTATGCGCGGCGGACCGGTGCTGGACGTCGCCCAGCCGCAGTCCTTGGTGTACGCCAACACCCCCAACGGCGCGGTGCTAGTGGCGGCCATGTACATAGCCCCGAAAGGCCGGGCTACCCCGCAGCCCGGGGGCTGCCTGACCCAATGGCACGTGCACACAAATCTGTGCCAGACCTCGTTCGGCGTTGTCGTCGGCGTAGTGACCGCGGCGAACCCGGTCTGCCCGGCCGGATCCACCAACCGGGTTACCTCGCCCATGTTGCACGTCTGGTTCGTGCCGATCCCGGGCGGGCCGACCGCGATCGACGCGTCGGATAGCCAGATCGTCAGTGCCGCCGACCAGGTCGGCGGATTCGGCAACGGGCCGGCCTGATCCGGCTGCAGATCATCTTTCTGATAAGTGCGCTGCGTGAATTCCGGGGTACACCCCAGCCGATGTAGCTAACGCGCTGTGGGCCGATCAGGGGGAGGTACGGTCATGCGCTTGTGGCGGATCGGTAACGCGATGCTGATTCTGCTGGTGCTGCCCTTGGTCGTGTACCTGCTCAATCGCGTGCTGGCGGCCCTGGAGCGCATCCGGGGCGCGAGCGACGCCATCCTGGCCGACGGCGCCGAGCTCGTCAGCGATCTCAACGGCGTACCGGAAGCGCTCGCGACCACCGATGACACCGTGCGAGACGTCTCGGCCGGCGCGACCAGGTACGCAGGCTCGGTCGCCAAGCTCCTGGGATAAGCGAAGGAGGCGCGTTCATGCCAGCAACCGCCCGGACAACGCTCATCGCGTCCGCGCTCATCGTCGGCATCACCGCGGTCGGCCTGATCCGCGTGATCTTCCACCTGCGGGCAATTCGCGCGAACCTTGTCGCCACGACCGGCGCCACGAGGACCGTCGCGGAGCTGACCAGCCCAGTCCCGGACCGCCTGAAGTCGGTCAATGCAAATCTCAAGCCGGTCCGCGAATTCTGCGACACGGTCTGAGCCGATGAGAGGGGATTTACTCCGTGCCACGACAGGCCAAGCACTGGCGGTCAGCGCCGAGCAGCCAGTCCAGCTGGATAGCCGGCTACGCCATCGGCACCGTTGTCGTAGCCGCGGTTACAGCGCTGGTCTCGACGATTCTGGAGTATGCGCGGTCGATCGCTAACGAGGCGCCGAAGATCAACGCGGCGCTGACGGACGCCAAGCGCAACACCGCGCCGCTGGGGGCACTGCGCACCACGATCGATGACGCCACTGCGATAGTGGGCGGGCTGCAGCGCGGCCGCACCCGGCTAGGCGGCTAGCGGTGTCTCCTTACGACCGCTCAGCCTGGCGGCGCGCGATTGCCGCTGGGTTCGCCGTCGATGCCGCGGTGGCGGGGCTGCTGAGCCTGCTCATCTACCGGGTCAAGCGCATCGACCGCCGCGTCATCGAGGTGCGCGAAACGCTGCGCGGCGCCGAGGCAACAACCGCCGAGGCCACGCTCATCCCGCAGGTCGCCGACGGCGTCGACGCCGTGCTGGCCGAGGGGCTGCAGCACCATCTATTCCTTGGGCG
Source organism: Streptosporangiaceae bacterium (assembly GCA_035472835.1). Classification (GTDB taxonomy): domain Bacteria; phylum Actinomycetota; class Actinomycetes; order Streptosporangiales; family Streptosporangiaceae; genus JAJYUU01. The sequence goes on along the minus strand of DATIOU010000164.1, from coordinate 13,513 downwards.
GGTACTCGGGACGGTGCAGCGATGAAGCGCCTGGTCGTGCTGACGGTGGTCGTCATCGCCATTTTTACCGGCGGCCTGGCGCTCTACCTGTTCTGGGCCGGGACGCTGCTGAACCGCATCGCGGCGAATCTGGAGGACTCGGCCGACCTCGTCCGCGACATTGACGATCATGCGAAGGTCATCCGTCCCGGCGTGGCGCACATCAACCGCATCGGCGGGGTTGTGGCGGGCGCCCTGCCGCTCCTGTACGGGATGGCCGAACAGATCGTCCGTGGGGTCGCCCCGGAGCCTGCGCTGAGCGCGGACGAGTCGGGCACCCAGTCCGCCACCCGCCGTTCCCGCCTCCACGACGGAGTCGGCTACACGCCACCCGGCTAGGCGGTGCCCGTTCCCGATCATGATGGGAACGGGGTCATCCGGCCCTCAGTCGCCGTCGGTCAGGGCGCGCTGGCCGAACTCGGGATGGGGTGCCTTGCCGGCAAGCCGGCGGCGAAGCGAAGCGGCGGACACGGGACATGCCCGCGGTTAGCCGCAGCAAACGCGGGATAGGCACGGCGGGCGGGACATTTTGCTGATTCCGGTGGAGTCCGCCCGCCCGGCCGGCCCGGCCCATGAGCACGGGCCCCAGCCGGCAAACATGATCAAATGGCACGTACGCAGGAACTGAGCACGCCGCGCCCTGCGTCGCCGGCTGCGCAGCGCGAGGAGCGGTTCCCGCCCGGTCCTCTTGCCGGCCGGTACGCGCCGACGGCGGGCATGGTCATCCTCTTCCTGGTTCCCTACCTAGGGTTGTCGGCGGCCTTGCTGCCGCTCACCCCGATCATCGCAGCGCAGCTGCACACCAGCTTGCAGACTGTCGCTGTTGCCGCGGGCCTTGCCAACGCCGGATATGCCGTCGGCACAGTGCTGGCCGTCCAGTTCGCGCAGCTTTTTCACCAGCGCCGGCTGCTTATCTTGTACGCCGGCGGGCTGGTCGTCGGCTCGATCCTGGCGGCCGCTGCGAGTGGTCCCGGCATGTTCATCGCCGGGCACATCCTGCAGGGCGTGTGCACCAGCATGCTGCTGATCGCGGCCGCTCCGCCGTTGTTCCTCGGTTACCCAACCGCGAAGCTCCGCTATACAGCAGTGATATTCAACATCTGCATCTTCGGGGCCGTCGCCGCGGGCCCGCTGATCGGGGGCGCCCAGGCTTCCTTCCATGCCTGGCGCCCGCTGTTCTGGATCGTCGCTGGCATCGCCGCTGCCGGTCTGGTGATGTCCCTACTGACGTTCCAGGACGCGCCGCCGGCTGATCGCAGCGCGCCGCGCGACGGCCTGGCCATCGGCCTGGCAGCAACCGGATCGGTCGCGGCATTCTGGGGGGCATCGGAGCTGCTTACCCATCGTTTCCTCGACCCTGCCGCCATCGTCCCGCTGTTGGCAGGGATGGTCCTGATCGTGATCTTGTGGGTGTACCAGTACCGGGCTCCGCGGCCGCTGCTCACGGTACGGGCGCTGGCGAGCACCATTCCGGTTGGCGGGATCGTGATCGCGATCTGCGCGGCTGCCGCGGCGACCTCGGCGATCGCGCTGAGCGCGACGATTCTCGGTCCGCACTACGCGCCGTTGCACCTCGGGCTGCTGTTCCTGCCCGAACTGGCCGCGGCCATCCTGACCGCGTTTGTATTGGGAGCGGTGTTCAGCACCCGCCTCATCCATTACTACGCCCTGACGGGCCTGGGCTTCCTGGCGGCCGGGATTCTTGTGCTCCACGGCGCTACTCCGCCGACGACGACGCTGACAGTGGTCGGCTCCGGGCTGGTCGGCATAGGCATCGGATCCTCGGTGACCCCCGCCCTGTTTCTCGCTGGATTCTCGCTCCGCTCGGCGTCTGTGCAGCGCGTATTCGCGATACTCGAACTTCTGCGGGCGGTCGCTGCGTTCATGATCGTGCCGATCTTGCTGCACTTCGCGACCACTCTGACCGGACTGGCGACTCCGGCGCTGGGCGCCGCGCTGTGGATCTGCTTCGGCCTGGCCGCCGGTGGCGCGGTGCTGTTCGCCATTCTCTACGTACTTGGCGGGGTCCGGCCCGCCGCGCCGGCCCTGCAGCGGTGGATGGGCGGTCAGGAACCCGCGTGGGAATCCCCGCCGCTCTTCGCCGTCCTGCGTCACCGCGGTGTCGTGCCAGCCCGTGCCCTTTCGCCTGTGGCGGTCGCTGGACAAATCACCAGTCAGCCGGCCGCGTCCGCGGCAGGCCATCCCCGGCACTACGCACTGCACCGGCACGGCGATCATGAAGGGCCAGTCTTGTTCGCCTACGACGGCTCTGACCTTGCCGGCGCTGCGATTGCCGAGGCGGGCCGCCAGCTGCCTGCCCGGCGGGACGCGCTGGTGCTGACCGTCTGGCGTACGTTCAACGTTGGATTCATCCCGGAGCCTGACGCACAGTTCGACGCGGCATGCGCAGACGACGTGCGGCAAGCCGCCGAACAGACGGCCGCGCGCGGAGCTCGGCTGGCCGATGAGGCTGGCTTCAACGCCCGTTCCCTGGTAGTCCAGGGCACGCCCGCCTGGAAAGCGGTCGTCGACACCGCCAATGAGCAAGGCGCGAGTCTTATCGTCCTCGGATCGCATCGCCACGCGGGGCTCGGCGGCCTGGTAGCCGGAAGCGTTGCGGGAGACGTCGCTAACCGGTCCCAGCAGCCTGTCCTGATCGTCCGCGCGCCAAAGGACGCTGACGGCCATGGATCACAGTCACGGCAGGCGGCCGCCCCGCAGGCCGTCTCCGGAGAGTTAGCCTGTGGTGCGTAAGCGGCGCCAGCGCGGGTCGCTCGTTATGTGTGCGCGAGTGAGTGGAGATCGGTTCGCTCGTCGGTTAGCGCGCGGTGATCGGGCTGGGCACGGCGCGCAACGAGATTGGCGCAGGCGGCCATCTCCGACTTGGATTCCCATTCCGGGTCGCCGCCACGGTCGAAGCCGACCGCAGCCCGCACTACTCCTGCCAGCCGGTAGAAGCCGATGAACCGGCCGTCATCGATGCTTCCGCGGATCGCGAAGTCATCCCACTTAGTCGCGTGGCCCACGTATTGCAGCGTGTGCTCGAACTGGTCAGACCAGAAGTTGTGGATGTAGTCGAAGGGGCTAGCGGAGCCCAGCATCGCCCTGGCGGCGGCTTGTCCGTGATGCTGGGCGCTGTTGTAGTGCTCGACGCGCACCCGGCCGAAGACGGGGTGGAGATGGTTGGCGACGTCACCCGCGGCGTATATGTCGGTCGCGCTAGTCCGGCATCGCTCGTCAACCAGGATCCCGTTGTCTTGCGCGATCGACGATCCGTCAGCGGCAGACGTGTCCGGGCTTATGCCGACGCCTACGACAGCCAGATCGCAGGGCGTCCGGTCGCCGTCGGCAGTCCCGACCGCCTCTAGCCGGTCAATGCCCTCGAAACCGGTCACCTCAGCGCCGGACATAAGCCGCACCCCATTGGACCGGTGGATAGCGGCGATCAGCGCGCCGACCTCCGAGCCGAGGACTCGGTCAAGCGGATCCTTGCCTGGGAACATGGCCGTGACCTGGACCCCGAGCTGGGCCAGCGAGGCGGCGACCTCGCAGCCGATGAAGCCCATGCCGACCACGACCGCACGCCGGCCTGCAACAGCATCGGCCTTGACCGCATCGCACTCGGCAACCGTGCGCAGATAGTGAATCCCTGGCAGCTGCGCGCCGGGGATGCGAAGGACACGGTTGCGCCCTCCGGTCGCGATCAGTGCCTTGTCGTAGGCCAGCCGCCGGCCCGACGTCAGCGCGACCGTATGCGACGCGACGTCAATGCTGGCGACGCTGGATTCCGGCATGAGCTCCACGTCCTGCGCCTCGTACCACTCGGGCGGGCGGACCAACCAGCCGGAGAGATCCTCCTCCGATCGCAGGTACGTTTTGGAGAGCGGCGGGCGGCCGAAAGGAACGCTGGATTCCTGGCTGATCAGCACCATCGGTCCGCGGAAGCCTTCGCTGCGCAGAGTTGCCGCTGCCTCGCCGCCAGCCTTGCCGCCACCAATGATCAGCATTGGCTTGGTTCCGGTCATCTCGGACATGTAACACCTTCCGTAGCTGCTCACGGCGCCAATGGTGTACTGCGGATCTTCCACACTCTCACGGTCCGGGCCGATGCCGCCCGGAGGGCTACGCCAGTACCAGGCGACGTGCTTACCCGCGCGGGTGCTGTCCGCTTGGGTGGACAATGATTGATGGGAGTAGCCGCGGAGTCCTCAGAGGTGAGGAGGCAGGCGATGGCTGAATCATCAGTCACGGTCCGCAGGGTTTACGAAGAGCCGCAGCCCGAAGATGGGGCCAGGGTCCTCGTGGACCGGCTCTGGCCGCGGGGGCTTTCCAAGGCCGGCGCCGCCCTCGATGAGTGGTGCAAGAGCCTCGCGCCGTCGGAGGAACTGCGCAAGTGGTACAGCCACGACCCGGACCGGTTCGCGGAGTTCAGCCGCCGCTACCGGCGCGAGCTAAAGGATGCGCAGCACGCCGAGGCGGTGGCACACCTGCGCGACCTCTCCAGCAAGGAGCCACTGACGCTCCTGACCGCCACGAAGCAGCCGGAGATCAGCGACGCGGCCGTGCTCGCCGCCGTGCTCCGGCAGGTCACACCGCCGCAATCCAGGAGGAGCGTTCGATGACTCACCCACTTGCAGACCTGAGCGAGGCCGGGGTCTCGATCTGGCTAGATGACCTGAGCCGCGATCGGCTAGTCGGCGGCAGCCTCGCGGAACTGGCGGCGCATGACCACGTCACTGGCGTGACCACCAATCCGAGCATTTTCGAGAAAGCGATCTCGAGCAGCGACGCTTACCGCGCGCAACTGGCCGAGCTGTCGGCTCGCAAGGTGAGCACAGGCGAGGCGCTTCGGGCGCTGACGACTTACGACGTGCGCTGGGCGTGTGACGTACTGCGGCCCATCTTTGACGCCACCGACGGCGTGGACGGTCGCGTCTCGATCGAAGTGGACCCTCGGCTGGCTCGAGACACCGAGGCGACGATCGCGGAGGCCCGCGCTCTGTGGTGGCTGGTCGACCGGCCAAACCTGTTCGTGAAGATTCCCGCCGCCCGGCAGGGCCTGCCAGCTATCACTGCCTGCCTGGCCGACGGGATCAACATCAATATCACGCTTATCTTCTCGCTGCGTCGCTACGAAGCGGTAGTGGCGGCGTTCATGGACGGGCTGGAGCAAGCCCACCTAGCTGGGCGCGACTTGACAGGCATCACTTCAGTGGCGTCGTTCTTCGTTTCGAGGGTCGACACTGAGGTGGACGCCCGGCTGGACAAGATCGGTACGCCCGCCGCGGCGAAACTGCGCGGCCGCGCGGCCATCGCCAACGCCCGGCTCGCCTATCAGTACTATGAGCAGACTTTCGGCACCGCGCGATGGGCTGCGCTGGCCGCAGCCGGGGCGCGGGTGCAAAAGCCATTGTGGGCGTCCACGTCGACAAAGGATCCGGCTTTTGACGACACACGATACGTGACGAGCCTCGTCGCGCCGGGTGTGATCAACACCATGCCCGAAGCCACCCTGCGCGCGGTCGCTGACCACGGCACGGTAGCGCGTGACTCAATTCACGGCACATACGAAGAGGCACAACAGGTACTCGACCAGCTGCAGGCCCTCGGCATCGACTACGACGACGTCATGCACGTCCTCGAGGATGAGGGGGTAGCCAAGTTCGACGCGGCGTGGGAAGAACTCGGCGAGCACCTGACCACGATGCTCCGGCCACCGCAGCCGAAAGCGCAGCGTTAGCCGGGGCCGACCGTCGGCGGGCCGTATGACGGCCGGAACCTGCGCAGCCTGAGACTGTTGGTCACCACGAACACCGAGCTGAATGCCATCGCGGCCGCGGCGATCAGCGGATTGAGAAGGCCCGTGGCCGCCAGCGGGACCGCAGCCGCGTTGTAGCCGAATGCCCAGAACAAGTTGCCCTTGATGGTGCGAAGCGTTCGCCGGGACAACTCGATAGCGTCCGTGACTGCCAGCAGATCACCACGAACAAGGGTCAGATCGCTGGCCTCAATCGCTGCATCCGTGCCCGTTCCCATAGCCAGGCCGAGATCCGCTGTCGCGAGCGCGGCAGCATCGTTGGCGCCGTCTCCGACCATCGCGACGGTTGATCCAGTCCGCTGGAGCCCGGCTATCACGTCGGCCTTTCCCCGCGGTAGTACCCCGGAGATCACCTGGTCGATGCCAATCGACGCAGCGACAGCGCTAGCGGCGCGGTCGTTATCGCCTGTCAGCAGGATTGGCCGTAGCCCCAGCTGGCGGATCCTGCTGATGGCCGCGGCGGACGTGGGCTTGATCGCGTCGGCGACGGCGAGAACGGCGCGCACTTGGCCGTCCCAGCCGACAAATGCGATCGTCTGGCCTGCCTGCTGGGCTTGCGCGGCTGCAGTCTCGAGCGCGGCCGGAATGGGCCAGGACCACTCGGACTGCAGCCAGCCAGGCTTGCCCGCGGCGACCGTGTGGGTTGCTACGACGCCAGCAACGCCAAGGCCCGGATGGCTACGGAACGCTGCCACGGCGGGCAGGTCCTCGCCCAGCCTGGCCCGCGCGCCTGCGGCAATCGCGTCGCCGATGGGATGCCCAGCGGCATGCTCGACCGCGCCGGCGAGCCGTAGCACTGTGGACGCGTCTTCCCCTGGCGCGAGGACTACGTCGGCCAGGGTCATCTGCCCGGTCGTTACCGTGCCGGTCTTGTCCAGGACGACCGTGTCGATAGCGCGGGCGGACTCGAGCGCTTCGGGTCCCCTGATGAGGATTCCGAGCTGGGCGGCACGGCCCGTGCCGACCATAATCGCGGTCGGGGTCGCCAGACCCATCGCGCACGGGCACGCGATGATCAGGACAGCGACCGCCGCCGTAACCGCAGCGCCCGCGGTCTGCCCAGCGGCGAGCCAGGACACCAGGGTGACTGCGGCGATGCCCAGTATGACTGGCACAAACACGGCGGCGATGCGGTCTGCCAGGCGCTGCACGGACGCCTTGCCAGCCTGGGCGTCGGCCACCAGGCGGGCGATTTGGGCGAGCTCGGTATCGGCACCGACGCGTGTCGCGCGTACTGTCAGCCGCCCGCTTGTGTTCACCGATCCCCCGACGACGGCGGAGCCGGCGGTGATTTCGGCCGGTACTGGCTCGCCGGTAAGCATCGAAGTATCGACGGCCGAGATGCCGGATACGACCACGCCATCCGTGCCGATCTTCTCTCCCGGCCCCACGACGAACTGGTCGCCCGCAACGAGAGCATTGACGGGAACCCGTTCCTCGATCCCATCGCGGAGCAGTGTCACGTCCTTGGCGCCCAGGGATAGCAGGGCGCGCAACGCTGCGCCGGAGCGGTGCCGGGCGCGCGTTTCCAGATAGCGCCCGAGCAGCACTAGCGCCGTCACCCCGGCGGCAATTTCCAGGTAGGTCGCGTTGGCCCCGGTATCCTGCGCGAGCCACGCGAATTGCATCCGCATGCCGATCCGGCCAGCGCTACCAAAGAACAGCGCATAGGCCGACCACAAGTAGGCCGCGGACACCCCGACTGAGACGAGCGTATCCATCGTCGCGGCGCGGTGGCGCGCGTTGGCCAGGGCCGCGCGATGGAACGGCCAGGCTCCCCACAGCGCGACCGGAGTAGCTAGCAGCAGCGACACCCACTGCCAGCCCGGGAACTGCAGCCAAGGGACCATCGCCAAGACGACGACCGGGATGCTCAAGGCGGCAGAGAAGACCAGCCGCCTTCGCAGCGAGACGTACTCGCTGGCGCGCTCGCCTTGCGCCGCTGCGTCCGTTGCCTGGGCGGCCTCGCGGCTCACCAGCGTGGCCGCGTAGCCGGCCGATTCAATCGCGGAGACCAGCTCATCCGGAGCCACGCTGGCCGGATACGTCACATGGGCGGTCTCGGTGGCGAAGTTAACCGCCGCCTCGACACCCTCGAGCTTGGTGAGCTTCTTTTCAATTCGTGCAGCGCACGACGCGCACGTCATGCCTTTGATAGCAAGCTCGGCGGCCCGGGTCTGTGCAGCTGGCGCCTCGTCTTGGCCCGCGTCCGCAACGATGTTCATCGCGGTGATGCTCCTTCGCGATCATGCAGCCGTGTGTCCGTTGCTGCCGGCAACCTGGTAGTCGCCGGCCTGGTCCAGAGCGGCCGCGACCGCGTCGGCGGCGAGAGGCGCGGTGCTGACGACCGTGACGGCCGACTCGCCACCCGGCACCAGTTCGACGGCCACGTCGGTGACGCCACCGAGGCTCCGCAGCTCATCGCTGACGGCGCGCGCACAGTGGCCGCACGTCATGCCGGCGACGAGATATGTCGCTGTTGCTGCCATCTATGCCTCGCCACTCACGATCGGACGAGGCGCGTGATCGCAGCCGACGCCTCGTTGACCTTCGTATCGGCAATGTCACCGCCTTCGGCGACCGCCTGGGCCACGCAGTGCCTGAGATGGTCGTCGAGCAAGCCGATCGCCACGGATTGCAGTGCCCTGGTCGTCGCTGACACCTGGGTCAGAATGTCGATGCAGTACTTGTCGTCGGTGACCATCTTCTGGAGGCCGCGGACCTGACCCTCGATCCGACGCAACCGCCGCAGATAGTCGTCCTTATCCTGCGTATATCCGTGCATCCCGCCCCCCTCCGTTCCGGTTTACGTGATGACAATACCATACCCTGGCAGGGTATAGACGAGCGCCCGTGGAGAGGCACATTGCGCCACCATGAGCCTGGCAGTACGGCTTGCTCGCCGTTCTCGATGAGGCTATCGGTGTGGTGCGTCACCCATCGCGGACGGCAATCAGGCCGCGGTACTCCGCTGGTAGCCCCACCGCGACCTCGTACCACTCCTTCTGGCTGACTGCCTCAGCAAGCGTCTCAACGACGGCGTTGGCATGCCGGAACACGTCGCTGACCAGGCCTTTTCTTGTCCGCCACCAGGCCTTCGCGGCGCGCGACGTGACGGAGGAATACCTGCAGCGGCATCCGCCTGCCAGCGGGCCCCGCCGATGACAGGCCTTGCCGCAACGGCGGGTGCAGCAGCGGATCTAGCTGCGACATCAGATCTCGTACCCGGCTGGCGGCAATCCGCTCGGCCAGCGTCTCGAGCACCGCGCTGGTGATGTGGCGAGCAGCCTCCTGGTCCACGTTGAGGCGCCGGGCGACCCGGCTCCAGAACTCATCGGCCCGCATCAAGTCGATGTTGCGGTGCTGGACTTCGGCGACCAGTGGCTCGAAGGTTCGGGGGAGGGCGGCGGCGACCTGGTAAGCGTCCTCTGAGCTGAGCGCAGCGCCAATCGCGAAGAACACTGCTCGCGCGTGGTCCAGCGCGGTCTCGATGTCAACGCCTTCCCGCGATTACGTCAATGAATTCCTCATACTGCATTCGCGCCCCCGGGAATGCGCCGCGCTCCTCGCCGACGCGCACCTTCGACTAGCTCCCTTAGCTCAGCTTTCGGCCGGCTGCACCGCCGCGCATCCCCCGTCTGGGTAGAGACACCATGGAGCGCATACCGGGTTGTATATGAGTACTGCCCGCATAGTTCGTAACTCTGACCGGGCCGGGAGCGCGTACGTCGACAAGCTCCATGCCGAAGGACAATGAACAAGCTCGGCGGGTGATCTAGGGGGTGCCCGATGCCAACTGACGGTGCTGGCGCTGACTCAGCTGCCGCTGCGCCGACCAGCGCGGACGCCGCACGCGGCGGCGCGGCCAAAGACGCGACATCTGCGCCGCTGAGCGTGAGGCAAGGCACCGGCATCACCCGCCGGCGACGAGCACCTCGCTCTCTTGCGCGGTCTGGGCGAGGTGAGGACGACCGTTGCCGGCGAGGTGCTGTTCCGTGAGGGCGACCACGGCTACGACTTCATCGTCATACTGTCCGGCGAAGTGACGATCGTCGACCATCAAGGTGGCGTAACGCGAGAGCTGATAGCTGGCGGAGCGAGGGAGTTCCTCGCGGAGCTCAACTTGCTAACCGGCGAGCGATTGTTCACCACTGCGGTCGTCCGCGCGCCCGGCGAGATCCTCGTCGTACCGCGCCCGCGGCTGCGTGCGTTCATAGGCGAGAACCAGGCGCTCGGCGATTTCATCGTTCAGGCGATGTTCGCGCGGCGCGAGTGGCTCGCTACGCACCAGACCGGTTTTCGGATCGTCGGCCAGCGATCGGCGCCGGAGACGCGGGTTCTGATGGACTTTGCCGTCCGCAACCGGCTCCCGCACATCTGGCTGGACCCAGATACCAATCCCGACACCCATACCGTGCTTGACCGGCATCGGGTGTCGCGCGACGAACTGCCGATTGTTGTCATGCGCGGCGGCGACGTGCTCAGGCGCCCGTCAAGCGTAGAACTCGCCCGTGCCGCTGGCATCGGCACCGGCCCGCAACCCGGCCGGACATACGACGTTGCGATCATCGGCGGTGGTCCGGCGGGCCTAGCCGCGGCCGTGTACGGCGCGTCGGAGGGGCTGTCGACGGCGCTGGTAGAAACGCTTGCCCTGGGCGGCCAGATCGGCACAACCTCGCGGATCGAGAACTACCTCGGCTTTCCCGTGGGGATCAGCGGCGAAGACTTTGCTGAGCGTGCATTCCTGCAGGTCGTGCGCTTCGGGGCGTCGATCGTGCTGCCCGCGGCTGCTTTGGGGCTGACAGCGGCTGGTTCAGCGTTCATGATTCAGCTCGACACCGGCGTGACGTTGCCGGCGCGCAGCGTGATTATTGCCGCCGGAGTCACGTACCGCACGATCCCCGCGGCGGGCCTGGACCTGTTCGGTGGCATGGGCGTCTTCTATACGCCGCTGACGGCTCGGGATGACGTGCGCCCGGGCGCGCCCGTCGTCATAGTCGGCGGCGGCAACTCGGCCGGGCAGGCGGCGATCGCCCTGGCCAGCCGCGGTCACCACGTCACGCTGGCAGTTCGCGGCAGCGACCTGTCCGCCACCATGTCGCAGTACCTCACGGAGCGGATCGCCGATATCGCCGATGTCGAGGTCCGCTACGGCACGGTGGTCCGCGAAGTTGATGGCACCGAGCGCCTCGAGCGCGTCCGCGTCGAGGACGTCGCGACGGGGGCGAGCGAGACGCTGCCAGCCGCTGCACTGTTTGTCCTGGTCGGAGCGGCGCCCCACACCGAATGGCTGGCTCAGGGCGTCCGCCTGGACGCCGCTGGCTATATCGTGACCGGCGCTGACCTCGGGCGCCAGGCGCGGACGCAGCCGCCGTGGCTCGATCTGGGCCGTGACCCCTATCTGCTGGAGACAAGCGTGCCCGGCGTATTTGCCGCCGGCGATGTCCGCAGCGGGTCGGTGAAGAGGGCCGCGGCTGCGGTCGGTGAGGGATCTATTGCCGTCCGCTTCGTAAGCGAGCATCTCGGCCGGCGGCCTGCTTACGCGGAGCAGCGACGCAGCTAGCTGGTCAGCCCGAATGTCAGGGCAACGCCAGTGGACCCGCCGGACGTGCCACGGTAGGGTGCCCGGTGGTGGAGCAACGCCAGCCAGGATGGCCCGGCTGGTGCGGGGAGCCGTGTCCGAAGCGGGCGCGCGGCTGTCGTCGCGCGAGCCAATTGGAGGTAATGGCGTATGCGACACCTAGTCGGACTGATCCTTGCGCTCGCCATGTCGGCGGCGATCTTCTTCGGCGCGGGGTGGAGCAGTGCGCGGATACTGGCCGCCCACGCGGCCGGCACGAGCCTGGTCAACGCGTCGGGCGGTGAGGTGCTGGCGGCTCTGCTTGGTACCGGGCTGCTCCTCGGCATACTGGTCGCGGCGCCCCTATTGTCGCCGCTCGGCGCGGGTCTGCCGGGCCTGGTCCTCCTCGCCTGGTCAGCCGTCCACGTCGTGAACGCTCATCTGGCGCTTCGCCTGATCCCGCTGTCCGGGCACACCGCAGCGACCGGCTTCCGGGCGATGCTGATCGGCGGAATGCTGGCCATGCTGGGCGGTGTGATGATTGTGCCCATGTTCGTGCCGTCCAGGTGGCGAAGCCGTGAGCCAGAGGACGAGTTCGCCGCAGCGGCCCAGGCCGAGCTCGTGCACTAGCACGCTGCTGCGTCGGCGGGCACAGCTAGGGCTGCCGCGCGCGCCTGCAAATCGCCGAGCGCCGCATGCGCGATCGCAGTGAATGGCTGCTGGTTTCCTGGCTCGGCCCAGCGTGCGTAGGCGCTACTGAAGGCCAGAATTCCCACCTCGGCCGCTAGCCGGGCGGTCGTGTCGTCGGCTCCGCGCCCGCGGAGCGCGTCCGCCATGGCCGAACTGAGATATGCCCGCTTGAGTAGCTCGCGCTCCTGCAGCTCGCTGTTCGCGGCGATTACAGCGCGTCGCGGGGGGGCCAGGTCGTGGCGGTCAGGTGTGAATGCCCCTGCGACGGCCTCGAAGGCTGCGGCGACGCACTCGGCGATCGTCGCTGCTGGCGGGGCAGTCCGGATCGCCTGGCCGAATTGCTCCGCCAGCATGTCCTGCCCGCCGAACAGGACCTCGCGCTTGTCGGCGAAATGCCGGAAGAAAGTGCTCTTGGTCAGTCCGGCGCGGTCCGCGATCTCGGCAACGGTCGTCGCGTCGTACCCGTGCTCCGCAAACAGAGCCAGGGCCGCCCGCTCGAGGCGGTCCCGCGCATTCGGCTCCCATCGGCCCATGGCGCCATCATAGGTGATGGGACTAAGTCGCATCGCCTGGCAGAGTGATGGGACAAGGTCTCATCACTCTGGGAGTCGCAATGCGTGTGTTCGTCACCGGCGCGTCCGGCCATCTCGGCTCGGCAATCGTGCCCGAACTCATCGCCGCTGGACACGATGTCGTCGGACTTGCTCGATCCGACGCTGCTGCGGCAACCGTGGCCGCGCGCGGCGCGACAGTGCGCCGAGGTGACCTCGACGATCTCGATGGCATCAAGGAGGCGGCCGTTGAGGCCGACGGCGTGATTCATCTCGCGTTCAAGCATGACCAGCTGCTCTCCGGAGGCTACGGTGCGGCCGTCACCGCCGATCTAGCGGTGGTGCGCGCACTGGGCGACGCGCTCGCCGGAACTGGCAAGCCGCTCGTGGGAACCTCGGGCACGCTCACGCTCGCGCACCTCGGTCGGCTAGGCATGGAGGACGATGCCGGGGCTCCTGGAGGTCGCACTGGTGCCGAGAACGCCGTGATCGGATTCGCGGCGCGGGACGTTCGCTCATCGGTCGTGCGGGTGCCGCCCATCACGCACAGCACGCTGGACCGGCACGGCTTCGCCCGGACCCTCATCGCTATCGCGCGACAGACAGGTGTCGCCGGCTATCCCGGCGACGGGCGAACCGATGGCCCGCTGGGCACTCGCTGGACGTCGGTCATCTCTACCGGCTTGCGCTTGAGGACGCGCCAGCAGGCACGCGTTGGCACGCAGTCGGGGATGAAGGAATCAGCGTGCGCGAGATCGCTCAGAGCATCGGCGACCACCTCGGCGTCCCGACCTTGAGCATTCCCGCAGATCGCCTGGCAGACCACTTTGGATTCCTGGCGATGGTGATCGTTCT
>DATIOU010000163.1:0-6406 GCA_035472835.1 Streptosporangiaceae bacterium | reverse complement strand
TAGCGAAATCGCGGTGACCAGTCAGCTACGACGGTCACGTGCCGTACGTGTGTTTGAATTCCTTTTTCGGCCGAATGGGGCCTGATTCCCGTTCCCCTATAACGTTTCTTCCTTTAGCTGCCCGTGTCCGGGAAGGCCCGGCTCGGGTGGAGCCCGGCGGTCATGCGGGCCACGACACGGTATTTGCTGAGCCGCTGGCCTGGTGCTTTAGGCTCAGGCCCGCCTGCCTCCAGCATCGGCTCGATCGTGTCAGCCAGCCACACCGGACCGGTCGAGAGCTCAGCGTCGGGCGCCGGTAGCTTATGCCGCTCCCGCCACTTGCCGACCAGGCCAGGCTCAGCGTCAAGCGCTCGGGCAATCTCCGTGATGCCATAGACCTTTATCCGGCCCTCTCGTGTATCTGTCGTCACAGCAGACAGGTATGCAGACCTGTCGCTACACCAGACAGTTTGATGGGCTGGGTTTTCGCGCCTTCGCTTCTGGCTCCGCAGACCGCGTAAAGCCAGGCCAATGGCAATCAGCCGCTGGGCGGCTGGGCGCCGGCAGGCGGAACGAGAGCCGACCGCACGGCGCACGAACGGCTGTTCCGAGACGCCACTCCAGCCGCTGCCCCTCGACGAACAACCGGGCATCCGCACGTTGGAGGGCACCTATCCGGTCGCTCACCGCTTGCCGGGTGTCCGCATAGTAGCGCCAGTCCGCGGGAACGAAACGCGCGTACTCCGGAGACGTGACACCAGCGGGCGTACCGGCCGGCCGCCCAGTCTCTAGCAGCCGCACGCCAGCGTCGACGCCACCCTAGGGCGGACTCGACCGGAGGGCCGGCGCGGTAACACACACATGCGAACAGCCAACCTGAGATCAGTGCTCGTGCTCGTATTTGAACGAGAGCTGAAGCTTGGTCCGGTAGGTGATCGCGCCGCCGTCGTCAAGGTGAATGTCCTGCTTAACGACCTCAGCCACGCGAAGATCGCGGAGCGTCGCGGCCGCTGTCCTGATCGCCTCCGCGGCCGCGTCCTCCCACGACGTGCTGCTGGTGCCGATGATCTCGGTCACCCGGTAAACGCTCATGCTGATCTCCTTGACGATTTGCGAGGCCAGTCCGGGCTGTTCCGGCCAACCCGTCATAGCGCCACGCTGCCAATTCTCCTATCGCGGCAAGTGACGCTGCCCAGGACGGGTCATGCTGCCGCTGTTGGCGGACCGAATGCGCCGGTACACTCCGATCCTGCCCGATCACGCGTGATCACTCCACCGAAACTCGTACTGTCCTTGCATGGGCCGCCATGCTCAAAGTAAATGGCGTCATCGCCGCCGCTGCGCCGTTCCGGCATGCCGTAAGGATGATCCTCGTGTGGGACTATTCCGGGGACAACTGCCAGCGGCTCCGGGCGACGTGCGGCGACTCACTACTTGCGTATCCGCAGCTAGAACCAATGATCGAAGTGACGCATAGCTGGTCCGGCCATCCCGTCACTTCGCTGACACGGAAGAGGTCACTGGTTCAATCCCAGTACCGCCCACCAGGTCACAACGTTGCGGCCCTGTGCCGACAAGTTCAGTGGCCCTATGACTCGTAGGGCTGACGTGACTTCCTGCTGGGTTCAGGCAACAGCCCCAGCGGTTCCGCGTGTAGCCGGCTCTCCGTCTTCGTAGGCGTGCAGGCGGCTCACAGCCACCGCCATCACCGAGGACATCACAGTCGACGGCCTGACGTACCCGCTTCCCGGCGGCAAGACCAGGGGCAGCGTCTGGGCTGCCGATGCAGGCTCGCCGCCGCCCTGCCGGATCCCGGTTTCGCTGACGACCGAGCTGCCGTTCTAGCCGCGCGCCGGTGGCCCTGACATCTGGGAGATCATCTCCCTGCTCCAAGAACTGGACGCTGCGAGCCGTTCAGCGGACCAGCTCATCACAGAGGGAACCGACCAGCTCGACTTCCCCGGCGTGGTCTTCTGCGGCCCTGCACATGACCGGCGCGCCGTTCTGGTGTGGGACCACCGGGCATACTGGTGACCGGGTTGCGACCCCGCCGACGGCAGATGCCTGTCGTGCGCCCCGACGTCCTGGCCGGCGGCGAGTTCGGCCCAGATCCGGGCATGAGCCCGGGCGGGGCTTCGTCGAGGTCGGCGAGAGCCTCGAGGACGCGCGGTCCGCCGCGAGGTGGCCGAGGAGACCGGGGTGCGGGCCAGCTCAACGACACGCTCGCGCTAGCCAGCACCGCGATGCAGGCCTACCAGCCACCCGGCCAGCAGGGGCCGACCTGCGGCAATGAGACCGTCAACAAGGCACGAGACAAACTGCCCCGCCTTCATGCCCGCACGCCTCGTCCCTCAAGCACGAGCTCGCTCGCTCGCTGCCAGTCCGCGTCGGCGCCGCGGACGGAGTAGCTGGCCGGCGGCTCAGCCTGCCTGATGATCGCGCGCGCCGCGGCGGGCGAGCCACTGTTCGCGCCTAGGGCCTTGGCCTGATAAGTGGCGTTCCCCCAGGTCGCCGCCTCAGTCGGACCGGCGAGCACCGGCAGCTGGCACGCGTCGGCAATGAGCTGGCAGAACGGCGCGTTAGCCGCGGCGCCACCGACAACGTGCACGACATCGACCGCGGTGTCGGAAAGCAACAGGGCGTCCCGCAGCGCGCGCCGGATCGCGATGGCCATGCTGTCTAGGATGCACCTCGTGATCTCAGCTGGCGTCGTGAGGGCGACACCACTCGTGCGCAGGCAGGCTTGCACGATCCGGCGTGGCATGTCACCGGGCGCGGCCAGTTCTTTCGCCTGGACGTCGATCAGCGCTCGCAGCGGGGGCACGGCACCGGCGGCGCGGGTGAGCTCGTCGACGTCAGCCGACTGCCCCTGCGCGCGCCAGTCTCGCATGCACTCCTGCAGCAGCCAGAACCCCGTCACGTTGCGCAGGAACCGGATCGCGCCGTCGGCACCGACCTCGTTGGTGAAGTTCGCGGCCCGGCTGGCCGGCGTGATCACCGGCTCGGGCAGCTCGAGGCCGACGAGCGCCCACGTGCCCGTGCAGACATACGCGAAGCGGCCGGGCCCGGCGGGTATGCCGGCCACGGCTGCCGCTGTGTCGTGCGACGGCACCGTGATGACTTGGGGCAGGCTGCGAAGCCCGGCGTCGGCTGCGACATCCGGCCGCATCGTGCCCGCTACCTGCCCTGGCCAGCGAATCGGCGGAAACAAGCCGGGCGGCAGCTCGAGCCGACTCGCCACCGCGGCTGACCAGTCGCGGGTACGTGCGTCCAGCAGTCCGGTCGTCGACGCGTTCGTCAGCTCGGTGCCCGCCGCTCCGCACAGCCAGTACGTCATCAGATCGGGAACGAGCAGCGCGCTGCTGGCCACCGCCAGCCGGCCCGAGGCACGATCGGTGAGCAGCTGAAAGACAGTATTGAACTGATGCAGGGCCGTCCCGGTCGCGTCGTAGAGGCCGGCGGCTCCCAGCGTCCCGACCGCGGCTGAGTAGGCCGGCCCGGTGCGCCCGTCACGGTAGTGCGCGGGATTGCCAAGGAGCTGCCCGTTCCCGTCCAGGAGCCCGTAATCGACGCCCCAGCCGTTGACGCCCACCGAGTCGAGCGGGCCGATGGCCGCCTCAGCGAGCCGGAGTCCGTCGAGCATGCCGCGGAACAGTGCGAGCACGTCCCACTGCAGCAACCCCGCGGCCCGGACCGGTACATTCGCGAACCGGTGCACGAGCCGCATCGTGAGCCGCTCCGGCGAGCGGTGCCCGGCAACAACGCGGCCGCTCGAAGCGCCCAGGTCGATAGCGGCGATGGCGAGGCTGTCGGGCCCCGTCATCGCAGGAATGCCGCCGCAACGCCCGCGTCCACCGGCACGTGCAGCCCGGTCGTCTGGGAAAGGTCGCCGCCGGTCAGCGCGAAGACGGCCCCCGCCACGTGCTCAGGCAGCACCTCGCGCTTGAGCAGGGTGCGCTGCGCATAGAAGGCGCCCAGCTCGGTCTCGTCGACTCCGTAGACCGCGGCTCGCTGCGCCCCCCAGCCGTCGGCGAATATGCCAGAACCGCGGACGACGCCGTCCGGGTTGATGCCGTTGACCCGGATGCCGTCACCGCCGAGCTCGGCGGCCAGTAGCCGGACCTGGTGCGCCTGGTCGGCCTTCGCAGCGCCGTAGGCGACGTTGTTCGCTCCGGCGAAGACGCTGTTCTTGCTGCAGATGTAGATGATGTCGCCGCCCATGTCCTGCAGCCGCATCAGCCGGGCTGTCTCACGGGCGACCAGGAAGGACCCCCGTGCCATCACGTCATGCTGCAGATCCCAGTCGGCCGCGGTAGTTTCCGCCAGCGGCTTGGAGATCGACAGGCCCGCGTTGTTGACCAGCAGGTCCACCCCGCCGAACGCGACCGCGGCTGCGCCGACCGCCGCCGCGACCCCCGCCTCGTCCGTCACATCGACCGTGACCGGGACCGCGACATCTTGGGTGCCCAGCTCGGCCGCGACCTTCGCCGCGCTGCCGGCGTCCCGGTCGGCCACGACGACGCAGGCACCCTCGGCGGCGAGCCGGTGCGCGATCGCCCGGCCGATTCCCGAGCCGCCGCCGGTCACCAGCGCGACGCGGGTCGCCAGCGGCCTGGGCCTGGGCATCCGGCGGAGCTTTTCCTCTTCCAGCGACCAGTACTCGATCCGGAACTTCTCCGACTCGGTGATCGGCGCGTAGCGGGAGATGGCCTCGGCTCCGCGCATCACGTTGATCGCGTTGACGTAGAACTCCGCCGCGACGCGCGCTGTCTGCTTGTCCTTGCCGAAGCTGAACATGCCGATACCCGGCACCAGGATGATCGCCGGGTCGGCGCCGCGCATCGCGGCGGTGCCGTCGGTCGCGTACCGGTGGTAGTAGGCGGCGTAGTCCGCGCGGTAGGCCTGGTGCAGTTCCCGTAGTCGCGCGGTCACCGCGCTGAGCGGCGCATCCGGACCGAGGTCGAGGACCATAGGGCGGACCTTGGTCCGCAGGAAATGGTCCGGGCAGGAAGTGCCGAGCGCCGCGAGCCGCGGGTGCTCGGCGCTGGCCAGGAAGTCCAGCACCACATCGGCATCGGTGAAATGGCCAACCTGGGCCCGCTCCGTGGATGCAAGGCCGCGAATGACCGGAGCGAGCTCGGCGGCCCGGGCCTGGCGCTGGCCCGCGAGCAGCGCGGAGTATCCGTCGATGCGCGGCCCGAACGGGTCAGGCCGGCCGCGGCCGGCGATGAAGGCCTCAGCCGTGCGAATGATCTCCAGCGACCGCGCCTCGCAGTCATCGCTCGTCGCGCCCCAGGACGTGATGCCGTGCCCGCCCAGAACGCAGCCGATCATGTCCGGACTGCCCGCCGCGATCGCGGCGATATCCATGCCGAGCTGGAAGCCTGGCCGCCGCCACGGCACCCAGGCCACCCGCCCGCCGAAGCACTCGGCGGTCAGGCGCTCACCGTCGGCGGCGGTCGCGAGCGCGATCCCGGAGTCCGGGTGCAGGTGGTCGACGTGCGCCGCCGCGACGAGGCTGTGCATCGCGGTGTCGATCGACGGCGCGGTACCGCCCTTGCCGTGCAGGCAGTAATCGAAGGCGGCCACCATGTCGTCCTCGTGCTCGACGCCCTGGTAGACGCCGGTGAGCGCGCGGAGCCGGTCCAGCCGGAGGACGGCCAGGCCAGCCGCCGTCAGGGTGCCCAGGTCGCCGCCCGACCCCTTGACCCAGAGCAGCTCGACCGGCTCGCCGGTCACCGGGTCCCTGGCGACACCTTTGGCCGACGTGTTGCCGCCTGCGTAGTTGGTGTTACGCGGGTCAGACCCGAGCCGCTTGGATCGCGCGACAAGCTCGGCGACAACGCCGGCACCGTCGGCAAGCATGCCTGTCACGCTCCCCAGCCCGCCTGGACGCCGCCGGCCCGGCCGGCCACAATCCGCTCCGCGTAACCGGACCGCGCGTAGGCGGACATCGGATCGGGATCGAGGCCCTGCTCCGCGCGCAGGTCCGCGAGCAGCGGCCGGACGTCGGTGTTGTAGGCGTCCATGAGCACCGCGTTCGCGCCGAGGACGTCACCGGCGGCCTGGGCGGCCGCGAGGGCGCCGGTGTCGACCAGCAGTGCCTTCGCCGTCGCTTCCTGAACGTTCATGACCGACCGGATCTGGCCGGGAATCTTGGGTTCGATGTTGTGGCACTGATCCAGCATGAATGCGATGTCGGTGCCCTCCGCCATGGCGCCGCCGCTGACGACCTCGAACAAGATGCGGAAGAGCTGGAACGGATCGGCGGCACCGACCATGAGGTCGTCGTCGGCATAGAAGCGCGAGTTGAAGTCGAATGAGCCGAGCTTTCCCGCCCGCAGCAGGAACGCGACGATGAACTCGATGTTGGTGCCGGGGGCGTGGTGACCGGTGTCTACGCACACCTTGGCCCGGTCGCCCAGCT
>DATIOU010000162.1:0-3157 GCA_035472835.1 Streptosporangiaceae bacterium | reverse complement strand
GAGGGCACGGACCCTGAAGATGCCTTGGCCCGGATCAGCGCCGCCCGCGGTCTCCCCGTGCCGGACACAAGGGCGCAGCGGGACTTCATCGAGACGCTCACGCCACTCACCTGGACGTTGGAGTAACTAGGTGCTGACGGCGGCATGACCGGATGTTGGAAGCCACGACGTGGGACTCAGACTGCTCGATGCAGTCGGCTTGCCAGAGTCCAACGCCTCTGTTAAAGATCCGAGCATGCGGCAGCAGCGGTCGTGGCCCGTTCGGTACCGAGTGATTCTCCAGCCTGTGACCGGTGAGGCGCGGGACTATGTCGTCCTCACCTGGCTCGGTCCCGAGAAAGCCGTGATGATGGCGGCAAACGCCGACGGTCGCGGATACGGGACGAGCGCAGGCATCTATGACGTCGCGGTGGAGGAGCTAGGGCCCGCCCATCGTGATCAGCGCGGACTAGTCGCCATTCAAGGAGAACTGCGCGACCGCATGGAGTTCTGACGGTTCGCGGGGAAACAGCGCCCGCGTCGAGCAGGAGCGGTTGTTGAGCTCAGATCGCGAGCAGCGGCGGGTGGGTCCGGCGATCGCCTCCCACGCCCGCTTGACGCGCTGCCGTTTTGCCTGCTACGCCCGTGGCATGCCGTCTCACGCCGGGCGCGGCAAGGGCGTGCACGCAGCCGCAGTGCGGCCGGGTTCACGGCGGCGTCGCTGGGGGTGTGCTCTGTGGCTGCTAGCCGTGGCTACGGCGCTCATGGCGAGCATCATCATCACGAGCGGCCATCCTGGGACAGCTGCCCTGCACTTGATGCTCGTCTTGGCCGTGCTGGCTGTCCTGCTCGCTGGCCAGGGCTACGCCGTCTATCGCTCGTCGAGGCGCACCAGCCCGCGACCGCGACAGCAGTACTTCCTGTTCTGCGCCGGCTATCTAATCATCGCGATTACCGGTGCCTCTGCTGGCGGCTGGGCGGACGCGCGCCATATTGGCTGGCTCAGCAACGCGATGGTCTGGCTGGCAGGACTAAGCCTTGCCGGAGTGCTGGCAATGTTCGGCCGCGGCGCTTTCCGAGGCCGGCTTCGGCGCGCGTTCTGGCGTATTCCGCCACCCTGGCTATACCAAGATCAGCAGGCTGCCAGTTCCGCGGCGGGGCGTAGTGACGCCGAGCAGCCAGAGCCCATTCCCGCAGCGGCCCCACCGACGGTGGCAGATCCCGCCGGCGACGGCAGCGCAAACCCACAGGAAAACCTGCCATAGCAGCGCTCCGGAGGCTCTGCGGAGCAAGGAGATGCATTGTTGCAGCAGCGGACGCTGAGACGGACTCGATTCCACACCGTCCGCTGGATAGCCGTTCTGGTGCTCGCCATACCGCTCTTTGTGATCACGGAATCCGTGTTGTTCATGGTGGCGAAGGCGTCGGAGCAAGACGGGACTGCGAGCGTAGCGTTCTTCGCGGTTGTGACGCTGCCGGCCCTGGTCCTTGCCGTTTGGATCGTCGGCCTCATGCGGCCTGTCACCCTGAGCCGGTCGGCACTGCGGATTCCAAGCGGGTTCAGGACGGTCGTCATCCCGCTCAACGATGTCGCCGGGGTCGGGCTGCTTTACCGCAGCCGCCGCCCGCCGGGCCGAGGACCGAGCGCCTGGTTCGTGTTCGTCTGGAGACGCAACGGCTCGGTGCAGCGAGTGGCGAGCCTGATCTGCCGGAAGGAATCAGACGCCTCACCGAGCCAGATCGCCGCAAGCCGCGCCGGCAGGATGGCGCGGCGCCTGGATAGCAAGATTCGGGCCATCCAGGGACCCACCGGCGGCCTCGCCACTCTGCAGCTGCAGAAACACGCGAATGTCGGCCTCACCAGCGACCTAGTGGCATTCTGGTCGCCGGATGGGGAAACGGGCCGGACGCGATATTGACAGCCGGGCACGCCTCCTGCCCCGTGATGAACGCGGGCCTGGCATTGCATGACTCCGCAGCTAGTGCACGCTCATCGGCAGATCCGGTCGAACGCCGTCCAAGAGCAGATCATCCTGACTCGTCAGAAGCTCTGGGAGTTCAGTCGGTTCGAGGAGTGTCCCGATACAGCTCGGCATGGGCGGAGTCAACGGCGGTAGACCGAGACTGCGCTACGTCATCTTGGTCAGCACGCCGATGACTTTGTATGGCGATGGACCGGTGATCCATGCGTCGAGCCTGCCGTCCTGGTCGCGACAGGCATGAACCTTGACGCCGGCGGCGCGCAGGTAGCCTCGCTTGCCGGCTGGCCCGAGCGTCTTCCAGTGCTCGGCCACGGTGACGCCGGTGGGACGCTCGATGATCCGGTCGGGCTAGGCGGGGAGCGACTGCAGACGCTTGCGCTCGGCGCGGAGACTTGCCAGTTTGGCGTCGTAGTCAGCGTCCGAGAGGGTCCCCGATGTGTACCGGGCGGTCAGGTCGGTGATGGCGGAGTTAACGGCGGCGATGTCGGCGGCGTGGCTGTCTCCGGGGACTGTTGTCTGTTCGATGATCTCGTGGTAGCCGAAGGCTTCGCTGGTGAACCACAGGTCGACCCACTCGTTGAGTTCGTTGCAGTTGATCATCTTGGCGTCGCAGGTCTTGGGGCGGCTGGCCGCGGCGGAGGAGTTCCGGCAGCGGTAGTAAGCAAACGGGCCGTAGAGTTTGAGCTCGCCGCTGGCGAGCTTGCGGATGTTGTGCTTGGAGTAGAGGTAGAGCGGCCCGCCGCACTTGGCGCACGCGGCGACGTTCAGCAGCATGCTCGGAGTTTCGCTGCGCACGTGGGTCTGGGACAGCCTGCCGAGCGCTTGCTGCAGCTGGTCCCAGTCGTGCTGGCTGATAAGCGGCTCGGCCCGGATGATCGGCATGCCGTCCTCGCTGGCGGGAGTGGCCGCAGGGCCAAGTTTCCAGCAACTCCAGCTTGTTGCGCAGCCCAGCGGCCCACCGGATGACCGGCTCGTCGGCGCCGGGGCCGCGGCGGGCGCAGGCGTGCCCGGCGGCTCGGCCGTCTGGGCCGGTCACCGTCACGCACCACCGCGTCGCTGCACTTTGGGTGAGCATCGCGACCAGGTCCCGGCTCGTAGCCGCGTCGACCGGGCCGTGGCCGGCCACCTGGCCCGGCTCGCTCCCGCCGGCGAACGCCGACAGCGGCATGGTCAGGTGAATCGTGCCCGACACCGCT
>DATIOU010000161.1:0-4950 GCA_035472835.1 Streptosporangiaceae bacterium | reverse complement strand
CTGAAACTACTGCTCGACGCGATCGGCGCTGCGGACGTCGCACTGCACCTGGCCCGCACGCAGGCGGCATCTCGGCAGACCGAGCTCACCGCTGCTCAACGGGCTCGCGACGCCCTGGCAGCCGCGGAACAGCGCGCGTGGGCGCAGCTCAGCGCCGCCAGGGACACGCTCGTCGTCCTCGGCGCGCCGGCGATAGCAACTGGTCCCGGCCAGGACCTGGCCGCCGGCTGGGCGACGCTGAGCGGCTGGGCCGCGGCCGAAGCCGAGGCCCGGGCCGCGACGCTGCCCCAGCTGCAGGAGGCCGCCAGCACCCTGAAGCAGCTGTTCGACGACTCCACCCTTGCGCTTGCGCAGCTGCTCGCCGATCGCGACGTCCACGCGGATCCGCTGACGAGGGCGCCGGCCGTCGTCGCCGCGGAACGCGCCCGGACCGAGGCCGACCTGACCCGCATCCGCGCCGAAAGGGCGAAGGCCGCGAGGCTCGACCAGGAAATCGCGGCGCACAAGGAACAAGCACAGGTCGCGACCATGCTCGGCAACCTGCTCCGGGCAACGTCGTTCGAGCGCTGGCTGTGCAGCGAGGCGCTGGATTCGCTGGTCCGCGAAGCGTCGGCGACGCTGATGGAGCTGTCCGGCGGACAGTACGAACTGGATCGGGACGAGCGCAACGACCTCGTCGTCATCGATTACGAAGACGCCGGTGCGCGGAGACCAGTCCACACGCTGTCCGGCGGCGAGACATTCCAGGCGTCGCTGGCGCTGGCGCTCGCACTGTCGCGTCAGGTCGTCGGCCTCTCCGCCGGGATGCGGGAGCTGAACTCGATGTTCCTGGACGAGGGTTTCGGCACGCTCGACAGCGACACGCTGGAAACGGTTGCGAGCACACTGGAGCGACTCGCGGCAGACTCAGATCGCATGGTGGGAGTCATCACGCACGTCGCTGAGCTGGCCGAGCGCGTGCCGGTTCGGTTCGTCGTCAACAGGACGGGGACGACGTCGACGATCGTGAAGGAGCGCACGTGACACTCGGCCCTGCCAGCGCGGCCGTGTCGAACTCGGTCACCGGCATGTCGTTCTCGGTCGACCCCTGGGATCCGAGCTACGGCATGGCGATGGGCGAGGAGCTGACCGGCGATTCGCTGCACGAGTCGAGCGCCGAGCTGGTGCTGGATCTGGAGATGCCGGCCGGCCGGTGGCGGCCGCTGGCGGCGGAGGCGGGCGGGCGCGTTCCCGGAACTGTGCTCTTTCTTGACGGGGTGCGCCGGATCGACGCGCGGGTATGGGTGCATGGCGGGAACGGGCAGCCGTCGCCTGGCATCGCGGCTTCGTACGCGGCCGGCCTGGCCTGCCTGAACGGGTCCGCGCGGATCAGCGACGTGGCGGTCGAGCGCGGGCTGTTCACCGCCGCCCAGTCGGCCTCCGGCATCGAAAGCCGGCACGCGACGTACCGAGCGTGGAAGGCGGCGGGTTCTGCGCCTGACCAGTTGTCGCTCGCGCTGCAGCAGCGCCTGAGCGACGCCGAGGTTCAGCTCGCGCTGCTGTTCCGGAAGGAATATCCCGATGCCGATGACCTGCTCGTCGTCGACGGCCCGCTGCGGGGACGAACGCACCTGGACCGAACGGTCGGCTATATCAAGACGCATCACACGACGTATCTGCCTCCCGAGCAGGCCGCCGTCGTCAGCGCGCTCGGGCCCGCCCAGCGAACGCCCGCCTTCACCATGGGCACGTCGTGGCGGCGAAACTCCTGGTACCTGCGCCTGCCGGGCTCGTCGGCGGCGCCGTGGTCCGGCGTGGTACGGATCGAGTGCTCCGCCGACTTGCCCGTGCCCGAAGTAGTTCGGCTGGCCAACCTGAGCGTGGTGCTGCTGCCGCCGCTGGCCAGTTCGCCGCACAAGGACCCGAGGGCGCCACAGAACCTCGTTCCGATTGGCGGCCTCGAGCGTGAGCTGCGGCGCCGCCTTGGCGACCAGCAAATCCTCTATCGCTCCCTCCGCGCAGCTGCGGCCCTGGCGTAACCGCGTTTGGGACAGACGCGCCGCATATCTTGCAGCGCCTGGGTAGCTGACGTTCACTGCGAGTATCGCGATGCTTGACTTACCGCGATGTTGGGAGATGACGTCATGGCAAGCCAGTCACTGGCCTACCGCGGGCGCGCAATCGGTGTCCTGCTCATGCTGCTCGGCATCTGGGGCGGCCTCGTGCCGTTCGTCGGGCACTACTTCGGCTACGCCTATTCGCCGGACAAGGCGTGGTACTACAGCTCCGGCCGGCTCTGGCTGTCCATCGCGCCAGCCGCCGCTGTGTTCCTTGGCGGCCTGCTTGTCGTCGCGTCGGAAAACGCGGCGGCGTTGGGCGCCTTCCTGGCGGCCCTCGGCGGCGTCTGGTTCGTGATCGGCGTGCCAGTGGCAGGGCTCGCGCTGGCGCGTCACGGCATCACGCCCGGGACGCCGGTGGCGAGTCACGGGGCGATGTTCGGCGCCTCGACCATGAAGTTCCTCGAGCAGCTCGGCTTCTTCTACGGCGTCGGCATCGTGATCGTCTTCTTCGCGGCCGTGGGCCTCGGTGAAGTCATCGTCGCGGCGATGGCGGCGCGGCGCTATGCCGAATACCAGGCAGGAGACCTGGACAGCACGCAGACCTACGGCGCCGCTTACTGAGCCGCAGCGGGTCTCGGCCCAACGCGCCGAGCGCATGGCCCGAGCGGCATCTACCGAGCGGCGTCCGCCGAGCGTATGCGCCGAGCGGTATGGCAAGGGGTTACGTAGTGCTGTCAAAAGATGAGCACCACTAGGTAACCCTTGCCATACGAGCGGGCCTCGTGCTTAAGAGTGGCGCTTGCTCAGCCAGTCCAGCGCATAGTCGGCGACCTCGCGCCAGCCGCTGTCGATCGTCAGCGAGTGACCGCGGTCCGGGAAGTCGACGAAGTCGGTGATGGTCGGCGACTTGTGATACAGCCTG
Organism: Streptosporangiaceae bacterium; assembly: GCA_035472835.1. Classification (GTDB taxonomy): domain Bacteria; phylum Actinomycetota; class Actinomycetes; order Streptosporangiales; family Streptosporangiaceae; genus JAJYUU01. The sequence goes on along the minus strand of DATIOU010000161.1, from coordinate 1,989 downwards.
CGCGTCGCCGTGCTGATGGATCGGGGGACGGTGTGGTCCTTGCCGCCCGCGGTGACGAGGAGCGGGCCCCGCGTCCGGCTCGCCGTGTTGACCTTCGCCGGAGAGCGCGGAGAGAAGTTCGCCAGCGCGGCCTCGAACAGCGGCTTGCCCGGTGACGGCACGGCCCAGCGCTCGAACAACTCGGCCGACTCCTGCTCGGACACGGCGTTGCCGAATCCGTAGCGGAACTGCTCTTGCGTCAGGGATACGGCCATGTTGCGGTTGGCGGGCGACCGCAGCGCGATCGACGCCACGCGAAGCGACGAGATCGGCAGGCTGAGCACGCCCTTGATGGGCGCCGGGTCGATGGCGACAGCGGCGCTCGCGAGGCCCTGCCCGAGGAGGCGCTGAGCGACCATGCCGCCAAACGAGTGGCCGATGACGATCGGGTGCCCCGGCAGGGCGCGGATGATCTGGGCGTAGTGCTCTACGACGTCCTCGATGCCAAAACCAGCGACCTTGGCGGGATCGCGGCGGGTCTCCTCCACCGTGGCTGCCGTACCGGGCCAGCCCGGGGCGACGGGCTCGTAGCCGGCCTCGCGGAAATGCTGCTCCCACGCTCCCCACGAGGTGCTGTGCAGCCAGAGACCGTGCACGAAGACAATTGGCGTACCGGTGTCCGTCATGTGTGACTCCTCGGCAATGTCGGGACCTAACTGCGAGTACTACCCTCTCGCCGTCGCGGCTAACTGAGCACCGTCAACAGCGAAATTGTACGTTGATGTACAACGGAGTACAGTAGCTATATGGTGACACTGACGGTCTCGCAGGCTCGCGCCTCGCTGCCTGAACTGCTCACTCGCGTCGAGGACGGCGAGGAAGTGACGATCACCAGGCACGGGCGGCCCGTCGCCGTCCTGGTGCGTCCGGACGTCATGCGCAGCCGGGCCAACGTGATCATCGAGGATGCCAGCCGCATCCACGAGCTGATCGCCGCAGCGGGTGCGGCCGACATGCCGGCCGGCGCTACCCTCACCGCCGAGCGCGCGGAGGAGCTCGTCAAGGCTATCCGGTCGAGTCGCGACTCCCGCTAGTGGACGCCTTCGACGCGGACGTTCTGATCTACTCGGCGGTCCCTGGCCATGTGCTAGGCAGCCGCGTGGCGGGCCTGCTCCGGCAGGCACACGGCAGATTCGCGGGCGTTGGCTCCGTGCTGTTGATCCCTGAGGTGCTCAGCAAGCCGCTGCGCGACGGAGCGACCGCCGAGGTCCGGCTGCTCGCCGGCCTGCTCGCGCGCCTCGACCTGCGGCCGGTTGACCGGGCTACGGCGGAGCTCGCGACTGCGCTCGCCGTCAAGTACGGACTGCGCGCGACGGACGCCACGCACCTGGCGACCGCCGTCGCGGTCGGCGCCGATCGCTTCCTCACCAACAATCAGCGCGACTTCCGGCCGACCATTTCCGAGGTCAGGGTGACGTATCCGGCTGACCTGCAGGCCCAGGCGCCATAGCTGGGGCGACCCGTCTCAGATCAGCTGACCGGCCCGGCCTCGACGGGTACCGGCGTTGGGGCTCGCCTCATGCGCACCTGCGCGGCTATCCGGCGGACCGTCGGTTTGAGCGTCTGGCCTTTCACGAACCACGAGACGCCGAAGGCGAAGACTGCCAGCGCCTCGAAGATGAAGAGGACCGGCGCGGCGTTCTTGGCCGACGGCGGCAGGAAGTTTGACGCGATGGCGAGCACCACGCACAGCAGGATGCCGATGCCGCAGCAACGGAATATCGCGCTGCTTCGCTTGTCGGCCGCGCTGCGCGGATCAGCCTGACCGCGCTGGGGCACGCCGAGCGCGCTGCGGAGCCAGGCCGGGATGCCAGGCAGCCGCGGCACCGTGGTCGGCGGCAGCTTGGCAAACCGCAAGGCCATGACGCCGAGCGCGAGGAATGCGATCATCGCGAAGCCGAGGTGAATGGTGCCGATGACGCTCTGCCCTGTTGTCATCGCGCGCACCGC
>DATIOU010000160.1:0-12233 GCA_035472835.1 Streptosporangiaceae bacterium | reverse complement strand
AGCGTCCCGCGCCACCTCGACGAGCCTGACGGAGTTCGATGAATTCGTTGAGCCCACCACTATGACAACGTCAGAGTCGGCGGCGATCTCCTTGACCGCGGCCTGCCGATTCTGGGTGGCGTAGCAGATGTCGTCGCTTGGCGGGTCCAGCAAGAGCGGGAAGCGCTTGCGGAGCGCAGCCACGGTCTCGTTGGTCTCGTCGACCGACAACGTGGTCTGGGACAGCCAGGCAACCTTCGCGGGATCGCGGATCTCGACCGAATCACTGCCGGCGGCCCCGTCCACCAGGTGGATGTGGGTAGGCGCCTCGCCAGTGGTACCGATGACCTCTTCGTGGCCTTCGTGGCCGATCAGCAGGATGTCGTAGTCCTGGGCAGCGAATCGCTTGGCCTCGTTGTGGACCTTCGTCACCAGCGGGCAGGTCGCGTCGATCGTCCGCAGGCCCCGGTCTTTTGCCTCCGCCCTGACCTCAGGAGACACGCCGTGCGCGGAGAACACCACGACAGATCCCTCGGGAACGGCCTCGGTCTCTTCCACAAAGACCGCGCCTCGGTCCTCGAGCGACCGCACCACGTGCGTGTTGTGGACGATCTGCTTGCGGACGTAGACAGGCGCCCCGAACCGCTCGAGGGCCTTCTCCACGGTCTGAACCGCCCGGTCAACGCCCGCGCAATAGCCACGGGGCTTCGCGAGAAGCACGCGGCGGGACTGAGCTGCCATGCACATCAGTCTAGATGATCATCATTGGGCCCGGTCCCGGCACCGCGATCCGGGCCCTGGCGGGTTGGCTGCCTGCCCGCGGCGGGCCACAGCACGCCGGGAAACCCGACGCTACCGCGCGCCTACGGCGGGCAGCCAGGACAATGATCGTGAGACCGTCCTGGTCCTCTGCGAGCGGCCGCAAGTTCGGCCCAGCGCGGTAGCGGTTATGAGAAGGAGAACGACTAGCTATGGCGATCCCGCAGGTTCCCGAGCCGGTCAGGCGTGCGCCGATCCTGGCGATTCGCGCCGTGTTCGTGGGAATCGGCCGGGTTCTGATGATCGCGGACCGGCCGACTCCCGTCGTCGTGGTCGCTGAGCGGGCCAGCGAGGCTCGCGAGCCCCAAGCAGCCAGCGCGCCCACCGTGGTGGGCCAGACCGACGACGCGGCCACCGTGGTGGGCCGGACCGACGGCAGGCCCGCCGTCGCGGGCCAGGCCGACAGCGCGCCGGACCTGCCGCTGCCGAACTATGACGGCCTATCGCTTGCCTCGATCCGGGCCCGGCTCCGTGGCCTCGATGTCACCCAGCTGAAGACGCTGCTCGAGTACGAGGCCGCCAACGCCGAGCGCGCCGACGTGCTCGGAATGTTCGAGCGCCGGATCGAGAAGCTCGAGGCAGGCTCGTGAACTCGCCCATTAGTGGCCCGGTGCGGCCGTGCCGCTAGAGACATCAGAGCAGGCACCCGTCCCGGTCCGCACAGTCACGCGGCTCGTGGGCGAGTGGATAGGCCGCCTGGGCAAGGTCTGGGTCGAGGGCCAGATCGCCGAGCTCACCAGGCGCGGCGGCACCGCGTTCATGACACTTCGTGACCCCGTCGCCGCCGTCTCGGTTCGGGTCATCTGTACCACCGCGGTTCTCGACGCGGCGGCACCGGCACCTGACATCGGAGCGCGGGTGGTCATCTGGGCCAAGCCTGAATTCAACGCTGCCAGGGGCACCTTTGCCCTGACCGCGCTTCGGCTCAAGGCCGTGGGCATCGGCGAGCTGCTGGCCAGGCTCGAACGGCTGCGCACCGCGCTGGCGGCCGAGGGGCTGTTTGCCACCGAGCGCAAGCGCAAGCTGCCGTTCTTGCCGAGGTCCGTGGGCCTCATCTGCGGCCGCGACTCCGCGGCCGAACGGGACGTGCTGCGCAACGCGGCCAGACGCTGGCCGGCGGTGAAGTTCCGCGTGGAACAGGTCGCGGTCCAGGGTCCCCGCGCCAGCGAGGAGATCATCGAGGCGCTCCAGCGGCTGGACGCCGACAAAGCAGTCGACGTCATCATCATCGCCCGCGGCGGCGGCTCGATCGAGGACCTGCTGCCCTTCTCAGACGAGGAGCTGGTCCGCGCGGTCGCGGCGTGCGTGACGCCGGTGATCAGCGCCATCGGCCACGAGCAAGATGTACCGCTGCTCGATCTCGTCGCCGACGTCCGCGCCTCGACGCCGACAGACGCGGCCAGACGAGCCGTTCCGGACGTGGCGGAGCAGCTCGAGCTGGTCCGCCAGCTGCGCGGGCGAGCGCGCAGGTCGCTGCTCGGGCGGCTGGACCGAGAAGGCGCCTGGCTCAGCTCGATCACGTCCCGGCCCGCGCTGGCCAGCCCGCTGCTAGAGATCGACCGCCAGCACGAGCAGGTGCTTGGCGTGGCAGAGCGCGCTCGGCTATCCATCGCGACCAGCCTGGACCGAGCGGGCGATGACCTGACGCACATCAGGGCGCGTCTAGACGCCCTATCGCCGGCTGGGACCCTCCGCCGCGGTTACGCGATCGTCCAGCAAGCCGACGCCACCGTCGTCCTGTCTGCTGCTCAGGTCGGTCCTGGCGAAAGGCTCAGCGTGCGGTTCGCCGCCGATCACCTCAACGTGACCGCCGAGCGGGCCGACAGCGGTTAACGCGGCTGCGGGCTGTCCAGCCGCCAGGTTGCCGCCGACCACGGATACCGCAGCCGCCAGCAGCCGCCCAGGATCCCTACGTGACCGGGCGGGGTGCGCAGGCGCGGGCATCGGGCACGCGGATGGCCGGGCCGGACTGGGACTGCCGACGTCAGCGACGCCGGCTGTGGCCAGCGCCGGAGCGGCCGGGCATTGCATGGAGCGGCCAGGCAGCCGGCGCATCGCCGCCCGATGTCAGGGTGCTCATGGCTGCTCATCATGTCCTTTCGCCGGCCCACTGGCCGAGCGGACCCGTGCTGCTACGTTGATCGGCGGTCCGGTCCTGCACGTTACGGCGGCACTAGGCTGGTGACGTGGCAGCGGCAAGCGGCGGATCGGGCGACAGCGAGCGTCCGCCCTACGAGCAGGCCCGCGACGAGCTGGCCGAACTGGTCAGACGGCTCGAGGCGGGCGGGCTCACCCTGGAGCAATCACTTCAGCTCTGGGAGCGAGGTGAAGAGCTGGCCGCGATCTGCGAGGAATGGCTAGAGGGCGCCAGGGCGCGGCTAGCGACCGCGCTCGCCCAGCACGGGCAGACGCAGAACGAGCCGGGCGCGCCCTTCTGAAAGCAGCCCGCGCTAGCGGGCCCGCTGGCGGCCACGTTCCTGTGCCTGGGCCGGGGTTGCACGCAGCCGGGACAACACCTCGAGCACGCCGTCGGTGAGCTGCCTGGCCCTGACGACGTCCGGTGCGAGCGAGACCTCCGCGGAGGCGAGCATGATCGCGCCAGTCATCACGATCGCCGCCGCCTCGTCCAGCGGCTCACCGGTCCGCGCGAAGAACTCGGTGTTCATGTTGACCCAGTCCAGCACGCGGTTGCGCCACAGCACCTCGAAACCCGGCGGGCCGTCGCCGCGCGCGAACAGGCTCGCCAAATCGCGCTGCTCGATGGAGACCTCGAGATAGCCCCGCGCGCCAGCCAGCAGGAGCTGCATCGGATCGGTGACGCCCCGATCGCGGCACTCCCGCACCGCCTTGCGCGTGCGTATGTCGTACTCGTTGTGCAGCTGCTCGAACAGCGCCAAATATAGATCGGCTTTGCCGGAGAAGTGGTGGTACAGGCTGCCCACGCTGGCGCCCGCGAGCGCCACGATGTCGGTGACGCCAGCCTCGGCGTACCCCTCAAGCATGAATACCTGACGCGCCGCCGCCAGCAGCACCGCTCTGGTAGACGAGCCGCGGTCTGCGGTTCGCCCAGAATCCACCTGTTCAGTAGTCATTCGCTCCGCGTCTCAGGCAATCCCTTGCAGGGCGGCAGGCCGACCGGCGAGCCTGCTACATAGGATTCCACCACGGCCTGCTGACAGGGAAGGTGCTTGTTGATGAGCGACGATCAGGCAGCCGCGGTGCCTGGCGTACCGTCCGGCGTCGCTGGCGCTCCTGGAGTCGCTGGACCGCCGGGGGCCGCAGCCGGTGATGTCGGCGCGACGCCGGAGCCTGGGCGGCACGCGCCGGACCGCAACCTCGCAATGGAGCTAGCGCGGGTGACCGAAGCGGGCGCCATGGCCTCGGCGCGCTGGGTCGGTCGCGGCGACAAGAACGGCGCAGACGGCGCCGCTGTCAACGCAATGCGGCAGCTCATCAACACGGTGTCGATGAATGGCGTGGTGGTCATCGGCGAGGGCGAGAAGGACGCCGCACCGATGCTGTACAACGGCGAGCAGGTCGGCGACGGCACCGGACCGCTGTGTGACGTCGCGGTCGATCCCATCGACGGCACGCGGCTGACGGCCAACGGGATGCCCAACGCGATCTCGGTCCTCGCGGTCAGCGCCCGCGGCTCGATGTACGACCCGTCGGCGGTCTACTACATGTCCAAACTGGTCACCGGGCCGGAAGCCGCTTCGGTCGTCGACATCGAGGCACCGCCATCCGTGAACGTTGCCGCCGTGGCCAGGGCCAAGAGCTGCTCGTCAGCCGATGTGACGGTAGTGATACTCGACCGGCCGCGGCACGCCGAGCTGATCAGCGAGGTGCGGGCCGCCGGCGCGCGCATCAAGCTGCTGACCGACGGCGACGTGGCCGGCGCGATTATGGCCGCGCGCGCAGGCACGGGGATCGACCTGCTGCTCGGCATCGGCGGTACGCCGGAAGGCATCATCGCCGCGTGCGCCGTCAAGTGCCTCGGCGGCGTGATACTCGGCAAGCTGGCGCCGCGGGACGAGGCTGAGCGACGCAAAGCGATCGAGGCCGGCCACGATCTCAGCCGGGTGCTCACCACCGATGACCTGGTGACATCCGATGACGCCTTTTTCGCCGCCACCGGAATTACGGACGGCGAGCTGCTGGCCGGGGTGCGGTACAAGTCGGGCGGCGCGACGACGCACTCCCTGGTCATGCGCGCCCGGTCCGGTACGGTCCGCAACATCTACGCCGAGCACCAGCTCTGGAAGCTCAGCGCCTACAGCGCAGTCGACTTCAACTGCGGTTAGCCGCCTGGCAGGGTGCCGCGCCGTAGGCCGCCGAGCCGGCGTGACCGCTTGGGCGAGGTCACCTTCACGGTCCCGCCGAACCCGACCGCCCGCACTTCCACGACTAGTTGAGCTGCGCCATTCTGGCCCTCACCAGGCCGGTGCGGGCCGGGGCCGGGCCAGCGTTGCGAGGGCTGCCGCACAGTCCGGTTGACCTTCCTGGTGAGTACTGCCGTGCCAGTCGTCTCCACCGCGACGCCGTCGGGGACGAGCAGGTGAATGGTCCCGGCGATTAGCGTGGCGTAGACGACGATCCGCCCGCTTTGCAGTAGCGCCTCACGCAGGTCGAGCTCGACTTCGCCGAAGATCGCGACGACCGGCAGTACGTCTGGCACGACCCAGCGGCCGTCGCGGCTATCCCGCCCGAAAATCCCCGTAACCGCCCGCCGGCCGTCTAGCTTGATCGGCTGGGCGTCCTGGCCGACGAGGTCGGTAGTCAGGGCGGCGAGTTCGCCAAGAGTCCGCGCCTGATAGGCCCGTTCCACCCGCTCAGAATGCTCGTCCGCGGTGAGCCTGCCGTCGGCGGCTGCCTCGGCTAGCAGCTTGATGACCCGGTCGCGGTCGAAGTCGGAGGCACGAAGATCGCGCGGTGCCGGGCGGGATGTCACTCTCCGAAGATACTCCTGCCGCAGGTCACCGACATGTCCGGCGACGGCGAGGAGCGCGAGCGCCCGGCCGCCGAGTATTTTGGTACACACAACTATTTCGAGGCGGGAGCAGCCGAGTGAGCCAGGGCACTGACACTGCGCGCGAAGGCGGGCGCAACGTGGGTGATGGGCGCTATAAGTGGGTCGCGTTGTCGAACACGACGGTCGGCATGCTGGCCGCCACGGTCAACGCATCCATCGTCATCATCGCGCTGCCCGCCATCTTCCGCGGTATTCACCTGAACCCGCTCCAGCCAGGCAACGTCAGCTACCTGCTCTGGATGCTGATGGGCTACCTGGTCGTCTCCGCTGTGCTCGTCGTCACTCTCGGCCGCCTCGGCGATATCTACGGCCGTGTCCGGATGTACAACGCCGGATTCGCGATTTTCGCGCTCGGCGCGCTCGCCCTGCCCTTCGATCCGTTCACCGGGCCCAAGGGCGCTCTGTGGCTGATCGGCTTCCGCGTCATCCAGGCGATCGGCGGCGCGATGCTGATGGCGAACTCGCCCGCGATCCTCACTGACGCGTTCCCGGCCAACCAGCGCGGCACCGCCATGGGAATCAACCAGGTGGCTGGCATCTCTGGCCAGTTCATCGGCCTGATCCTCGGCGGAGTCCTCGCGGCCATCGACTGGCGGCTTGTCTTCATCGTGTCGGTGCCGATCGGGCTCGGCGGCACGATCTGGTCCTACCGGAGCCTCAAGGAAGTCGGCATGCGGACGCCGGCCAAGATCGACTGGCTGGGTAACGTCACGTTCGCCATTGGGCTGATCATGCTGCTGACTGGCATCACCTATGGCATCCAGCCCTACGGCGGCCACTCTATGGGCTGGTCAAGCCCGCTCGTCCTGACTGGGCTCATCGGCGGCACGGCCCTCCTGGCCCTGTTCTGCGTCATCGAGACGAGGGTCGAAGCGCCGATGTTCGACTTGCACCTCATAAAGATCCGCGCCTTCGCGGCCGGGATCAGCGCGACGCTGCTTGCTTCGATTGCCCGTGGCGGGCTGCAGTTCATGCTGATCATCTGGCTGCAGGGTATCTGGCTGCCGCTGCACGGCTACGCCTACAAGGACACGCCGCTGTGGTCGGGCATCTACCTGCTGGCGCTGACGTTCGGCTTCGTGGCGTCGGGGCCTGTCTCGGGCTGGCTGTCCGACAAGCACGGCGCCCGCGCCTTCGCCTCCGGCGGGCTGATCGTGTCGGCGCTTGCCTTCGCCGGCCTGCTCGTGATCCCCGTGAATTTCAGCTATCCCGAGTTTGCGGGCCTGATCTTCATCGCCGGCGCGGGGATGGGACTCTTCTCGGCGCCCAACGCCGCCGCGATCATGAACAGCGTGCCGGCCAAGCAGCGCGGTGCGGCATCGGGGATGCTGGCCACGTTCCAGAACTCCGGTTTCGTCCTGTCGATCGGAGTTTTCTTCTCGCTCATGATCGCCGGCCTCGCCGCCACGCTGCCGACGACGATCGCGCGCGGCCTGACCGCGCAGGGCGTTCCGCACGGCGTCGCACATCAGATCGCGTCGCTGCCGCCGGTCGGCAGCCTGTTCGCGGCCTTCCTTGGCTACAACCCGGTGCACGAATTGCTCGGGCCCACCGGCGTGCTTGCGCATCTGCCGGCGTCGAACTCGGCGGTGCTAACCGGCAAGACGTTCTTCCCGCAGCTGATCTCGCAGCCGTTCCACCACGGCCTCGTGATCGTGTTCCTCATGGCGATCGCGGTACTGCTGATCGCGGCGGCGGCGTCGGCCCTGCGCGGCGGCAAGTTCGTGCACGAGGACGGCGCGGAAGCGGCGGCGCTGGCTGTGGGCGCGGCCACGTCGGGCGCCGGCACGGACATCGTGTCCGATGACTTTGCCGCTGCGGACGCGCGTACCGACGGCGATGCTGTCAACAAGCGCCGAATTGCCGGGAACGGGGCCGCCGGGAGCGGGTCGCCAAGCGCGGCCGCCGCCGCCGCCGGGGTTACCGCCGCCGGGGTTAGTGCCAGCGGGGTTACTGCCAGCGGGGTTACTGCCAGCGGGGTTACTGCCGGCGAAGCCTCAGCCAGCAACGGCGAACACAGCGACGCCGGGACTGGCTCGCGGTAGCCGCCGGAGCCGGCTCGAGGAGGCCTGAGCGAAGCGAGTTCGGTCAGCCGGTTGGCCGGTCAGCCCGTCGGCCGGTCAGCCTGTCGGCCGGTCAGCCGGGTCAGCCGGTCAGCGGTCAGCCGGTCGTCTTGTCAGCCGTTGCCGTAACGCTCGCGCGCGGCGTTGCCGACTGGGCAGCCCCCGGGTGACCCACGGCAGATCCCCGTATCACAGAGGCGACACATCCAGCGCACGGCACCGGGGCCGCGCATCATCCCCACGAGCATCTTGGCCACCAGCCTGTCGAGCTCGGCGCGCTCAGCCGAAGACAACGCGGAGGTAGCTCGGCCGAGCACGTCGGCACGCGCCTGGCATACCTGCGTAGCTGCGACCCGGCCTGCGTCCGTCAGCACGATCGCGGTGGACCTCCGGTCAGCGCCGTCCTGGCGCTCGACATATCCGGCAGCCGCCAGCCGGTCCAGCAGCCGGACGGTACCCGATGAAGTGAGCCCGAGCACCCGTCGAAGGACATCGACCGACGGCCGGTCCAGGAAGTGCAGGAGCGCGGCGAGCGCGGCGGGCGCCGACTCCGTCCGGCCGGCTGCTCCGGCCGTGGCGTCGGAGATCTGGTCGGTCACGACGAGTGCCAGCGCTCCGAACATGTTCGCCGGCCGATCCAGGTTTGCATGCTCAGCCGAGGTCATAGTCGATGCTGTAGCTCCCGGGCGGAGTGGCCGTCGCGACTGCCGTCCCGGTTCCCTTGATGCGTGCTAGGCCACCCGTGCCGGACCCCTCAATTACCTCCCACCGTGAGCGTGCCTCGCCGGCTTCAAACTCGCCGTCGGCCTGCATGACGAAGCTTCCGTCGACACCCGCGACTCGGCCGTGCACGCGCTGAAGCCCGGTGAAGACGGCAGTGCCATCCGGTCGGTAATACATGACGGCGTCCCAGGTCGCCTCTCCGACGATGTCACCGGCGAGGCCGTAGGTCACCGTCGCCTTGGTGAGCTTGGCGGCCGCCTCCATTTCCTGATACGTGTTCTCGTCCCAGGTGGCCACCGTGAACGTTCCCTTGGCGTGCGCCATAGCTCGCCTCCCGGCACTCGGACGCGGCGCGTATTCGTCCCGCGCGCTGCGACGATTGATGTCTGACTCACACATCAATCTACGCCCGTGGCCCGCCACGGAAAAGGCCGACCGTGCAGAACGCGGACGGCCCGCCGCGCGGCAGCGTGAATGAGCCTGACTAAAATGAAACTTGATCCTTTTTCCTTACATATCGCGTCGAAATTTGATAGGGCCGCTGCCGGGCTGCTCGCTACGCTTCTCACATGGAGACTGAGGCTGGTGACCTGCAGGTCAGGCTGCTCGGCCCTATCGAGGTAATAGCGGCTGGCAATCTGTTCTCCATTACGCAGCCAGGATTGCGGGCGTTGCTCGCGATCCTCGCGCTGTCGGCTAACCGGGTCGTGTCCGAATCGGCACTCATCGACGGTCTGTGGCGTGATGAGGTCGCCAGACCACGCGAGGGCAACCTGCACGCGCAGGTCTATCAGCTTCGGCGGCGGCTGGCCGCGATGGAGCCCGGCCGCGGCAGTTCGCGCCTTGTTACGAGGCCGCCCGGCTACGTGCTCAACCTCGGCCCGGCGGAGTCCGACCTGGCTGTGTTTACTTGGCTCGTGGCGCGCGGGCGCGCGGCCCTGCGTACCGGCGACACGGACGCAGCGGTCAGCGCCCTAGGCGATGCGCTCGCCCTCTGGCGCGGGCCGGCCCTGGCCGACGTTGCCGAGATCACCGAAAGCCTCAGCACCGAGGCTGCGGCGCTCGATGAGCATCGGCTCTCGGTCCAGACGGACTACGCCGACGCGGCGCTCGCGGCAGGCCGGCACGCCGAGCTCGCCGTCGACCTGGCCACGCTCGTCGCTCAGCACCCGCTGCGCGAGCGACTTCGGGGTCAGCTGATGCTCGCGTTGTACCGATCCGGCCGGCAGTCCGAGGCCCTCGCTTGCTACCGGGAGGGCTGGCGCGCACTTAAGGCCGAGCTCGGTGTCGAGCCGGGACCCGATCTCAAGAACTTGCAGGACAAAGTCCTGCACGCCGATGCGTCGCTCGCCGCACCGTCGCCAGGTATCCGCGCCGCGGCCGGGCCGCCGATCCCTCGGCAGCTGCCCGCCGGCGTACGGCACTTCGCGGGCCGTGCGCCTGAGCTGAAGCAGCTTGACGCGCTGCTGAGCCAGGAAGTCCCCGGCGGAACGGTCGTGATCACCACGATCAGCGGCACGGGCGGCATCGGTAAGACGACGCTCGCCTTGCGCTGGGGCCACCAGATTGCGGCTCAGTTTCCAGACGGGCAGCTCTACGTCAATTTGCGTGGCTACGACCCGAGCGGCGTGCCGCTAACTCCGGCCGAGGCGATCCGTGGCTTCCTGGACGCACTTGGGGTCCCGCCGTCGCAGATTCCCGAGCCGCCCGATGCACAGGTAGCCCTTTACCGGACGATCCTGGCCGATCGGCGAGTGCTGATCGTGCTGGACAACGCCAGGGACCCGGAGCAAGTCAGGCCGCTACTGCCGGCGTCGCCCGGCTGCCTGGTCGTCGTGACAAGCCGGTCGGCCATGACGGGGCTGAGCATTACCGACGGCGCCGTCACGATCCCGCTTGAGCTCGTCACCCATGCCGAGGCCGAGGAATTGCTGGCCGCTCGGCTCGGCGCGGACCGCCTCACCGCCGAGCCAGCCGCGACGGCCCAGCTCATCGCACTTTGCGCCAGGCTGCCGCTGGCGCTGGCGATCACGGCGGCGCGCGCCGCCGCTAGCCCCGCGGTGCCGCTGCGGTCCTTCGCGGCCCAGATGAACAGCGAGCACGATCGCCTTGATGCCTTCGACATCGGCGACTCCACGACCAGCGTGCGCGCCGTCTTCTCGTGGTCGGTCAGCCAGCTGAGCGATGAGGCCACTCGCCTCTTCCGCATGCTCGGCCTGCATCCCGGCCCCGATCTCACCCCGGCGGCCGCGAGCAGCATGGCGGGCGTGCCCGAACACGAAGCGCAGCGACTGCTGGCCGAACTGGCGCGCGCCAGCCTCATCTCGGAGCACCCCGGCGGCCGGTATGCGCTTCATGACTTGCTGCGTGCCTACGCGGCCGAGAAAGCCGCCAGCCACGAGACCACGCGTGACCGCCAGCTAGCGCTCAGACGGCTGTTAGATCACTACCTGTACACCGCGCGGCCCGCCGGCGCACTGATCTTCGCCGCCGACCTGCCGCTGCCCGAGCTGGGCCCGCTGACAGACCCTGCCGTCACCCCGGAGCGAGCCGAGACGACGCTCGGCGCGATCAGCTGGTTCCAAGCCGAGCATCAGGTTCTCGTCGCGGCCGCGACCCGCGCCGATGCCATCGGCGCCGACACCTACGCGTGGCAGATCCCGTGCACCATGACGGAGTACTTCCGGGCCGTGGCCCGGACCCGTGACTGGGCGAACCTGGACGCTGTCGCGCTCAGGGCCGCCACCAGGCTCGGTGACGACGCCGCGCTCGGCCGGGTCTACTTCAGTCTCGGCACGCGTTCGCGGATTACCGGTGCTTATGACGACGCGATCGGCTATCTACGGCAGTCCATGTCGCATTTCCGCGTGATCGAGGATCTCGCCTCGCAGGCGTCGGTGCACCTGGCGCTCTCTAGCGTGTACCGGTCCCAGCGGGAGTTGCGGCCAGAACGCGTGCGCGGAGACTTGCCGATAGCGCTGTCGCATGCCGGCTACGCACTCGACTGGTCTTACGCCGCCGGTGACCGGACCGGCGAGGCGCGCGCCGTCGCCGATCTCGCCAATCACTACCTCGCCCTGGGCGAATTGCAGACCGCGATGGCGTATTGCGTCCGGGCACTGGAGCTGAGTCGCCAGATTGGCCATATGACCGGGCACGTCGACTCGCTCGACACTCTCGGGCGCATCCATGCCGAGCTCGGCGATTACCAGCAGGCGATCAAGTACTTCCTCGACGCCCTGGCTATTTGCAGCCACGCGGGCATCCCAGTGCGGCCGCCGCACATCCTGGAGAGCCTTGGCGACACGTACCTCGCGGCTGGTGACACCGCAGCAGCCCGAGCAACCTGGCAGGAGCTGATTGAGTACGCCCGGTGGCAGCAGCGCAGCGAGCACCCGTGGCTGCGCCAGTCCCGCGTCTTGTCAAAGCTCGAGCGGCTCACTGAGCAGTCAGCGGATCCGGAGCTCCCAGCTGGGGCACAAGCGCCCCCCGAGCGGTCGCGGTGGTCGCCAGCGCCCGCCAGCCAGCCAGCAGCGTCAGGACCTTGAGCAGCACCTCCCGATCGCGCGGCGCGGCCGCCAGATCGAGCGCCGCCGACACCATGATCGGCTGCCCTG
>DATIOU010000159.1:0-18866 GCA_035472835.1 Streptosporangiaceae bacterium | reverse complement strand
TCAGCGAGGTCCGGGCGCCGTAGAGGAGCCCCGCGAAGACGTCCTGACCGAGCACCGGCGTGACGCCGAGCCAGTGATTACCGCTGACTCCGCCGAACGGGCCGATGGGCATCGTCGTCGAGGGGTCGAGCAGGTTCGGGTTCTGAGTCTTCCAGTCGTGGCCGTACAGCGCGCTCAGCTGCCCGGCGAACACCGCGACGAGGGCGAGCAGGATGGCGACGACGCCGCCCGCCATCGCGACCTTGTCCTTTTTGAGGCGCCGCCACGCGATCTGCCACAGGGAGCGACCCTCGATCGCCTTGCCTTCGCCGAGAAGTTCGGTCGTGCCTGGTGAGCTGCCGACGACCTCGAGTTCTCCGCCAGACAACGACACGAGAGAAAGCCTCCTTCGTGGGCAGCGGGTGCATCCGTGGGGCACGGCTACGACATGCCTGCGTGAGCCCCCAGGGGTTGCCAGCGGCATCCGCGTCTATAACCGTAGGCTTGAGTCGCGCGAGGTCAAGGTGTCGTCTCGAACTGTTGTATTTTCGTGATCCGGCGGAAACGGGGGCAATTTGCCTCGTCGCTCGCACTGCACCTGGATCCACCTCGGCGCTGAGCACTGCGGCGCGATCACCGCCTCCGAACACGGTCACGCCCATCGGATCGATCAACGCCGACGCACCTGGGTAGTCCGCGGCGGACACCTCTACCTGCGCTGAACGGGGTGGAGCCGATCCTGGGCGTGATCGGAGGCCTGCCGGCGGGCACGTCCGCGGCGTTCGAGGCCGCGTACCGGTGGGGCTGGCTTGTGGAACTGCTGGAGGACTACGGGTTCGCCCCGCATCTGGTGCATCCGCTGCGGTGCAAGGCGATCGCCTCGGCCAGGCTGAAGAACGACAAGGTCGACGCCGCGATCCTGGCGCAGTTGCTGCGGGCGGACCTGCTGCCGGAGGCGTGGATCGCGCCGCCTGAGGTGCGGCAGCTGCGGGCGCTGCTGCGGCACCGGGTTCAGCTGGTCCGGCTGCGGACCCTGCTGCGAAACCGGATCCACGCCGTCCTGGCCGACCATGGTCATGACCGGCCGGCCGGCTGCTGGAGCGGGCCGGGCCGCGGCTGGCTCGCCGCGCTCGACCTGCCCGCCGCGTCCCGCGAGGTGGTCGAGGACGACCTGGCCCTGATCGACGCCCTGCAGGTCCCGATCGACCGGCTCGACTGGGAGGTTCACCAGCGGGCGAAGGCCGACCCGCGGGTCAAGGTGCTCACCCAGCTCCCGGGCGTCGGGCCGTTCACCGCGCTGGTCATCCTCGCCGAGGTCGGGGATGTCACCAGGTTAGGCTTGGTACGCGAGCTGGCGTCCCGGGCCGGGCTCACCCCCCACCGTGCGCGGCTCGGACCGCACCGTCTGGCACGGCCACATCTCCAAACAGGGCTCAGCGTGGCTGCGGTGGGCCCTGTCCGAGACAGCGGAGACCGCCAAGCGGCACCCGCAGCGGCCGGCTATCAGGTGATCGCCCGCCGCCGGGGCAAGAAGATCGCCACCACCACGATCTCCCGCAAGCTGGCGGCCCGCGCCTGGCACCTGCTCACCGAGGCCGGGCACACCTCAGCACCCGCGCCCGCCACTACATCATCTGCACCCCCATCCCAGACGTGCCGATCCCGGACCCGGACCTGTCGGCCAGCAGGCAGCAGAGTGTGGTGGAAGGCGACGTGCCAAGCCCGATCGCGCCGCCATCTGGCTGCCGCTTCCACCCGCGCTGCCGGTACGCCACCGACATCTGCGAGACCGACGAGCCCCCGCTAACGCGACACGGCAGCCCGGGCCACCTGGCCGCGTGCCACCATCCCCTCGACCTCGGTGACCAAGTAGATCTCGCGATACCGGCGGGCGTCGCCGCCGCGGCCGAAGCTGAACACGCCCCAGGAGCGAGTGCCTAGGGTGATGCCGCCGAGGCCGGTCTCGGTGATTCTGCCGGAGATACTCGGCACGCTGGGCGGCTAGCTGATGCCGTGCTTCTTGAGTATGTCGCGGACGTCGGCCATCTCGTCCTCGGCCTCTGCCTTGATCGCTGACTTGCCGCGGGCTCGCTCCAGTGACGCGGTCGGCTGACCGCCCTCGCGCGGCTGGTCCTTAACGGCCTTGTGGCGCTTGCGCCAGCCGACGAGCGGGATGCCGCCCGACACCAGGAAGAGCACGGCCGAGACGCCGACGAGGATGACACCTAGCCATACCCTCGGCGACAGCACGACAGCGCCGGCAAACTGCACGATCGCCGACACGATGCGGCCGAGTAGCGGAAGCGCGTGCGTCAGCCACGCCGCAATGGGTAGCAGTGACCATGCCACGCCGCGGATGCCACTGCGAGCGCCCTTCTTGCGCCAGGCGATCCCACTCAGGATGAGTCCGGCGACCGTGACAGCTATGAATACAGGCCCGGCCCACCCACTGGTGGCAAAGCTAAGCCAGGGACCCACTGCGGCCTCCCCTCGCGGCCGACCGACAGCTGCTCGCCCGTGAGCGGCCTGGCCTAGCCGTGGTTATTACATTGTCGCACATCACAGAGCCACCCCGACCCGCGTCGCGAGCTGGGCCAGCGTGACGCCGGCCAGCGACGCCAGCACGACGCGCCCGGGCCGGGCGGGCACCGGCACGACGCTCGGCACTGCCACGGTCCGAAAGCCGGCCGCTTCGGCCGCGCGCACGCCGTTGACCGAATCCTCTAGCGCGATGGCGGACTGCGGCTCAACTCCGAGCTTCGCCGCCGCGAGCAGGTAGCCCTCGGGATCCGGCTTGGCGTGCGACACGTCAGCGGCGCAGACGATGACGGGGAACTCGACGTCCAGCTTCGCCAGCACCGCGTCCACGACCTCCGGCTCGGAAGACGTCACCAGCGCGTTCGGCAGCCCGGCCGCCTGCACCTCGGCGACGAGCTCGACGGCACCGGGCAGCACCGGCACCGGCGCCTGCCGCAGCAGGTCCACCATCGCATCAAGCAGCCAGCGGGCCACGGCGGCTGGCTCGGCTGGCCTCGTTCCCTTATTAAGCAGGTACGCGACGGTGGTGCTCATCGAGCCGCCGACCAGGGCATCCTGGTCACCAGGAACCCAAGCGCCGTGCAGTCGCTCCATCACGGCGCTCTCGGCCCGGAACCACAGCGGCTCCGAGTCGACGAGCAGGCCGTCCATATCGAAGGTGACGGCCTGAAGTTCTGGGGCCGCAGCTTGGTGTCCAGATCGCGACATGATGTCCCCATCCTAGGGACCGGCACGCAGTGACTCGGGCAGGCAGTCCTGCCTAGCTCACTGGTCAGGGAACATAGGCTTGACCTAAAACGAGTACTGCGCGTGCGCGGACGAAGGAGGTGGCTGGCGATCGAGCTCGACGCGGTAGGCAAACTCACCTCGCCTGCACTCATCGCTGCCTTCGAGGGCTGGAACGACGCTGGCGAGGCTGCCAGCAGCGCGATCACGCAGCTCATCTCGGCCTGGGACGCCAAGCCTGTCGGGGAGATCGACCCCGAGGACTACTACGACTTCCAGGTCACCAGGCCGGTGATGGAAGTATCCGACGGTCGCGCCGAGGAACTAGTGTGGCCGACCACCC
This sequence comes from Streptosporangiaceae bacterium, assembly GCA_035472835.1. Classification (GTDB taxonomy): domain Bacteria; phylum Actinomycetota; class Actinomycetes; order Streptosporangiales; family Streptosporangiaceae; genus JAJYUU01. Next base: position 15,280 of record DATIOU010000159.1, on the reverse strand, counting down.
GGCTCGCGATCGCCCGGCCGCCTGACGTCGGCCGCGACCTCATCTTGCTGCACGGCATCGAGCCCAACATGCGCTGGCGCGGCTTCACGGCCGAGCTAGTCGGCGCGTTCACCGACCTGGGCGTCGAGCTTGTCATCCTGCTCGGCGCCCTGCTGGCTGATTCCCCGCACACCCGGCCGCTCCAGGTCACCGCCGCCACCTCGGGCGCGGAACTGGCGGCTCAGCTGCACGTCGAGCCCGTCGACTACAAGGGCCCCACCGGCATCGTCGGCGTGCTACAGCAGGCCAGCGCCACTGCCGGGCTGCCGTCGGTGTCGCTGTGGGCCGCCGTGCCGCATTACGTAGCGCAGCCGCCGAGCCCGAAGGCCACACTCGCGCTGCTGCGCAGCGTCGAGGACATCCTGGACATCTCGCTACCGCTGGCCGACCTGCCTGCCGAGGCCAGGGCCTGGGAACGGGGTGTCGACGAGCTAGCCGAGCAGGACAGCGACGTGGCTGAGTACGTCCGGAGCCTCGAGGAGGCAAAGGATGCCACCGACCTCCCCGAGGCCAGCGGCGACGCTATCGCCCGGGAGTTTGAGCGGTACCTGCGGCGTCGCGGCGACCGGGGCGCCTAGATAGGCGGCCAGGGCACCGCGGGCCAGTCGGCCGGCGGGAGCGGGTGCACCTTGCGCGCCAGCAGCATCTCGACCCGCCTGACTGTCGCGGCGACCTCGTCCGGCGTCACCAAGTTGCCGAGCTCGGCGGCCAGGTCGCCGTCGGATATCAGGTCTTTCAGGTTGGCCAGCGCGGTCAGCGCCGTGCTCGTCAGCGGCTTGCCGCGCCACTGCCACAACACGGTGCGCAGTTTGTACTCGGCGCCAAAGCACACCCCGTGATCACAGCCGTAGAGCGCGCCACCGGTAACCGGTAGCAGATGCCCGATCTTCCGGTCAGCGTTGTTCACTACCGCGTCGAACACTGCCATCTGGCGCAGCCTCGCATCATTGCTGCGGGCCAGCTCGACGAGGTCGATCGTCTCGTCAGCGTCGATCCACAGCTGGCACATGCCGGGGCCGAACGGGCCGTCGCGATAGACGGTCGGCGGCACAACGTCGAAGCCGGCCGCCTTCGACACCACGTACGCGGCGATCTCGCGTCCGGCCAGCGTCCCGTCGGGAAAGTCCCATAGCGGCCGCTCGCCGGCCACCGGCTTGTAGACGCAGGCCGTCTCGCTCCCGGCACCGGCAATCGTGCAGTACATCGTCGCGTTGGACGCGTCGACCAGGCGGCCCTTTACCTCGAGGGTGCCATTGGCGAGCAGGTCAAGGAGCGCCGCCTCGTCGGCCGCGCTCGTTGGATGCCGCCCCACCCCGTCTATTTGCCGCCGAGCGCCGCTCGGCTCGCCGCCTGCGGCCGGGCGCGCCGATGGACCCCTGGCCCGCTGCTCGCGCCACGCTCTCCTGCTGGCCGCGGCATCAGCCATGCCCGACCCGGTGACCATTCTGGCGCGGGCACACGTGGCCAGCCGGGTCGAGCGGCAGTCCGCAGAGGGGGCAAGGCGGTCGTCCCTGGCGCACTACCTGGATGGCACGCCGGGAGAATGCGCGCGCCGCCTCGGCCGTGATGCGCACGCGCAGGATGCCCGGGCCGTCTTCGGGGACGTCATCAGCCAGCGGCTCCAGCGGCTCCTCGCTCTCCTCCTGCGCCTCGATGATGACGCGCTCACCGTCATGATCCCAGGCCAGCGCGATCGCGCCGACCTTGAAGTCCTCCGTCAGCGGGACGTCGAGCGGGCCGTCGTCGACGTCAGCCGCTGTGCCCGAGCCGGCACCGGTCCGGCGCGCGACTTCGTCCAGCAGCTCGTCCAGTCGCTCCGCGAGCTGGCTCACCTGCGCCTTCTCCAGCGCGACGCTGGTGACCCTGGTGCCCATGGCCGCCTGGAGATAGAACGTACGCTCCCCAGGCTGGCCGACTGTGCCCGCGATGAACCGTTCAGGCGGGTCGTACGAGTAGACCGGCATGACCCCCATCCTCTCGCGAAACGGCCGGCTGCCAGCCCGGTCCTCATCAGTCAGGCTACCGGCGTCCGGGCCGGCTAGCTGCCGGTGCCTGCTCCCCCGCCGACCGAAGCGTCAGCGTCGGCGTGCCGTTTCACCGGTTTGCGCGCCAGGCCCGCGAGGGCCGCGGCGTCCGCCCCGGTGTCGTTCATGCGCAGCACGAAGGGCCGGAGCGTGGTGTACCTGACCACGCTCAGCGAACAGGGATCCACCTGGATCCGCTGTGACATGTCGAGGTGCATGCCAAGCGCGTCCGCCAGGATGGCCTTGATGACGTCGCCATGCGAGCAGATCAGGTACGTGGCCCCGGCGCCTAGCCTGGCGTTCCAGTCGCGAACGGCGGCCACCGCGCGCTGCTGCATCGCGGGCATCGACTCACCGTCCGGGCCGGGAAACCGGACCGCGCTCGGATGCGCCTGCACTACGCGCCACAGCGGGTCGTGCGCGAGCTTGCGCAGGGGCTGGCCCGTCCAGTCGCCGTAGTGGCACTCGCCGACGCGATTGTCGATCGTGACCGCTGGCGGCGCTGCGTGATCGCTGCCAGCCTGCCGCACAGCGATCGCCGTCGCAGTCTGGACGCACCGCTCCAGGGGACTGCTCACGATCGCGGCGACGGGAACGTGAGCGAGCCGCTCGCCGATGGCCGCCGCCTGGGCCTCACCCCTGTCGTCGAGCGCGATACCTGGCAGCCAGCCGGTCAGCGCCTTGCCGGTGGATGAGGTCAGGCCGTGCCGGACGATGAGCACGACTGTCATAGCAGTACCACTGTCATCTTTTGACTCTAGCGGCGCGCGGCAACCTGGTTCGCGTCAGCGCGGTCGGTCCGACACCAAATAGGTGGAGCCGCCGAACGACACCATGTCACCTGCCTGGACCGGGACCGGGCCGGTGACGCGCCACCCGTTCAGCCGGGTCCCGTTCATCGAGCCGAGGTCGGCCAGTATCCAGCCAGTTTCGGCCCGCTCCAGGCTGGCGTGCCACCGCGACACCGTCTCATCGGCGAGCGTCATGTCGCACCTTGCCTCGCGCCCGATGGTGAACCGCGGCTGCGACCCGCGCGGCAGCGCCAGCACGGGCGGCCGCCCGCGTAGCCACCTGTCGGTGGTACGCGACGCCCGCCGGAAGATCGCCGTCGCCCGGACCCAGATCCCGCGCGGCCTCGGCAGGTCCGCGACCACGCTGCGCAGGTCGCGACCGGCCCGTGCCAGCAGCACTGCCTCGACGCGGTGGGCGAACGTGTCGTGGGTCAGTCGGCCCTCGACGTAGCCAACCCGAAGTTCGGCCAGCACCTTATCTCGATCGGCGTCGGACACGCGGATCTCGTCCTGGCCGCTTGCGCCGATATCGTCCGGTACCACCACACCAGGATTATCGAGCCGGCCGGGCTTAGCCACAAGCCATGGAAACGTGCGGCTGGGGTGGCCCTAGTGCAGCCGCACGCGCGGATCCAGGACCGCGTAGAAGATGTCGACGAGCAGGTTCGCAACGATGACGCCCGTGGACGCCACGATGACGATTCCCATGATCAGCGGCAAGTCCTGGCTCGAGATGGCGTGGATCGCCGTCCAGCCGAGCCCGGGCAGGCTGAACACCTGCTCGGTGATGATCGCGCCGCCGATCAGCGTGCCGACGTCCAGGCCGAACTGCGTCACGACCGGGGTGAGCGACGCCCGCAGGTTGTGCCTGAGGATCACCCGCCGCTCGGACATGCCCTTTGACCTGGCTGTCCTGATGTAGTCCTCACCGAACACGTCCAGCATCGACCCGCGGGTAAGCCTGGTATAAGTAGCGGCTGATACAAGGGCGAGCGTGAACCACGGCAATATCAGGTCGTGCGCCCAGGCCAGCGGATTATGCGTGAACGAGGTCCACGCTCCCGGCGCCGGGAAGACAGCTGCTCCGTGCGTGGTCAGTACCTGATACAGGAACAAGATGAACAGCAGGCCGAGCACGAACGTCGGCATCGAGTAGAAGAACAGCGCCTGCGTGGTGAAGAACCGGTCCGTGAGCGACCTGGTCCTGACCGCGGACACGATGCCGGTTGCCAGCCCCATCAGCAGCCAGAGTATGGACGCGCCGACGACCAGCGAGATCGTGATCGGGAACGCCTGCTTGATAGACGTCGTCACCGGCACGCTGTTGTAGTAGTCGTAGCCGAGGTTGCCGTGCGCCAGCTGCGACACGAAGTGGCCGTAGGCGACGTACCAGGGCTTGTTCAGGTACAACTGCGTCGCGATCGCGTTGATCTGCGCCGGGGTGGCTGACTTGCCGGCCAGTACCCGGGCCACGAACTGCGGTCCGGGGCCAAGGAAGAAGATTATGTAGACCGTGAACGTCATCAGCAGCAGGACCAGCAGGCCCTGCAGGATGCGACGGATCAGGAATCGGGCCACAGCAAGCTCCTAGACGTAAAGGTCGCCGCGAGGATCAAAGGCATCCCTGACCCCGTCGCCGAAGATGTTGAAGGCCAGCGTCGCGATCAGCAGCGCCACGCTCGGGAAGACGAGATACCACCACGGCCCGTACAGGAACATGCCGGATGCCGTCGAGATCATCTGCCCCCAGTCGGCCGTCGGCGGCTGCACCCCGACGCCGAGGAAGGACAGCGTGGCCTCGCCGACGATAGTCGCCGGGATCAGCAGCGTGCTGTAGACGATCAGCGGCGCCAGGAGGTTCGGCAGGATGTCGACGAACATGATCCGCCACGGGCCTGCGCCAAGCGCCCTGGCGGCCTCGATGTACTCCTTCTCCTTAATGGACAGCACCTGCCCGCGCACTAGCCGGCCGACTGAGGCCCAGCCGAAGAATCCGAGCACGATGATCACGATCGGCAGACCAGGGCCGATGAATCCGAAGATCGGCTTCTGCACGGCCACCGAGAAGAGCGCGATGGCGAACAGCAGGAACGGCACGGCCAGCAGCCAGTCCATGAACCTGGCCAGGATCGAGTCGATGATGCCGCCGAAGTAACCGGCGGCCAGGCCGATCACCGTGCCACCGACGACGGTTACGGCGGTGGCGACCACGCCGACGAACAGCGAGACCCTGGCCCCGTACGCGATCCGGACTAGCAGGTCGCGGCCCAGGTCATCGGTGCCGAGCCAGAACGTGCCGTTAGGCCCGATCGGCTGGCCGTCCGGTGTCCGGCCGATGGTGGAGAACTGCTGCATGTTGCCGTGCCCGGTAATCATTGCGAAAATCGGCGCGCCGATGGCGCAGGCCGCGATGAACACAATGACAACCAGGCTGATCATCGCTGCGCGGTCACGGCGGAGCCGGCGCAGGGCGAGAACCCACGGGCTCTTGCCCTCGATTTCCTGCCGCGCAGCAATGGCCTTGACTTCGGCGGGCTCGACCCGGAGTGCCGACTCCCCGACCGCCGTGACGTCATAGCTCATGACGATTTTCCTCCTGACCAGAAGCTCATGCGCCGGCGATGAGCCCGGACTCGATCACGCGCTGGTCCTCAGCGATGGACGGCGTGGATTGCGAAATGTCCTCGCCGTCTTCAACCGGGAAGTGACACGCGGCACGGTGATCCGCGTCGCCGAGCCTCGCGATGAGCTCGGGCTCGGTGCTGACACATGTGGGCCTGGCTTTCGGGCAGCGTGGGTGGAACCGGCAGCCAGACGGCGGGTGGATCGGCGACGGCACATCGCCGGCCAGGATGATCCGCTCGCGCTGCTGTGCGTGCTCCGGGTCGGGCAGCGGGACCGCCGACAGCAACGCGTCGGTATACGGATGCCTCGGGTGGGCCCACATTCCGTCCACCGGCGATTCCTCGACGATCTTGCCGAGGTACATGACGGCGACGCGGTTGCTCACGTGCCGCACGACCGATAGGTCGTGCGCGATGAAGATATAGGTGAGGCCGAGTTCGCGCTGCAGGTCGGACAGCAGGTTGAGGATCTGCGCCTGGATCGACACGTCGAGGGCCGACACAGGCTCGTCGCAGATGATGAGCTTGGGCTGGAAGGCAAGCGCGCGGGCCACGCCGATCCGCTGCCGCTGCCCGCCGGAGAACTCGGCCGGGAAGCGGTTGTAGTGCTCGGGGTTGAGGCCAACAAGCTCCATCAGGTGCTGGACCTGGCGCTTGCGGTCCTCGCCTCTCGCGGTGCGGTGGATCGAGAACGGGTCTCCGATAATCGAGCCCACCCGGCGGCGCGGGTTCAGCGATCCATACGGATCCTGGAAGATCATCTGGATATCGCGCCGCAGCGGCCGCATGCGCCGGGGCGACAGATCGGTGATGTCCTGCTCGTTGAAATAAACCTTGCCCGAGGTCACCGGATGCAGCCTGGCGACGCAGCGGGCCAGGGTGGACTTGCCGCAGCCGGTTTCGCCGACCAGGCCGAGTGTCTCACCCCGGCGGACCTCAAGGCTGACGTCCTCGACGGCGTGCACGTACTCGCGCTCAGTCGGGATCAGCTTGCCCGACTTCACCGGGAAGTGCTTGACCAGGTTCTCCACCCGGAGCAGCACATCGCCGTCGCCAGCCGCCCTGTTCGTTGTCTCCGTTGACATTACCTGCCCTTACGCTTCGGCGCTGACCGGCAGCGACTGATCGAGCTTGACGCGCAGCGCCTGCCGGGCGGCGACGTTGTGTGGCAGCCAGCACCTCGACAGGTGGTCGGCCGCCTCCCCGGCTATCTCCAGGGGCGGCAGCTCCGCCCGGCACCTGTCCATGACATACGGGCACCTGGCCGCGAACGGGCAGCCCGGCGGCACGTTGATGGGGCTCGGCGGCGTGCCCGGAATCGCGCGCAGTCGCTCGCGCTCGCCCCCATAAGCAGGCAGCGACTGCAGCAGTCCCTCGGTATAGGGATGGTGGAAGCTCTTGAAGGTGGTCATCCGGTCGGCTTGTTCCATGACCATGCCGCCGTACATGACCACCACGTCGTCGGCGACGTCGGCGATCACGCCGAGGTCGTGGGTAATGAGGATCACCGCGGTGCCGAACTCCTGCTGCAGCCGGTTGATCATCTGCAGCACCTGGGCCTGCACCGTCACATCGAGCGCGGTGGTCGGCTCGTCTGCGATGAGCAGCGCGGGGTTGTTGGCCATCGCCATCGCGATCATGGCCCGCTGCCGCATGCCGCCGGAGAACTGGTGCGGGTAGTCGTCAACCCGCCGGTCGGGCTGCGGGATGCCGACCAGGCCGAGCAGTTCGATGGCCCGCTTCCGGGCCGCGGCCTTGGTGATCCCCTTGTCGTGCAGGCGGAGCATCTCGATGATCTGCCAGCCGACCTTATAGAACGGGTGCAGGCTGGATAGCGGGTCCTGGAAGATCATTCCGATCTCAGCGCCGCGGACCTGAGAAAGCTCCTGCTTGGTCATGGTGAGCAGGTCCCGGCCGTTGAACAGCGCCACACCCTCGACGTCGGCGCCGCGCGTCAGGCCCATGACCGTCTGAGTGGACACGCTCTTGCCGGATCCGGACTCACCGACGATGCCGAGAGTCTGGCCAGGCTCTACGACGAATGAGACGCCCCGGACCGCATTGACGATTCCGTCATCGGTCCGGAAGGAGACATGCAGGTCCCTGACCTCGAGTAGCGCCACGCTGCCCATACCCTTCTGGAAGATCCCGGCGATGCCTACCAGACCCGCAGAACAGGGACGCAGCGCCGATAACAGATTGTATCCGCCCAGTTCCCCTGAGCAAGACATCACTCAGGGGAACTGGGCGGATCGTGGTTAGAACCTCACTCGAGGGCTATCAGTGACTGCTCAACCAGACGTTGGTCGGGTCGAAGTTCTGCAGCTGCGGCACGTACACAGCATTGTGCACGAAGCTCGAGTGGTAGTTCGGCTGCAGACCCTGGGTGATCTGGTAGGTGATCGCGGCGTTGGTGACGTTCTCGTCCAGCTTGGCCCAGATGCTGGCCGCGGCTGCTGTCGACGGGGCCGCCAGCGCCTGCTGGATCAGGGCGTCATTCGCCTTGTTGCAGTAGTAGGTGTAGTTGCTGCCGGCCGGCACCACCGCTGCGCATGAGTACAGCGGGTTGAAGAACGTCAGCGCGCCGTCGCCGTACCAGTCCGGGCCCCAGCCAAACATGCCGATGTCCCAGGTGCCGTTCTTGGCCGTGCTCGGGCCATACGCGTACTTGACGTACAGGTCGGCCGACGGGACCGCGAGCGCCTTCAGGTGAATGCCCGCGGGCGCCATGTCCGCCTGCAGGGACTGGAACATCGCCGGCTCGGTCGTCGACTCGGCGTTGTAGACCACCGTCAGGTTCAGGCCGTTGGGGTAACCGGCGGCCGCCAGCTCGGACTTGGCCTTAGCCGTGTCGTAGGTGAACGGGTTGAAGTTGGCTGGCACATCCTGGGCGCCGTTGATGCCGTTCGGCAGGATGTGCGTCAGCACCGGGTTGATCTGCGGGCCGCCGAGGTCCTGGGTCAGGTGCGCCCGGTTGATCGCGTCGAAGATCGCCCGGCGGACGGCAACCTTGCCCAGCGCGCCGTTGTTGTTCGGCGAGATGGTGTTGACGTTGAGGTACGGGTTGCTGCCGTACTGCGGACCGAAGTTGACGTTCTTGCTCCCTGCCAGCATCTGGTTCTTCAGGCCAGGAAGCGATGCCTTCGGCGGGAACGCGTTGAACTCCATGCCGCCAGCCGCGCCGCCGGTCGCCAGCACGCTCTGAGCAGTCTGCTCGGTGCTGGTCTCGGTGATGTTGATCTTGTCGACGTAGGCCTTGCGGATCGGGTCACTGGAGGCCTGCCAGGCCGGGTTCCGGGCCAGCGTGATCGACTTGGTCGGCACGTACGAGGTGATCTGGTACGGGCCGTCGGAGATCATGTGCTGCGCGGAGTCGGTGCTGCCCGGCAGGTACTTCTCGCTCTCGATCGGAGCCGGGCTCCACGAGTCCATCGTCATGGCACCGGGCAGGTAGGCCGACGGCTGGGTCAGGTTGACGGTGAGCGTCTCACCGCTCGCCGAAACTCCCGAGATCTGGTGGGTGTTCATGTAGGCGTTGATCGCGGTCAGCGACGTCGGCGACACCTTCGCGAAGCCGGTGCAGAAGTCGGTGTAGCCCACGACCACGGCCTCGTAGTCAGCGAGCCCGCCTTGGTGCGTCGGGGTCGGGTTGCAGGCCCGCTTCATGCCGAGGATGACGTCGGCCGCCGTGACCTGCCGTTGCGGGGTGGTGTTCCACATCGCCCCGGTGCGGATCGTGATCGCCATAGTCTTGCCGCCGTTGCTGACCACGGGCTGGCCGGTGGCCAGGTCCGGGGCAACGGTGGTGACCTTGCCCGGGATGGCCGGGTAGCCGTACAGACCGCGATCCCATAGCCGCTGGGCCAGGTACCCGATGGTGTAATAGCTGGCGTTGTAGTCCATGTAGTCGACGTCTCCGACGCCGATCATGTTGAGCGTGCCGCCCTTTTGCGGAGCTCCGGTGCCAGGGTTGAGCGCCTGGAGCCCGCTGCTGAGCGAGACTTTGCCGCCACCGTTGTTCGTCGTCGATGAGCTACCGCAAGCGGCGGCGGTCATCGCAAGGACTGAAAGGCCCGCGACGGCCAGAGAAGCTCGTGTGCGTGTCCGCATCGATGCTCTCTCCTCCTTTGGTTAGTGATCCGAAACCGACCCTCACGGCCCTGACTGCGGGGGCAACGCGCCCCGGCACAGCGGCGTGCCCATGGGCGGCCGTGGCGTGATCTTACGTCCGGAAGGTCCGTGCTCGGGACCTCTGTCAGGCTCCCGAGCGCCAATCGTGATGCGACAGTGACCTGCTGCTTATCGGACTGCAACTAGCCGCGCCCAGTGACGGCATACTGGGGCTCAAGTGCCCTGATCAGGCACCCATCGCGTGGGCACCGCCATCGACGTGGACGATCTCCCCGGTCGTCGCCGGGAACCAGTCCGACAGCAGCGCGACGACGCCCCGCGCGGCCGGTTCGGCGTTAGTCAGGTCCCACCCAAGCGGCGCGCGGTCGTTCCACACCCCTTCAAACCTGTCGAAGCCGGGAATGCTCTTGGCCGCCATGGTCTTGACCGGCCCGGCCGCCATGAGATTGACCCGGATGCCCTTGGGTCCGAGGTCGCGGGCGAGATATCGCGCGGTGGACTCCAGCGCGGCCTTCGCCACGCCCATCCAGTCATACGCAGGCCAGGCGACGGTGGCGTCGAAGTCCATCCCGACGATCGCGCCGCCGGGTTCCATCAGCGGCAGCGCCGCCATCGCGAGGGATTTCAGCGAGTACGCCGACACGTGCAGCGCGGTCGCGGCGTCGGCCCACGGCGTCTGCAGGAAGTTGCCGCCCAGGGCGCTCGCCGGGCCGAACGCAATGCCGTGCACGACCCCGTCGAGCCCGGGCACGTGCTCGGCGACGCGCTCGGCCAGCGACGCCAGGTGCGCGTCATCGGTAACGTCGAGCTCGAGTACCGGGGGCGTGTCGGGCAGCCGCCGGGCGATCCGCTCCACCAGGCTGAGCCGGCCGAACCCCGTCAGCACCACGGTCGCGCCTTCCTGCTGCGCGATGCGCGCGACGTGAAAGGCGATCGACGCGTCCGTGAGAACCCCGGTGACCAGGATCCGCTTGCCGTCCAGGATGCCCATGGCGATACCTCCGTTGCGTTCGGGAACGGGGCGCTTAGTGGCCCATGCCGAGGCCGCCATCGACGGGCAGCACGGCGCCGGTGATGTAGCCGGCGTCGGGGCCGGCCAGGAACGCTACGGCCGCCGCGACCTCGTCCGGGTCGGCATAGCGGGCCAGCGGCACGCCGGCCAGGATCGCCGCCCGTTGGTCGTCGGTCAGCACCGCGGTCATGTCCGTGTCGACGAAGCCCGGCGCGACCACGTTGACCGTGATGTTGCGGCTGGCTAGCTCGCGGGCCAGCGACCGGCCGAGGCCCACCAGGCCGGCCTTCGAGGCTGCGTAGTTGGCCTGCCCGCCGGAGCCGAGCAGCCCGACGACCGAAGAGATCAAGATAATCCGGCCCCGGCGCAGCCGGATCATGCCGCGCACCGCCCGCTTGGCGACCCGGTAGGCGCCAGTCAGGTTCGTGTTGACGACGTCGGTGAAGTCGTCCTCGCTCATCAGGGCAAGGAGCTGATCTCTGGTGATTCCGGCGTTCGCGACGAGTACCTCGACCGGCCCGTGCGCATCCTCGGCAATCTTGAAGGCAGCGTCGACTTGCGCGCTGTCCCTGATGTCGCAGGCCGCGACCGTGAAACTGTCGACCGGCTCGCCCGACCTCGATGTCACGGTCACGCTGTCGCCAGCGGCAGCCAGCCGGCGCGCGATCGCCAGGCCGATACCGCGGTTGCCGCCGGTCACAAATGCGGATCGGCCCATCTGCGCTCACTGCCTCCGGTTCGAAGCGGGAGAAGGCTCAACGCCAGCCGGGAAGTGTGGGGGTCACATGAGGCGTGCGTCTCGTGGGTAGCGAGCGTACCGGTCCGATCGCGGCGCGGGGCCCTGGGATAAGTTGACCAGTTGTGGAGAGCCAGACGTCCGGTCTGATCGATCCGGAATTTACCGCCTACCCGCTGCGGGAACTGGCCGATGCGGCGCTCCAGCGTGCCGCCCAGCTCGGTGCCGCGCACGCCGACTTCCGCGCCGAGCGGATCCGCGGGCAGCAGATCGGCCTGTCCGACGGGAACCTGGAGACGCAGTTCGACAGCGACGACCTAGGGCTCGCCGTCCGCGTTGTCGTGGACGGCACCTGGGGCTTCGCGTCGGCCGTGGACATGACGGCCGACGCCGCCGTCCGGGCCGCCGCCGAGGCGGTCGACGTCGCCAGAGTGGCCGCCGCCATGAACACCGAGCCGATCGAGCTGGCCGACGAACCCGCGCACGGCGACGTGGCCTGGGTGTCGGCCTACGAAGTTGACCCGTTCGAGGTGAGCGTCGCGGACAAGATCGCGCTGCTGGCGAGCTGGAGTCAACAGCTGCTGGCCGCCGCTGGCGTCGACCACGTCGACGCGTCGCTGTACCAGGTCAAGGAGTGCAAGTTCTTCACCGACGGCGCTACCACGGCGCTCCAGCAGCGGGTTCGGGTACATCCCTCGGTGACGGCGGTCTCGGTCGGTGCGGACGGCCGGTTCGAGACGATGCGCACGCTCGCCCCGCCGGCTGGCCGCGGCTATGAATACCTGACCGGTACCGGCTGGGACTTCGGCGCAGAGCTGGCGGAGATCCCCGATCTGCTCGCGGCCAAGCTGGCCGCGCCATCAGTACAAGCGGGGCGCTACGACCTTGTGATCGATCCGTCCAACCTGTTCCTGACCATTCACGAGTCCATCGGGCACGCGACGGAGCTAGACCGCGCTCTGGGCTACGAGGCGGCATACGCAGGGACATCGTTCGCCACGTTCGACAAGCTCGGCACGCTGCAGTACGGCTCGCCGATCATGCACGTCACTGGCGACCGCACCGCCAGGCACGGCCTGGCCACGATCGGCTACGACGACGAGGGCGTCAACGGCCAGTCGTGGGACCTCATCGCCGGCGGCGTGCTGACCGGCTACCAGCTCGACCGCAGGATCGCGCGGCTGACCGGTCTTGGCCGCTCTAACGGCTGCGCTTTCGCCGATTCACCCGGCCACATGCCGATCCAGCGGATGGCTAACGTCTCGCTACAGCCGGCCGGTGACGGCCCGTCCACCGAGCAGCTAATCGCCGGCGTCACGGACGGGATCTACATCGTCGGCGACAAGAGCTGGTCGATCGACATGCAGCGGTACAACTTCCAGTTCACCGGGCAGCGGTTCTTCCGGATCAAGAACGGGCGGCTCGCGGGCCAGCTGCGCGACGTGGCGTATCAGGCGACGACCACTGACTTCTGGAATTCCATGGAAGCTGTGGGCGGCCCGCAGACCTACGTCCTCGGCGGGGCGTTCAACTGCGGCAAGGGCCAGCCAGGACAGGTGGCGCCGGTAAGCCACGGCTGCCCCTCGGTGGTCATGCGGGGCATCAAGATCCTGAACACAGTGGAAGAGGCCGGGGCATGAGCGGGCAGTCAGGCGACCTGGGACCAGCGCCGCAAGAACTCGTCGAGCGGGCACTGGCCGCAGCGCAGAGCGGCGAGTGCATCGCCATCGCCGACGAGGGCTCGAACGCCAACCTTCGGTGGGCTGGCAACTCGCTGACCACCAACGGGGTGTCCAGGTCGCGACAGCTGACGATCATCGCGATCAGCCGCCGCGACAACGAGGCCAGGGTCGGCGTGGTGTCCAGGGCCGGGGTCCAGCCAGGCCATGTTCCTGACCTCGTGGCCGAGGCCGAGCACGCGGCCACCGAAGCCACGCCCGCCGAGGACGCGCAGCAGCTCATCACGCCGTCGGACTTCGTGACAGGCGACGCGACCAAGTGGGACGACTCCCCCGGTTCAACCCAGATCGGCGTGTTCGCCGACTTCGCCGAGGATCTCGGCCACGCGTTTGCTACCGCGGCAAGTGCCGGGCGGAAGCTCTATGGCTTCGCCGAGCACCAGCTGACCTCGACCTACCTCGGCACGTCGACGGGCCTGCGGCTGCGCCACGACCAACCCGCCGGCCGCCTCGAGCTCAATGCGAAGTCGGCCGACATGACCATGTCGGCCTGGGCCGGGACCGGCACGAGGAACTTCACCGATGTCGACATCGCCGGGCTAGAGGCCGATCTCGGCCGCCGCCTGGGCTGGGCCGAGCGGTCGGTTGAGCTGCCTGCCGGGCGCTACGAGGCGCTGCTGCCGCCCACTGCGCTGGCCGACTTGATGATCTACATGTACTGGTCGGCGGGCGCCAAGGACGCGCTGGATGGCCGGACCGTGTTCAGCAAGCCGGGCGGCGGGACGCGGATCGGCGAACAGCTGGCCAGCCTGCCGGTGTCACTGCGCAGCGACCCGGCTGCAGCAGGGCTGGAGTGCGCGCCGTTCGTTATCGCGCACGCGTCCAGCCGCGACTCCTCCGTGTTCGACAACGGCCTGCCGAAGGCCTCCACCGACTGGATCGCCAACGGCGTCCTCACCGCGCTGACCCAGACGCGGCATACGGCACAACTCAGCGGGCACCCGGTGACACCGGCTATCGACAACCTGATGCTGACGGCGCCAGGCGCCACTGGCTCGATCGCCGATCTCGTCAGCCGGACTAGCCGCGGCCTGCTGCTCACCTGCCTGTGGTACATCCGCGAAGTCGACCCACAGACCCTGCTGCTGACCGGGCTGACTCGCGATGGCGTCTATCTGGTCGAGAAGGGCGAGGTCACCGGCGCGGTGAACAACTTCCGGTTCAACGAGAGCCCGGTCGGCATGCTCAACCGCATCACCGAGGTCGGCAGCACCGTTCCGACGCTGCCGCGCGAGTGGGCCGACTACTTCACCAGGGCGGCGATGCCGCCCGTCCGGGTGGATGGGTTCAACATGTCGTCGGTGAGCCAGGCCAGCTAGCCCGGCCGCCGGATCAAGCGTCCTCGAGCCGGAAGCCGACCTTGAGACCCACCTGGTAATGCGCCACCTCGCCGTCAACGATCTGCCCGCGCACTTCCGTTACCTCGAACCAGTCGAGGTGGCGCAGCGTCTGCGCGGCCCTGTGTATGCCGCTCCTGATTGCCGGCTCGATGCCCTCGGGCGAGGTGCCGACAATCTCGGTCACGCGATAAGTGCGATCGGTCATGCTGTGCTCCCGGTGCCTGGTCTGCGGTATCTGATGCTGATCGAGCTGGCGCCGACGCAGCCGCCAGGCGGCCAGCCCGTGGATCGTTACGGGTACTACCCATATCCAGGGCCGACGGCCACCGGCCCGGCGGCCCCGGCCAGCGCCATCAGCGCGTCGCTCGTGCGCGAACAGTAATCGACTGGCACTCGGCGGCCGCGCAGGCGCGCTGGTCCTGGAGATCACTCGCGGCGCAGGTGCGCTCCCGGCTGGCGGGCCGCCGCGCGGCGGCATAACGTGGGCAGTGTGAAGGCGGTTCAGCGTCCCGGGCGTGACCAGGCCCACCTCGTGACCGAGGCCCGGCCAGGGCTGTCCGAGGACATCGCCTACCGGGAGCGCAGGTACCTGATCATGATGGGCATCAGGACCGTCTGCTTTATCACCGCGGTGCTCATGTTCATCAACCACCTGGGGTGGCTAACGGCGATCCCCGCCGTGGGCGCGTTGGTGATCCCCTACTTTGCGGTGGTCTTCGCTAATGGCGGCCGGGAGCCGACGAGCAACCGGACCTTCCGGCAATACGAGCCGAACTCCCCCGCCATCTACCGGCCGCCGACGCACCATGACGGACCGCACGTACCGCCGCCCGCGGGCAATTAG
>DATIOU010000158.1:0-12580 GCA_035472835.1 Streptosporangiaceae bacterium | reverse complement strand
GACGTGGATGGCCCTGGCAGGCCGCGGATGGGCGCGGGTGCTGTCCGCGGTCTTCTTCGGCATCTACTTCGCGTCGTTCGTCCCTTCCCTGATCATCGCGTTCATTCCCCGCAGGTTCGGCCAGCCGCCCGATCCCGGCATCGTCGCCGCCGAAGTGGGCCTGGAGGTGCTGGCCGGGCTTGCCGCGATCATCTTGCTCTGGCGGCCCGCGTCCAGTCGGTTCTTCAGTGCCGCCAAGGAGGCGCGCGCCGCCAGGATGCAGGCGACCCCGCCGCTCTCCCGGCGCAAACGCACGCCTAGCTCGTGCGTTCGGCCACAGTGATTAGTGGCCGTTCGCGCCTTGCCGGGGCGAGTCCGAGACGCGGTAAACCTGTCTACTTGCTACGCAGAGGCGGAATACTGAGACCGTCCTGGTGGCCACCGAGGAGGTCTGGGCATGCAGCTCTCGCCGTCAGCACATGCCGACACCTTCTGCCGGGACAATCTGCCAGCTCCGGACCTTTGGCCAGACCTGGAGTTCACGCTGCCAGAGCTGGTATACCCCGCCCGGCTGAACGCCGCCGACGAGCTGCTGAACCCGACGATCGAGGCCGGCGGATCCGACCGGCGTTGCCTGCTGTCCCCGACCGAGAGCTGGACTTACGGCGACGTGGCGAGGCGCGCCAACCGGGTCGCCAGGGTGCTGACCGAAGACTTCGGCCTCATTCCGGGCAGCCGAGTGCTGCTGCGCGGACCCAACAATCCTTGGCTCGCCGCATGCTGGCTTGGAGTGCTGAAGGCCGGCGGGGTCGCGGTGGCGACGATGCCGATGCTGCGCGCAGGCGAGCTGAGCAACATCGGCGCGATCGCCCAGATTCGCCTCGCCTTGTGTGATTCCCGGCTCACCGACGATCTGCGCGCCGCAGTGATTCCTGACCTCCGCGTCGTCGAATTCGGGGGTGCCGATCCCGGCGACCTGACCAAGCTAGCCGCGGCGAAGCCGGCCGAGTTCGACTCCATTCAGACCGCCGCCGACGACGTGGCCGTGATCGCGTTCACGTCGGGCACCACCGGCAAGCCGAAAGCCGCCATGCACTTCCACCGTGACCTGCTGGCGGCGACGGACGCCTTCTCCGGGCACGTGCTCCAGCCGGTGCCGGATGACGTGTTCGCGGGCACGCCGCCGCTGGCCTTCACGTTCGGCCTCGGCGCGCTGCTGCTCTTCCCGCTGCGCGTGGGTGCGGCGAGCCTGCTGCTGGAGAAGGCGACTCCGGCCGAGCTCGCCGACGCGATCGCCGAGCACGACGTGACCGTGCTGTCGACCGCGCCCACCGCTTACCGGGCTATGCTCGCGGCCGGAAAAGCGCCGCAGCTACGCGGCCTGCGCCGGCCAGTGTCGGCTGGCGAGCACTTGCCGGAGTCCACGTGGCAGGCCTTCTTCGAGGCCACCGGCGTGAAGATCATCGACGGTATCGGCAGCACCGAGATGCTGCACATCTTCATCGCCGCTGCTGGCGACGACATCCGGCCGGGCGCCACCGGCAAGGCGGTGCCGGGCTATACGGCAGCGGTACTCGGCCGGGACGGGAAGCCGGTAGCAGATGGCGAGCCTGGCCGGCTCGCCGTCAAGGGCCCGACCGGGTGCACGTACCTGAACGACGACCGCCAGCGCAGCTACGTCCAGGATGGCTGGAACATCACCGGCGACACCTACGTCCGCGACCAGGACGGGTACTTCTGGTATCAGGCCCGGTCCGACGACATGATCATTTCCGGCGGCTACAACATCGCCGGGCCGGAGATCGAAGAGGTGCTGCTTAGCCATCCTGACGTGGCCGAGTGCGGCGTGGTCGGCGTCGCGGACGAGGCCCGCGGCCAGATCGTGAAGGCCTACGTGGTCCTCACCGACGGCGTCGTTGGCGATGCGGACAAGGCGCGGCAACTTCAGGACCTCGTGAAGCAGCAGATCGCGCCGTACAAGTACCCGCGGGCGGTGGAGTTCGTGACCAGGCTTCCCCGTACCAACACCGGCAAGCTGCAGCGATTCCGGCTGCGCGAGCAGGCCGCCAGCGACTAGCCCGACGCGCCGCCGTCGATCGTTAGGGCGAGCGTTGCCTAGCGTTGCTGTTCTCTATGAGCAAGCTAGGCAACGCTTGCTCAACCGCGCGGGCTGCAACCGCGCGGGCCGACGGCCTACGGCTCGTCGAGGGCTCCCGCGGCGGAGATGTGGACGGCCCCGTTCCGGGCAAAGTCATCGTGCGACAACGCGTTGATGTAGGCGATGGCGGTCCCGTTCGGATCGACGTGCGGTATGCCAGCCCCGGCGAGTTGCAGGGGCGTGACGCTCCCGCGCACGAACTGCCCCCGGTCGGTGAGCGTGACATGCAGCACCGCGCTGATCGAGGTGTACGAGTCGAGGCCGACGGTGTAGTAGCCACAGAAGTTGCCGAGGCTGTAGGCGATGAGGTGTCCGCGATACCACTGGAAACCGCGCAGGACGTGCGGGCCCGAGCCCATCACCAGGTCGGCGCCGGCATCGATGACGCCGTGGGTGAAGGCGACTGAGTCACCGCGGTCCTGGCCGAGGAAGTACTCCTCCCCCGGCCGGACGTGCCGGTAGCTGTCGCCCTCCCCGCCCAGGTGCTCAAGCACGATCACGACCTGGGCATGGTGCCTGGCCTCCCGTACCAGCGCCTCGGCCGGGCTGATGGCCAGGGCGTCCGCGTCATAGGGCCACGGCGCGAACCCGAGCAACGCGATCTTGACGCCGTTTCTGGTGAGGTACGTGATCTGGCCGGGGCGCCCGGTCCACTTGAGGCGCGCAGTGCGCAGCGCGGCGTCGGTGCTGACCTCACCGGCGTCGCCGGCGTCGAGCGTGTGGTTGTTGGCCACGCTGACGGCGGCAAACCCGTCGCGTTTCAGGTCCGTGGCAGTGTCGGTCGGCGCCTCGAACTGGTAGCAGTCCTTCTCGCGTGGCTTGCACTTGGACATCGGCAGTGAGCCGAGCACCGTCTCCAGATTGCCCATGGTGAGGTCGCTGCGCAGGTCGGACTTGACCCCGGCCAGCAGCGACCCGGTGCCCGCAGGCGGCCACGCATTCAGTGTTCCGAAGGTCATGTCGCCGACCCAGGTGATGCTCACCGTCGCAGGAGCGGGCCGAGCGGTCGCCGAAGACTGGCGAACAGCCGGGACGACGTGGTTGCTGGCCGTCCCGGACGGCCTGGCTGGCGGCCGCGGCCGCGTGGCCACCAGCGCCCAGACGCCCAGCACGGCCGCGAGCAAGACGATGCCGACCGAGATCAGTACCTGGTCTCGGCGGAGCCAGCCGCCCGCTGACTGCTGCGCCGCGCCGTGCCGAGGACCCGGGGCGTCGCGCCGGGGCCGTGGCGGCTCGGCGTCCCCCGGGTCCTGGTTGCTGGCTGACACGGCTACGTCCATCCTCGCGGCGCCTGATCGGTGCACGCGCCAGAATAGGCGCCTGAACAGCCCAAAGCGCCCGGACGCAGACATCGGCCGAGCTCAGGCCTCGACGACCACCGGGATGATCATCGGTCGGCGCCGGTAGGTGTCGCTGACCCAGCGGCCGGCCGTCCGGCGCATCAGTTGCCGGAGCTGATGCACCTCGGTGATGCCTTCGCGGGCTGCGCCGTGGAGCGCTTCCTCGATGAGCGGCCGCACTTCCGCCAGGCTGGCGTCATCGATACCTGCCCCGCGTGCGTGGATCTCCGGGCCCGCCACCAGTTTGCCGCTCGTGGAATCCACCACGACGACGACCGAGATGAAGCCTTCCTCGCCGAGGATCAGGCGGTCTTTGAGCGAGGCCTCGGTGATCTCCCCGACCGACAGGCCATCCACGTAGACGTAACCGCACGGCACCATGCCGGACACCGCGATCTGGCCGGCGACCAGGTCCACCACGACGCCGTCCTCCGCAATCACGATGTTCTCCGCTGGCACGCCGGTGAGCGCGGCCAGCTCCGCGTGCGCCTTGAGGTGCCGCCACTCGCCGTGGACAGGGACGAAGTTGCTCGGCCGGACCAGGTTCAGCACGTACAGCAGTTCCCCGGCTGGAGCGTGGCCGGAGACGTGGACCAGCGCGTTCCCCTTGTGCACGACGCGCGCGCCGAGCCGGGTCAGATCGTTGATGATCCGCGAGACGGCTGACTCGTTCCCTGGCACCAGGGATGACGCCAGGATCACCGTGTCGCCTTCTGCGATCCGGATCGGGTGATCGCGACCGGCCATGCGGGACAGCGCCGACATCGGCTCGCCCTGCGAGCCGGTCGAGATCAACACGATCTGGTCGGGCGGTAGCTCTTCGGCTTCCTTGAGGTCGACGAGCAGCCCGCCGTGGACCGAGGGAATCTTGAGGTAGCCGAGGTCGCGGGCGACGCCCATGTTCCGCACCATCGAGCGGCCGACTAGTGCCACCTTGCGACCGTCCTCGGCCGCCGCGTCCATGACCTGCTGGACACGGTGCACGTGGCTGGCAAAGCAGGACACGATGATGCGCTGCGCGGCGGCGGCGAATACCTCGGAGAGCACCGGTCCGATCGCTCGTTCCGATTCCACGATGCCGGGGACTTCGGCGTTGGTCGAGTCGGCCAGGAGCAGGTCCACTCCGGCCGCGCCGAGCCGGGCGAAACCGCCGAGGTCGGTCAGCCGGCCGTCCAGTGGCAGCTGGTCCATCTTGAAGTCACCGGTGTGCAGGACCACCCCCGCCGGGGTGCGGATCGCGACGGCGAGCGCGTCCGGAATCGAGTGGTTGACCGCCATGAACTCGAGCTCCCAGGGCCCGAACCGCTGGATAGCGCCGGCTTCGACCTCGATGTCGACCGGGGTGATACGGTGCTCGGTCAGCTTGCTGCGCACCAGTCCCAGCGTCAGCCGCGAGCCGACGAGCGGGATGTCGGCGCGCTGGCGCAGCAGGTAAGGCACGCCGCCGATGTGGTCCTCGTGCGCGTGGGTGAGGACGAGGGCCTCGATCTGGTCGAGACGGCCCTCAAGCGCCGAGAAGTCCGGCAGGATCAGGTCGACGCCGGGCTGGTTGTCTTCCGGGAAGAGCACGCCGCAGTCGACAATGAGCAGGCGGCCGCCGTACTCGAACACCGTCATGTTGCGGCCGATCTCGCCGAGACCGCCGAGCGCGATCATGCGCAGGCCATCAGCGGGCAGGGGCGGCGGTGCCCCCAGCTCGGGGTGCGGGTGGCTCACTTGAGCTTCACACCGCCCGCAGCGAGATCGGTCCGCAGCCGGTCAATTTCGGCATCGGTCGCGGCCGTCAGCGGCAGGCGGACCCAACCGCCCGGCCGTCCCAGCAAGCCGAGCGCGGCCTTGGTCATGATGACTCCCTGGTTCCGGAATATCCCGGTGTAGACCGGCAGCAGCCCACGATGGATGGCCAGCGCGTCGGCTACCCGGCCCGCGCGGTAGGCGTCAATCATCTCGTGTAGCCGGTCGCCGACCACGTGACCGCACACGCTGACGAATCCGGCCGCACCCAAGGCTAGCCACGGAAGGTTGACCATGTCGTCGCCGCTGTAGAACACCAGCGGCGTGCTCGCCATGACGATCGACGCGGCGCCGAAGTCAGCCTTGGCGTCCTTCACGGCGATGATCCGCGGGTGCTCGGCGAGCTGCAGCAGCGTCTCGACCGCGATCGGCGTGCCGGTACGGCCGGGGATGTCGTACAGCATGTTCGGCAGGCCGCTGGCGTCGGCGACCTGCTTGAAGTGCGTGACCAGGCCCCTTTGCGGTGGCTTGTTGTAGTACGGCGTCACGACAAGCAGCCCGTGCGCGCCGGCCTGCTCGGCGGCGCGAGCCAGTTCGCAAGTGTGCTCGGTGTCGTTCGTGCCAACGCCAGCGATGACTGTGGCGCGGTGACCCACCGCCTCTATGACGACCGTCAGCAGCCTGGCCTTCTCTGCGTCCGAGGTCGTCGGGGACTCGCCAGTGGTGCCACTGACGACCAGCCCGTCGTTCCGCATGTCGGTGACCAGATAGTCAGCTAGCTGGGCGGCGCCGTCGTAGTCGATGGCCCCGTCCCCACCCATGGGCGTGACCATCGCCGTGAGCATGCGCCCGAAGGGCGCCGGAGCCGGCTCGCGGGCCGGGATCGCTGTCTCGCTCATATACCGAACGCTACCGGGCGCGGACGCGGCGGCGCACTGCCGGCACGACCGCGCGCATGCCGGGTACTCGCGGCAGCGTCATCAGGCCCCTCCATCTCATACCTGGAGGGGCCTGCCGCTATTGTCCGCCGGCGCTCCCGGCTGGCCCGGGAGCGACACGCCGGCATGACGGGACCAGATCGATTTGGCGGGGAACGGGGCCGCGAGAAGTCGCAGTCGTTTTCACGAATTGCAATCAACACGTAACGCGCCATGCAGTCCCCGCCGATAATGAAGCAGACGCCGACGGCGTGGGTACCCCCGAGCCCACGTCGCGGCGTCTGTGTCATCGGTCGTCATTCGCGAGTTGCACCAGGGCGCTCCTGAGGGCTGCGATAAGCTTCGCCCATCCCAGGGCTGTACGTCCCTGGGCGGGTGCTGTGCACAGCGAAGCCGGTGAGATCCCGGCGCTGTCCCGCAACGGTGATGCCCGGCCGAGCAGTTCGGCCGCGGACGAGCCCGGACGCCTGGCCTGCGCCAACGACCTGTCCTCGGAGGAAGGGCGGCTCGTTCCGATGCCCCGTTGGCGTCGCAGCGAACGCACTTCGTCCTCCAGTCATGACGGAGGATGATCATGCGGGCATTCACCCGTAGGCTGCCGGCCATCGTGGCCGTCGCAGCACTCGCCGCGGTAAGCGCGGCGTGCAGCGGTACATCTGCAAATAGTTCGGCCGGCAGCTCGGCCGCATCCGGCGGCGCTGGATCTAGCGCGTCCGCTGGCTTTCCCGTCACGGTCACGACCACTGGCGGGAAGGTGCACCTGACATCGCGGCCGAACGCGATCGTCTCACTGTCGCCGACAGCGACCGAGATGCTGTATGCGATCGGGGCCGGCGGCCAGGTCAAGGCCGTCGACAATAACTCCGACTACCCGGCCGGCGCGCCGCACACGAAGCTGTCGGCCTACCAGCCGAATGCCGAGGCGATCGCCGCGTACAAGCCCGACCTCGTCATCATCTCGAACGACATCGCCGGCATCGCCGCGAAGCTGACGGCGCTGTCGATCCCGGTGCTTCAGCTGCCAGCGACCTCCGCCGTCGCGGGTGTGTACAGCGAGTTCACGCAGCTCGGGGCCGCGACCGGACACATGGCGCAGGCAAGGACGGAGGATCAGAAGCTCCGGGCGGACATCAGCCAGATCGTCGCGTCCGAGCCACATCACACGGCGCCAGTGACCTACTACTACGAGCTCGGCGTCGATCCGTACTATTCGGTGACCGACTCCACGTTCATCGGCAGCTTGCTGTCGATGCTCGGCATGAAGAGCATTGCCGACACCGCGAAGGGAGCCGCCGCCGCCGGCGGCTACCCGAGCTTGTCGGCGGAGTTCATCGTCAAGGCGAACCCGGACTACATCATCCTGACCGACACCGGCAGCACGGCCGGCGGACAGTCCGCCGCCACGGTCTCCGCACGGCCTGGCTGGTCGGTGCTGACCGCCGTCAAGAGCAAGCACATCATCATGGTCAACGCCGACATCGCGTCCCGCTGGGGCCCGCGCATCGTCGACTTGCTGCAAACGGTCGCCGTGGGTACCAAGTCCTGATGACCGCGACAAGGAACGTGGCCGGGTCCGCTACTTCAGCGGGCCCGGACGCGGCCGAGTCGGCCGGCGCCGCCACTGAGGAGCCCGGCCGGATCAGGCCAGCGCGGCCAATTGTGCTCGCCAGCATCGTTCTCGTCGCAGCCATCATCGTCGGCATCGCCGTCGGACCCGTCGGGCTGACTCCGCACCAGATCGTGACCGCGCTGGTCGCGCGGCTGCCGTGGCACCCGCACGTTTCGGTACCGCCGCTAGACGCCGCCATCGTCTGGCAGATCAGGCTGCCGCGAGTTGCTCTCGGCGTCCTTGTCGGTTCGATGCTGGCCGGGGGCGGAGCGGCATATCAGGGCATCTTCAGGAATCCGCTGGCCGACCCGTACCTGCTGGGCGTGGCCGCCGGCGCAGGCCTCGGCGCGACCATCGTCGCAGTGTCCGGCGGCAGCCTGGCGCTGACGCCACCCGCCGCGTTCGCCGGCGCGGTCGTCGCCGTCACCTTGACCTATCTTCTCGGTGCGCGAGCCGGGCGCGGCGGCGAGTCGCCGGCGACGCGGAGCGGCACCAGCTCGATCCTGCTCGCGGGCATCGCGATCGCGGCCATGCTGACCGCGTTCCAGACCTATCTGCAGCAGCAGCACACGCAGACGCTGTCGATTGTGTACTCCTGGATCCTCGGCGGGCTCTCGGCCGCGACCTGGTCGGACGTCTGGATGATCCTGCCGTACGTGGCCGTCGCCGCGATCGGCCTGCTCATCCACCGCAGGTTCCTGGACGTGCTGCGCGTGGGCGAGACGGAAGCGACCAGCCTGGGCGTCAACGTCACCCAGATCCGGCTGATCGTCGTCGTCGCGGCGACGCTCGGCGTCGCGGCGGCAGTGGCCGTCAGCGGACTCATCGGCTTCGTCGGCATCATCGTGCCGCACGCGATCCGGCTTACCGCCGGACCGACCTACCGCGTGCTGCTACCAGTCTCGATGATCGGCGGGGCGGCCTTCCTCGTGCTGGCGGACGTCGCAGCGCGGACCGTGCTGGCGCCCTCGGAGGTGCCGATCGGCGTCATCACTGCGCTGACCGGAGCGCCGTTCTTCCTCTTCGTGCTCAGGTCCAGGCGCGCGCGGCAGGACCTGTCGTGATCAGCTTCACCGCGCTGGCCGTGCGCTATGGCGAGACCACCGCCCTGCGCGGCATCAGCGAACTGGTGCCGGGAGGCGAATGGCTCGGCGTCATCGGCGCGAATGGCGCGGGCAAGACCACGCTCCTCAACGCTATCGCCGCACTCGTGCCGTACTCGGGCTCGGTGACCGTCTGCGACCGCGCCGCCAACAGGCTGAGCCGACGCGAGCTGGCCCGGCTGATCGCTTACGTGCCCCAGCGGCCAGTGCTGCCGCCGGACATGACGGTCCGGGACTACGTCTTGCTGGGCCGGACCGCGCACATTGGCTACCTGCGCACCGAAACCGCCGCCGACCGGCGCGTCTGTGCGGCCGCGATCGACCGGCTCGACCTCGGCGCGATGGCCGACCGCGCCCTGCGCGCCATGTCCGGCGGTGAACTTCAGCGCGTGGTGATCGCACGAGCGCTAGCCCAGGAAGCCCCCGTCCTGCTCCTCGACGAACCGACAAGTGCGCTCGACCTCGGCCGCCGGATGGACGCACTGGAACTGATCGATGAGGTCCGGCACGAGCGCTCGCTCACGATCCTGTCCGCGATCCACGACCTGACGCTCGCAGGGCAGTTCGCGGACCGCCTCCTCCTTTTGGCCGACGGTCAGATCGCCGCGTCTGGATCCGCTCAGGAGGTGCTGCGCGAGACAGCGCTCGCAGCCCACTTCGGGGCCGGCGTGCAGGTGCTGACCACGGACACCGGCGACATCGCGGTGATCTCGCGGCGGACACTGCGGTCTCGCTCAGGCCACTAACGTCACGGTGCTGACCGCGACGATGAGCGAGATCCCCATCACGGTCAGGCCGGCAGCCAGCGTGACGCCCTGAACGCCGAGCCGGAGGGCCAGCAGGAGCCGGGGCGCTCCCCGGAGCCTGCAGGCCATGCTCAGCTCGGTAATGCCTAGCCCGCCACCGATGGCGATCGCCACCACAACTGTGCCCGGCAGCCGCGTATTGAGCGCGCCAAACATGGCTACTTCGCCAGCACGAACCGGCACCCGCGTGGCGGCTGAGCGGCTGCCTACGCCGCGCTCGGCTCAGTTAGATAAGCGACCCACTGGGGGTCGCCGTCGTTGATGGCACCGATGAGCCGCCAGTGCGGACCACGGGGGGCCGCGGGGTCTCGAGGCAAGGTCCAGCCGAGCTCGTCGATGAGCCTGTCGGCCTTGCGGTGGTTGCAGCGGGTGCAGGAGGCCACGCAGTTCTCCCAAGCGTGCAACCCGCCGCGGCTGCGCGGGACGACGTGATCGATGGTCTCCGCCTTGGTCCCGCAATAGGCACACAGGTAGTTGTCCCGGCGCATGAGCGCGGCCCTCGTCAACGGCACCCGGCTGCGATGCGGGATGCGAACATAGCGCCGAAGCCGGATGACCGATGGCGCATCCAGCCATGTGGAAGTCGAATGCAGCTGCAGCCCGTCGGCATCGGCATGGATCATGTCGGCCTTCTCGCCGAGCACGAGACAGACAGCCCGGTGCAAGCCGACCGTGGTCAGCGGCTCATACGTGATATTGAGCAGCAGTACCCGGCGCACTTGCACCTCCCGTCAGGACGGGTCTCATAGCTCACACGGTGCGCGCCGGCATCGTGCCGCCGGGGCACCCGTGACCAGTGTGACTGCCGGACGCCCAGATCGCCAACACCAAATGGTCTCGCAGTCCCCGGATGTGGCCGCAGCGGCCCCCGTGCGAGGCGCACGGCTCTGGCCCAGGTGGCTCGGTTCGGCCGGCGCGAGCACCCGGCAACTAAGGTGCCAGATATGACGCTGCGTGGCTATCCCGAAGCTCCGCGCGAGGATGTCGCCGAGATCATCCACGGTCACGAGATCGCCGACCCTTACCGGTGGCTAGAGGACTCGGGCAGCGAGCAGACGAAAGGCTGGCTCGCCGCCGAGGCGGACCTTTACGCGAGCTACCTGAGCAGCCTGCCAGGGCTGGCCAAGCTGACCGACCGGCTCGGCGGGCTGCTCGCGGCCGGTGAGGTTGGCCCGCCCGTCTGGCGGGGCGACCGGCAGTTCTTCATCCGGCGCGAGCCGGGCCAGGAGCACGCGGTGCTGTACACCGTGTTGCCTGCGGGCGCCGAGCGCGCCCTCATCGACCCCACCGTCATCGACCCCACCGGCGTCACGACCCTGGACAGGTGGGAACCCGATCAGGAAGGGCGGCTTCTCGCCTATCAGCTGTCTGAAGGCGGCCGGGAGGAGTCGGTGCTGCGCGTCCTCGACGTCAGCACCGGCCTGGACGTCGACGGCCCGATCGATCGGCTGCGCTATTCCGATGTCGCGTGGCTGCCTGGCGGCACAGCCTTCTACTACGCGCGCAGCCTCGCCGCGGCTGCCGTGCCAGCCGGCGAGGAGCAGTTCCACCGCCGCGTCTACCTGCACCAGATCGGCACGCCGGCGGACGCGGACATCCTGGTCTTCGGCGCGGGCCAGGCGAAGACCAATTACTACGGCCTGGCCGTTAGCCACGACGGGCGCTGGCTCACCATCACGGCGTCGGCTGGTACCGCGCCGCGCAACGACGCCTGGCTTGCCGACCTGTCGGCCAGCCACCCGCGGTCGCCGAACCTTCAGGTGATCCAGGAAGGCGCCGACGCGACGGCCTGGCCGCGAGCCGGGCGCGACGGCCGGCTCTACATACTGACCGACCGCAATGCGCCGCGCCGCCGTGTCGTGGTGGCCGAACCTGGTGACCCGGCGTTCCCCGAATACGCCAGCTGGCAGGAGCTGATTCCGGAAGACCCGGCCGTGGTCCTGACCGACTTCGCGATACTCGACGGCGACGCGCTGGCCGAGCCTGTGCTGCTCGTGGCCAGCGCCCGGCACGCGATCAGCGAGATCAGCGTTCATGACCTGGCGTTCGGCGACCGGCTCGGAGGCCTCGAGCTTCCCGGTCTCGGGACCGTCACCGGCCTCACGGAGCGGCCAGCGGGCGGTCAGCAAGCGTGGTTCCTTTACACCGACTACACAACGCCGGGCGTTGTGCTCAGCTACGACGCGGCGAGCGGCGGCACGACGGTATGGCGGCGCGCTCCCGGCGTCGTCGATATCCCCGCCGTTACCGTCGAGCAGATCGCCTATACGTCGGCGGACGGCACGACAGTCCGGATGGTTGTCGTCTCTGGCGCGACTAGCGACGGCGAAAGGCAGGGAACGAGGTCGTCCGTGGGCCCCGTTCCCGGCACCGCACGGCCCGCCATCCTCTACGGTTACGGCGGCTTCCGCGTCAGCCTGACGCCTGCGTTCTCCGCCGCCGTGCTCGCCTGGGTCGAAGCCGGCGGGGTCTACGCCATCGCCGGCCTGCGCGGCGGCAGCGAAGAGGGCGAAGAGTGGCACCGGGCGGGAATGCGCGAACGCAAGCAGCACGTGTTCGACGACTTCTACGCCGCGGCCGAGAAGCTTATCGCCGACGGGTGGACTACCAGCGACCAGCTCACCACCTGCGGCGGCTCAAACGGCGGGCTGCTGGTCGGCGCGGCGATGACGCAGCGCCCTCAGCTGAGCGCCGCGGCGGTATGCCAGGCGGCGCTCCTCGACATGGTCAGGTACGAGCGCTTCGGCCTCGGCGTGACCTGGAACGACGAGTTCGGCACCGGCGCCGACCCGGCGGAGTTCGAATGGCTCATCGGGTACTCGCCCTACCACCACGTCCGGCCGGGGACCCGGTATCCGGCGGTGCTGTTCACGATCTCGGATGGCGATACCAGGGTTGACACCCTGCACGTCA
>DATIOU010000157.1:0-2096 GCA_035472835.1 Streptosporangiaceae bacterium | reverse complement strand
CGGCGGCTGCCGATGTTCCTGGAATCCAGCCTGCCCGGCGTCTTCGCCGTCGGCGATGTCCGGTACGGCTCGGTGAAACGCGTTGCCTCAGCCGTCGGTGAGGGTTCCACCGCCATCCGCCTGGTCCACGACTACCTGCGCAGCACGTGACGCGGCGCGCCGTGCGCTAGATCCGGCCACGTCGCCTGCCTGGTGAGCGGGCACGAGACCGATGAGTGCCGGCTGTTACCGGTCGTCCTCGCGATACGGGACTTCCTGGCGCTGTTCGAGCACGTCTTCTTCGGGCTCCTCGTCGGGAATATCGGCCGGCGTCGAGGGTTGCCCGCGATCCTCGGCGTCATGGTCCGCGTACTCGTCGTCGGCGTACTCGTCCTCGGGATTGCTGTCGATGCCAGATGTCATGGCTGCGAGTTTTGCTTGCCGGCGCCCGGGACGCAACAGGCAGCCCGCGCCGGTACCGGGCATGCGCAGTCGGCAGACGAAAGCAATCCCGGCGGATGCGCGATGATGACGTGGTGATGACGGAGGTCGGGCGGTCGTAGTGCACCAGTTCGCCGAGCTCATCGCGCCATCGCGTCTTGGCCGCAGTTTCCGCTGGCTGCTGGCTTCGTCGTGGCTGACGAATCTCGGCGACGGGATCACTCTCGCGGCCGGCCCGTTGCTTGTTGCGTCGCAAACACGCAATCCGCTGGCGGTGGCGATGGCCGCGTTCTTGCAGCGGCTGCCCTGGCTGATGTTTGGCCTGTACGCCGGCGTGCTCGCCGACCGGCTCGACCGGCGCGCCATCGTCATTGCCACCGGTCTGGTGCGGGTAGCGATCCTGCTGCTTCTCACGGCGTCGATCCTGATGCGCCGCGTCGACGTCGCGGTGGTTCTAGCCGCGTTGTTCCTGTTCGGGGTGACCGAGACCTTCGGTGATACCACCAGCACGACGCTGCTGCCGATGCTCGTCGGCCAGAACGACCTGGGTATCGCGAACTCACGTGCCATGACGGGCATTGTCGTATGGAATCAGCTGGCCGGCCCGCCGATCGGCGCCGCGCTGTTCGCGGTAGGTATGGCGCTGCCATTCGTCAGCGAGGGCGTGTGCGTGCTGGCCGGCATGCTGCTGATCACGCGGGTGCGGCTACCGGCCCACGGCGTACGCAGGCGGAGCGCAAGGGTGCGCGACGAAATCCGCGAGGGGTGGAGCTGGCTGTGGGCGCACGCCGCGGTGCGGACGCTGGCCATCACGATCTTTACCTTCAACGTCACCTTCGGCGCCGCCTGGTCGGTGCTGGTTCTCTACGCGCGTGACCGGCTGGGGCTGGGCGCGGTCGGCTTCGGGCTGATCTCCACGGCCATAGCGGTGGGCGGCCTGCTGGGCACCGTGTCCTACGGCTGGCTGGAGCGGCACGTACGGCTAGGCGTCATCATGCGCGGCGGGCTGATCATCGAGACGCTGACCCACCTTGCGCTCGCGCTGACCCGCTGGGCCTGGTTCGCGCTGATCGTGTTCGTGATCTTCGGAGCGCACGCCTTTATCTGGGGAACGACCTCGACGAGCGTGCGGCAGCGGGCTGTGCCCGCCCAGTTCCAGGGCCGCGTGGGCAGTGTCTACCTCACCGGCGTGGTCGGCGGCATGGTGATCGGGTCGGCGCTCGGCGGGCTGGTCGCCTCGGTGTGGGGCGTCACCGCGCCGTTCTGGTTCGCCTTCGCCGGATCGGCTCTCATTCTCGCGCTGATCTGGCGGTCGCTGCTGCATATCGCACACGCCGACGAGCAAACTCGGACGGACGCCCCGCCGACGGGGCCTGACGACGGCACGACAGAGACCGGCCGGTGCGCAGAGCCATCCGACCCAGC
This sequence comes from Streptosporangiaceae bacterium, assembly GCA_035472835.1. Taxonomy (GTDB): domain Bacteria; phylum Actinomycetota; class Actinomycetes; order Streptosporangiales; family Streptosporangiaceae; genus JAJYUU01. The sequence goes on along the minus strand of DATIOU010000157.1, from coordinate 251 downwards.
GGACAGGCGCGAACGGCTCCCGGCACCCGGCGCTGACACGGGGGGCTGACGCCCGGCCGCAATGCTCAGTCAGCGGCGGCGAGAGCGTTGTCGACCCAGGTCCGCAGGGCGGCCAGGGGGGCGGCGCCGGTCTGCCGGGCGGCCACCTGCCCGCGGCGCAGTACCAGCAGGGTCGGGATGGCCTGGACCCCGAACCGCTGCGAGACCTGCGGCGAGGTGTCGACGTTCACCTTGACCAGCTTGACCTTACC
>DATIOU010000156.1:0-2127 GCA_035472835.1 Streptosporangiaceae bacterium | reverse complement strand
ACGAGGGCGGCGGCCGACGCGCTTGAAGCAGTCAAGTGGATCGGCAACCAGGGCAGCCACGAGGCCGGCCTGACTGCTACCGACGTCCTGGACGGCGCCGATCTGCTAAGCCATGCGCTGAAGATGCTCTACGACCGTAGTGAGGACGAGCTGGAGCGCCGGATCCGGGCCGTGAACAGACGGCGCGGACTGCCGCGCAGCAACAAGGCAGGGTAGCTCGTGGGTGACTACTGAGCGCCGCAGTTACGTCAGACACTGTTGTTGCAACATCGATTGCGAGTTTAAGACAGCTTCAGATTCCGCCGACTGACCGAGAAATACTCCCGACGTGTGCAGCCCGGTTCACGTGTGGATCCGCCAGCCGACAGAGCCCGCAGTCAGCGCCAAAGTGACCCACCGGCACGCCGGGGCCGCACTCCGGCACGATGAGCTGGCCTTAGACACCAGCCTGCCGTCACTGGCCGTGCACAGCCGCCCGCTCGGGCACATCAACGAGATCGCACCGATCGCCGACTATGCGCCGTGGGTCGATGGTAATTTCGCTGCGGCTGAACGGCACAGAATTGCTCGTTCTGGCATCGCACGGCAGGCAGGTACGACGCTAGCCGCCGAGGGCGTCGAGCACGCTTATCGGGTATGCAAGTGCTTCGCGGTCGTCCGTCATGCCCGACCTCACGCTCGGGGACCGGCACGGACCGTGCGGCGGCGGGGCTGCCAGCCGATGAGCCCACACGTTCGGCGGCGTCGCCCCAGACTCGCGGCGCTCCCTATGCGGCTAGCGGGCGTCGTAGAGCGCGTGCGGAGCGGTATAACTGTGCGAACGGCTTGCATGCTGCCGGCTAGTGGCCAGAGGCGGGCCAGTGGACGATGGAAGCGCCGAACGCGAATCAGCGTGCCGCCGCGCCGCCGGATGCAGCAGCAGGCCACCGGACGATAGGAGGGGCGTGACGGAGTTCCTTTCCCGGGGCGGCGTCCGTCTGGCGTACGACGTCGCAGGCGCCGGCGATCCCGCCATGATCTTCGTTCACGGCTGGTCATGCGACCGCTCGTATTTCTCCCCGCAGTTCGGGCACTTCGCCGCCGGCCATGCTGTGGCGGCCATGGACTTGCGCGGGCACGGCGACAGCAGTCAGCCCGGCCCTGGCCCTGGCGGCTATGACTTTGAGACCCTGGCCGATGATGTGCTCGCCGTGGCCGAGGCCGCCGGGTTCACCGATCCGGTGGTGGTGGGGCACAGTCTCGGCGCATTGATCGGACTGGTGTGCGCCGCACGACCCGAAGCCATCCGCGCGCTGTTGATGATTGACCCGGCACCGATCACGAACGAGGCGGCCAAGGCGTTCTTCCGCGAATCCATTGATGTCGTCAACGCCGATGACGACCGGTCGTGGCGCACGGCCTTCGTCAGCGGCTTGTTCCTGCCCACCGACGTGGCTCGCCGCGCGGCCATCATCCACGAAATGCCCGCGGTCTCACCGACGATCGCCGCCGCATTGATACGGGCCATGGGCGAATTCGACGGTGCCAGCGCGCTTGGCAACGCCAGGGTGCCGGTGCTGTCGATTGGCTCGGCCGTCCCCGCCAACGAGCCAGCTGACCTGCGCAGCGCCTGCCCGGCGATCACCATCGGTCAGACAGTCGGGGCCGGTCACTTCAACCAGCTCGAAGTCCCAGAGCAGGTCAATGCCATGATCGAGCAATTCATGGCGATCAATCACCTGTAACCACCGCACGTAGTCAGGCCGCGACGGCCAGCTGCTGGCAGCACATTTGCAGCAACCCGGCATTCACTCATCTCGGCCGTCCGGACCACCGGCGTAACCCTGACGAGCGCGTCGGCTCATCGGCATGACAGTGAAATAATCACCGTGTCGCCGAGGTGGATCGGCCCTCAGATCGACCTGTTCGGCGTGATGCTGACGGCGTCACGACAGACGGAGGCTGGCGCGCATAGCGGCGGTTACAGGTTCGACGGGGTCAGGTAGGAGTGACGAGCGCGATGGCCGGGACCGGGATGCGCTTGAGGCGCGCAGCGTGTGATCATGGACTCGGGTTCGCCATCTCGGCCAACGCCGTCGGCGCAGATCTCCGCATAGTAACCCGAAGTCGATCATGTATCTGCCGGCT
>DATIOU010000155.1:0-1628 GCA_035472835.1 Streptosporangiaceae bacterium | reverse complement strand
GTGAGCTCGTTATCCTGCTGCTGCTCGCCCGACAAGGACCAGTTGGTAGAGCCCTTGACCGTGTAGACGCCGTCGACGATCACGATCTTCAGGTGCGAGATCGCGTTGTGCACCGAACTGGTGCCGATGGCGATGCTATTGCCGAAGGCGTCGTTGGCCCAGCTGGCCAGGATCTGCTTCTCGTGCGCGCCAGTCGACTGACTCCGGTCCAGGCTCATTTGCACGTAGATTTTCTCATCAGCGAGTTTGCCCTGGATAATCTTGTTCAGCTCGTCGTCGTCATAGCCGAACATGTTGACCACGATAGAGTGCTGGGCGCTGTCCAGCAGCGCGGCCAGCAGTCCGTGGACGTTATCCCGCGGAGCGAAGAAAGTCCGCTAATCGTCGGGATATCCGTCCAGGAAGCGGCCTTCAGCCTTGTAGCTGGCCAGGTCTTCCCATACGAGCGGCGTGTCAGCCATCGTAATCCCCCTTTTCTCTGTCCCCATCGTGACTGGCGGCGGGCGATACGTCCACCCAGTGGCGCCGTCAGCGTCGATTCGGGGATCTGCGGCGCCTTCGCCCGGAGGGCGGGTACGCGAACGAAGTCACAATTTGAAGGCCGCAACTAGCGCAGAGTGATGTCTCAATCACCGTGTGTCAAAATCATCGGCGCGCGTTGCAGTCTCACACTGTCGTCGGCATGTGAGCGAGCTGGCACTTGCGTCTGACAGCCGCGCTCAGATCAACCGTTGGCGCGTGGCATGGACAGACTGAGCGGCGCGACCTAGCGACCGGCTGATGGTCGGCGCTCTTCTGGCCCGCCGCATGCCGACCGGCCCGGCTGCCGCCTGATCAGTTCCGCGTTGCCGCCGTAGCGCCGTGCGCCAAGTCCGGTCAGCAACGAGACAGACGCGAGGTTCGTGTCGTCAACCTCGCCGACTAGGCTCATATCTCCGCGGGCGGCGAGCACGGCGAACGCCTGGCCGAGCAGTGCCCTGGCGACCCCGCGCCGCCGGTACTGGGCGAGCGTCGCGATCAGGCCGAGGCGCGGGCCAGCGCGGTTGCGCCAGATTCGCACCAGCCCGGCGTACTCTCCGCTGGCCCGGTCGACCGCGATGAGGTAGGTGGCGGGATCGAAGAACGGGCCGAACGTCTCGGCGCGGAACTGTTCGGCATCCCACCGCCAGCCCTCGGAGCCGGGAACGTCCTGCCGTAGCGCGTCGTCCAGCAGTCGCAGCCGGGTGATATCAGCATCGGCGGCGGACAGGACATCGAGCCCGTTCGGCAGCACGGCCCCAGCCAGCCCGGCCACCGCACGATCGGCCGGGAGCCGGTAGTAGCTCTCCCGCCGGTGCACGGCGAATCCAGCCTGCGCGCAGGCGTCCAGTGCGTCATACTCCGCGTCTTCCAGGGTGACGTAGAGGTCACGGCCGAGATCGCGGGCAACAGCATCGGCCAGCGGCGGGTAGGCGTCGGCACGCCAGGTGTCGAAGTACAAGAACCAGCGGTTATCGGGCCGGAGCCGGGCGCTCACCTCGCCCGCTACCAGGTCGCCGTCGAGAGCACGCCACGTGAGCGCCGGTCGCATCCGCGATACCGCCAACGCCGCTGCAACCATGTCCCGTGAAGCTAGCAGCAGCGTGATC
>DATIOU010000154.1:0-14194 GCA_035472835.1 Streptosporangiaceae bacterium | reverse complement strand
GCTGGCGGCCTTGACGGGATCTGACGCCGACGGACTAGGGCGGACGATGGCGCCGATCTGCTGGTCACGGTACACATGCGCGTTGCCGATGTAGCGGCTCCGCAACCGGGTCGACATACGCTCCAGGGAGGCCTTGCCTTTCACCCCGCTGGGCAGTAGCGCAGCGGCACGCTTCAGCGGTTCCCGGCCCCAGGACGGCAGCCGCTCGCTCACTCGGACCAGGGTGCGCTCTCGGTAAGCCTGATACCCGCCGAACAACTCGTCGGAGCCCTCGCCAGACAGCGCTACTTTGACGAGCTTGCTTGCCTGTCGGGCCACGAACCACAGCGGCACTGCTGCCGCATCCGCCATCGGATCGTCCAGGTGCCAGATGATCCGGGGAAGGTCAGCGAAGAACTCCTCCCCCGTGATGACGTAGGACTTCGATTCCAAGCCGAGAGCGGTGGCGATCTGCTCCGCCTGCTCTATCTCGCTATAGCCCTTTGGCTCGAAGCCAACGGTAAAGGTGACCAGGTCGGGCTTGTGCTCCGCGGCAAGGGCGCAGATCGCCGCCGAATCGATTCCGCCGGACAGGAACGCGCCGACCGGTGCGTCACTGCGGAGGTGAACAGTGACTGAATCGCGCAGGGCTGCCAGGATGTCGGCCGCGGTGTTCTCGACTGGTGCGGGCGCCGGACGCAGGTCGGCTCGCCAGTACCTGAACACACGCACCATCCCGCCCGGCCTCGCCAGGATCGCGTGCCCCGGCGGCAGCGCCCGGACCGGCGCGGTCAGTGTCTCCGGGGCAGGCACGTACTGAAAGCCCAGGTACTTGCAGAGCGCATCCCGGTCAAGATCGCGGAGCTCGCCAGCGTCGGCTAGCGCCTTGCGCTCCGAGGCGAACCGCAACAGCGGGCCGTGTCCGTGATCCTCGATCACATAGAAGAACGGCTTGATGCCGAACGGGTCCCGGGCGCAAAAGAGCTCCCGCTTCCAGGTGTCCCAGATAGCGAACGCGAACATGCCGCGGAGCCGGTGCACGACATCCGCCCTATTCCTGGCGTATGTCTCGAGGAGGACCTCGGAGTCAGAACTGGACCGCAGCTCTACGCCCTGTTTGCGGAGTTCCTCCCCCAATTCGACATAGTTGTAGATCTCGCCGTTGAAGATCATGCTGTAGCGAGCGTCGGCCGAGCGCATCGGCTGGTGGCCGCCTGGCGACAGGTCGATGATCGCCAGGCGTTTGAAGCCCAGCGCCACGTCGCTGTCGGCGTAGTAGCCCTCGTCATCCGGCCCCCGGTGGCTGATCCGGCCGGTAGCGACCCGCACCCAGTCAGCATCCGGGTCAGCCTCAGCTGCCAGAGCAAGGCTCCCCGCAATTCCGCACATGCCTCTTCCGGCCCCTTCACGTGATCCCGGCCTGCGAGCAGGCCAGCAGCCGCCACATCCCGCGCACCCCGCGATCCCCTAGTTACCCGCCCGGCGGCCAGCCAGTCAGCCAGAAGTCCCGTAGCTGAATGACCTGGTACATCGCTGCGGCCGCGCAGGCCTGGGACCGCCGTCCTTACCGTGCCTGCAGCCGGATCTGATGGAGCAGATCCGGGCCTGCCGTTCTTTTCCCGGTCCTGGTGCGCCGATCCGCCGAAACACCAGCTGGGGGGTAGACGACGCGCGTGGTTACCTGCTGTTCAAGATCTCCGACGAGGAGTACGGGGAGGCGAGCGCCTGGCTCGCCCGGACCGGTGTGGCACGCATGGTCGAACTGATTGCGCAGGAATACCAGCAGGCCGATGGGCCGTCGGCCGAGGAACTGATGGCGAGGGTCGAGACGCGGTACCTGCAAGCATGGCTATCCGAGGCCAACCTGACGAGCTATCCGCGGGCAGTCGCGGACGTGATCGAGTTCCGCGCCAGCGAGGGCGAGAGCTCCGACGTGAGCGCCCACACTAGCTGGCTTTCGCGAAACACACATCGCTGCACGCCGCCACGGCCAAGGCCCGATCGATGGGCATCGACATCAGCTGGGATTGCGAGGCCTCCAAGACTCCCGAGGGCTTCTACCAGGTACAGGGCGAACCCGACGCGCTCCCGTCGGCAGGAGCAGCAATCGCCCACGGCGATGATCAGTAACCGAGTCGGCGCAACGACGCTCGCCGCCTCGCCCATCGAGTCAGCGCCCTCGGGCACGCATGGCGGCTCAGGTGCCTGGGGTGTTTGTCAGTTGCTGGGCGACGGACTGGCACACGCTCGCCGGTACCGACGGGACGATCGCGTTGCCCTGCACGCGAACCATGACGTTGAGCACCCACGCTGGGTTGATGGCCAGGCAGTTGACGTGCCAGCCGTCGCCGCCATAGTAGGTCCAGCCGTTCTTGATTGAGGTGTCCGCTGCTAGGTTGGCCGGCAGGCCGTCGATGATGCCCCAGTGCCCGCCCTGCATGGTCACCCCGATCTGGTCCTTCACCCCGCCTTCGACGTGCTTCATCGTGTCCAGCAGCCAGCGGGTCCACTTCTTCCCGGCCGCCGCACCGTCGGCCAGGCACCGGCCGTACCGGACGGCGTCCTGCGGCGTCATCGCGGTCTTCGACCACCAGTACGCGAAGATCTTGGTGTTGGTCAGCCCGCACATACTGATCAGCCGCTGGATCACTGCGTTGCCGCCGTCGGCCTCGTAGTACTTCTCCGCGATGTCGTCGTCACTATGGATGATCATCTTGGTCAATTCGCTGAGCGCCGCGTCCGTCGGCGTCTGGCCCTGCTGGTCGAGTTGGCGCAGGTAGTCGCTGGCGATCCATGGTTTGACCATGGATTCAGTGGTGCTGGTACCGGTAGCCATGTTGGCGGAGCCGGTAATCACGCCGGTCGACTCGTCGAGGAAGGCCCAGCCGAAGAAGCTAGTACTGACCGACGGCTTGATCGAGGCCGGATCGGCGGGGGCTGCGAGCCTGGGCAGCGGCGGCGCGGGCTGGGACCGGAGGTTGGCGCGGTCCTTGGCCGACGAGGAATCGAGCGCGCTCATGATGTGCCCGCGCGCGCCGAGGGCGGCGAGGGCGGCGAGCTTCCCGCGGGCCGCCGGTACGAATAGCAGGCTCAGCACCGTGGCGGCGACGAGGGAGGCCACGAGGGCCACGCGGAGGCGCACAGGGGGAATTGCTCCAACAAATACGGGGGGTCTTTGGTTGTCTAGGGGAAACGCGCCCCGACATTACCCGGTCCCAACGACTGGGTAGCGTCGCCTCAAAGTCCAAATCGGACGTGATTCACAGCCAGCAGCCGACGCCACTGACGGGCCGACCACGACCGCCGATGCGATATAGACCGCCCTGGAGTTTCAGGAGGCTCTCCCCCGAGACGGCCGAGAATGGCTCAATGGCCACCGGGACGGCTTTGGCTTTCGGGAGCCGGGCGGCGATCTGCTCGGTGTCGACGGCCACCGCCTGATCGGCTCCTTAGTCGACGACGCGGATGGTTACCGGCCCGAGCCGGTCGAACTCGGCCCGATAGACATCGCCGACCTGCATCGTGACGGCGGCATGCAAGGCCCCGGTCATGACGAGCTGTCCGGCCTCGAGCCCGGCGCCAATCTCGCCGAGCGTGTTCGCCAGCCAGGCCACCACCGCAATCGGGTCGCCGAGGGCCGCCGCGCCGGCTCCGGTGTCGATGAGCTCACCGCGGTTGGTCAGCACCATGCCGATAAGGCGCGGATCCAGGCCGTCTAGCGGCACCACCCGGCTCGACAGGGCGACAGCGCCGTTGGACGCGAGGTCAGCGACCGTGTCGGCGAGCCGGATCCGCCAGTCGGCGAACCGAGAGTCGACGATCTCCATCGCGGCGACCATGCCCGCGATGGCCTGCCGCGCCGCCAGCACGGTGACGCCCGGACCGCGCAGCGCGGCACCGAGCATGAACGCGATCTCGGCCTCGATCTTGGGCTGGATGAAGCGGCTGAGCGAGACGGCGGCGCTATCGTTGTACACAGTGGAGCCGAGGACCGGACCGTGATCGGGAGAGTCCACTCCGATCAGCTGCTGCATGGGCTTGGACGTGAGCCCGACCTTGTATCCGATGACCGTGTCACCGTCGCTCACCAGCATGCTGGTGAGCTGCTTGGCGATCGCGTAGCCGTCCGCCATGCCCAGGTCCGGATCAGCGTCGGTGAACGGATCGATCGCACGCCGGTCCCGGCGCGCCTCATAGAGCGCCATCGCCTTCCCGGACACGTCCGTAAGCGGCATTTACGTGCCTCCGTTCAGTCTCTGGAACCGTAGGGGGCTAAGGGTCGATAACTCAAGCGCTGTGCGACAAACTACGTGGCATGGCCCAATTTGGCCGAGCAGGAGGGCATCCGGAAAGTGACACAGGCATGAGCGGCCCACGGACGCTGGCAGCGATCGTCGGTCCAGGCAATATCGGCACCGACCTGTTGGCGAAGCTCCAGCGCAGCGATTACCTCGATGTTGGTTACGTCGTCGGCGTCATCGAGTCCGCGGGGCTGGCCCGAGCCCGGCAGCTGGGCATCGCGGCCTCCGCCGATGGCGTCGACTGGCTGGTGAACCAGGACCCGCTGCCGGACCTCGTGTTCGAGGCCACGTCGGCCGCGGCGCACCGGGCGAACGCGCCGCGCTACGCCGAGGCCGGCATCACCGCGATTGACCTGACGCCGGCCGCGCTGGGCCCGCTGGTGTGCCCGCCCGTCAACCTGCTCGAGCACATCGATGCCGCGAACATCAACATGATCAGCTGTGGCGCCCAAGCCACCGTGCCCATCGTGCACGCGGTATCGACCGTCGTCCCCGTTCCCTATGCGGAGATCGTCGCATCCGTCGCGTCCAAGTCGGCGGGACCTGGCACCAGGGCGAATATCGACGAGTTCACGCACACCACGTCCAAGGCCGTGGAGAAGGTCGGTGGCGCGCAGCGCGGCAAGGCGATCATCGTGCTCAACCCAGTGGAGCCGCCAATGATCATGCGGGACACAATCTTCTGCGCGATACCCGCGGACGCCGACCGGGACGCCATCACCGCGTCGATCCTGGCGCGCATCGCCGAGGTGCAGCAGTACGTACCCGGCTACACGCTGCGCGCCGATCCGCAGTACGACGACGCGCGAGACAGCTGGCGCGGCAACGCCAGGGTCGCGGTGTTCGTCGAGGTCCGCGGTGGCGGCGACTACCTCCCGGAGTACGCGGGCAACCTCGACATAATGACCGCGGCCGCCGCCAGGGTCGGCGACGTCATCGCTCAGCGGCGCGCAGCGGCAACCGGTGCGACAATCACGGGCGCGGTGACGGCATGATCGGGCTGATCGGCGCCGACCGGCAAGTACGGCTTACCGACACCACGCTGCGCGACGGTAGTCACGCTATGGCGCACCAGTTCACCGAGGAGCAGGTGCGGGCTACCGTGCACGCGCTGGACAGTGCTGGCGTTGCCGTGATCGAGGTAACGCACGGCGACGGCCTAGGCGGCTCGTCGTTCAACTACGGCTTCTCGCGCGAGGACGAGCTGGAGCTGATCAAGGCCGGCGTCCAGGAGGCAACGCAGGCGGCGATCGCTGTCTTGCTCGTGCCGGGCATTGGCACCAAAGATGACCTGCGCGGCGCGCGCGCGGCCGGTGCCGCGGTGGCCAGGATCGCGACGCATTGCACCGAGGCCGACGTATCGATCCAGCACTTCGGGCTGGCGCGCGACCTAGGCATGGAGACGGTCGGGTTCCTGATGATGGCGCACCGGACGTCGCCCGCCGAGCTCGCCAGGCAGGCGAGGATCATGGTCGACGCCGGCGCGCAGTGCGTCTACTGCGTCGACTCGGCGGGCGCGCTGGTTCTCGGCGACGCGCAAGAGCGGGTGCAGGCCATGGTCGCCGAGATCGGCTCCGACGCCGAGGTCGGTTTCCACGGGCACCAGAACCTGTCGCTCGGCGTGGCCAATTCGGTGCTGGCCTTCCAGCACGGTGCTCGCCAGATCGACGGGGCGCTTTGCGCACTCGGCGCCGGGGCCGGGAACTCGCCGACCGAGGTGCTCGCGGCGACCTTCGACCACCTGGGCGTGCACACCGGCGTCGATGTCGGCGGCGTGCTCGCCGCCGCCGAGGAAGTGGTCCGGCCGTTCCTGCCGCGCTGGCCGAAGATGGACCGAACCGCGATCGTGCAGGGCTGGGTCGGCGTGTACAGCAGCTTCCTGCTGCACGCCGAGCGTGCGGCCGAGCGGTACGGCGTGCCCGCGCACGAGATACTTCAGCGCGTCGGCGAGCTCGGTTACGTCGGCGGGCAGGAAGACATGATCATCGACGTAGCCCTCCAGCTCGCGCAGGAGCGGGATCTGGCCGCGACGGGGGCCCGCTAGCTGTCGCTGAACACGTTTCGGTGGCGGTAGACCGCCTGCAGGCAGCCAATGGCGATCATGTCGGCGAACATGGCTGAGCCGCCGTAGGAGACGAACGGCAGGGGCAAGCCGGTCACCGGCATGATGCCGATCGTCATGCCGATGTTGATGAAAGACTGGACGCCGAACCAGATCCCGATGCCGGAGGCGACCAGCATGCCGAACTGGTCGTCGGCCTTGGCGGCGATACGGAAGGCCCGCAGCAGCAAGACGGCCAGCAGCCCGATGATGACCAGTTCCCCGGCGAAGCCGAGCTCGTTGCCGGCGACCGCGAAGATGAAGTCGGTGTGCTGCTCGGGCACGAAACCGCCGGCGATGAGCTGGCCATGGAACAGGCCGTGACCGGTCAGGCCGCCAGAGGCGATGGCGATCGTGGACTGGCGCGCGCTGTAGCCAGTGCCGCGCGGGTCGGCCGACGGGTGCAAGAACGCTGTCAGCCTGCTGGCCTGATACGCCTTCAGCAGGTGCAGGTTGATGACCGCGGCGACGCCGAGCACCCCGGCCGTCACCATGGCGATCAGCCAGCGCAGCTTCACCCCGGACAAGGCGATCAGCCCGATCAGCATCGCGATCATCAGCATGACCACGCCCAGGTCAGGCTCGGCCACGACGAGCACCAGCGGCACAGCCGCGCAGCCGAGGGCGATGAGCAGCGCCCGGGGAGTCGGCCTGACCTGACCTGGCGAGATCTCGCCCAGGATGATGGCGGTGACCAGGATCAGGGAGAGCTTGGCGTACTCCGACGGCTCGATCTGGAACCCGCCGGGTAGCGAGATCCACGATCGCGCGCCGTTGACGATGGTCCCGAACGGCGTCAGCACAGCGAGCAGGCCCAGGCAGGACACCCCGAGCACGATCGGCGAGTACAGGCGCAGCTGGCGGTAGTCCAGCATGCTGACGCCGGCCATGAGCACGATCCCGATGGCGACGTTCAGCAGCTGCTTGGTCAGGAACGGGTCCGACCCGGACGGGCCGGTGGTGGCGGTGGCCGCCCATACCAGCACGGTGCCGATCAGGCTCAGCCCGAGGACCGCGGCGATGAGAATCCAGTCGAGCCTGCGCAGCGGCGAGCCCTTGCCGAAGATCCGCCGCAGCAGCCGCGACAGCCAGCCGGGCGGCTCCCGCCCCATGCCGCCGCCGATACGGATGCCAAGTTGGCGGGCGCTGCGCCCATCCAGCCGGACCGGCGCGAGGCTGCGGTAGTTCGCCGAACCAGGCAGCGCAGCCGTGGGCGTCTCAAAGAAGCGCCTGCCCTTCCTGGGCGGGAGCGCTGGCCCCTTCCGCCCCTGGGTGGTGCTCATCCGCGCCGCCCAGCCGGCCGGCCGCCAGCCCTGGTATCGGCCAGCCACATCGGCGCCGCCACCGCGGCCGCATGCAGCGGGCCGGGGAAGCCGGCGCTCAGCTGCGACGCCGCCGTGCGAACTATCGTGCCGCCGCTCGTGACGTGCGGCAGCGGCGGCACGTTGCCGCCGGGCAGCGCCGCCTTGGCCCCTTCGTAGCCATAGAGCGCGTCCCAGATCCGCCGCACCGCAGGCCCGGAGACGTCGGCGCCGAAGCCCGAGTCAGGGATCATCACGACGGCGACGTACTTTGGGTTGTTGCACGGCGCGAACGAGGCGAATACCGACGTCGCGCTCTTGCCGAACACCTCCGCGGTTCCGGTCTTGCCCGCCACGCACGTCTTGCCGAGCGGGAAGCCGCCGAAGGTTCCGGCCGCGGTCCCGGCCGTAACCACGCCCCGGAGCGCGTTGCGGACGTAGGCGAGCGTAGCCCCGGAAGCTGGCAGGTGACCGGCCACCGGCGGAGTGATCTTCTGCACGACCTGTCCGGTCGGGCTCAGCAGCTCAGCGCCGATGCGCGGGCTGTACAGGGTGCCGCCGTTCGCCAGCGCCGCGTACCCCGTGGCGAGCTGGAGCGGCGTGACGGCGATGTAGCCCTGGCCGATCGAGCCGATGATGGCCTGGCCGGGCGTCCAGACGTTGCCATAGTGGCAGTCGTCGTACTCGATCTGCTGTATGTAGTCGCCGTTCGCCCGGCCGTACTTACACCAGTTCTGGCCAGCGTGGGCGTTGTCCTTCCAGAAGTAGTACAGCCACTCCCTGGTCGGAATCGTGCCCCTGCTCTCCCCCGGCAGGTCAATCCCGGTGTACTTGCCGAACCCCCAGTCCATCTCGACCTGCTGCTCGAACTGGACGGGGAACCTGGGGCTCGTCACCGTGTTGAGGCTGGGATGGTCGCGCTGGTAGATCTGGTAGCCCATGTTGTAGAAGACCGTGTCGCAGGATCGCACCAGCGCCTCGTACAGCGACATGGGGCCGCTGTTGCCGAAGTCGTTGTTGAACGTGTGGCCGCCGACAACTGTCGCGCCGGGACAGTCGTACGAGCCGTAGAGCGGGTCGCCGAACTTGATGCCGGCGGTCAGCGTGGTGACCTTCCACGTGGACCCCGGGGCGTACTGGCCCTGGGTAGCCCGCTCCAGGATCGGCTCGCCGTTAGCGGTGCCGAACAGGTGATTGAACTGCCGCTGAGAGATCCCGCCGCTCCAGATGCTGGGGTCGTATGACGGGTAGCTCGCCATCGCCAGCACGTGGCCCGTGGTCGTCATCACCACGGCTGCGCCGGTAGTCGCGCCAGGATTGGCAGCCTGCGCCGCCTGGACGGCGTTGGCCAGGATGTTCTGCGTTGCGATCTGCAGCTTGCTGTTGATGCTGGTCACCAGGTTGTTCCCGGCCACGGGCTTAATGTTCTTGATCGTCGACGTCACCTGGCCAGCCGCGTTCACCGCGACCTCGGCGACGCCGGTGGTGCCGCGTAGCTGCTTGTCGTATTGCGCCTCGAGGCCGGACTGGCCGACGAGGTCATCGCCCGAGAACCCGGTCACCGGGACGCGCAGCCGCTGCAGCTCTTGCGCCGTGATCGGCTGGAGGTAGCCGAGCATCTGCGCGGCGGCCGTGCCGACGGGCTGGTTGTACTGGATGACCGGCTGGATGTCGGCGGTGACGCCCGGGTAGGCGGTCTTGTTTTCCAGGATCTGGAGCGCGACCCCGTCCGTCACATTCTGTGCGACCGGGATCGGCTGGTACGGCGAACCCTGCCAGCACGGCTGAGGAACGCCCACCGTGCACAGCCGCACTCGCTCCTGCATCACCTTGGGGCTTATATGCAGCAGGCTGGCGAGCCGGGCAAGCACAGGTCCGGGCCCGCCCGGCTGCTGTGACAGCGTCACCATGTTGACGGCCACCACCAGCGCGGACTGGTTCGAGACCATCGGCTGGCCGGTGTCATCGAAGATGTTCCCGCGGACCGATGGCTCGACGACCGACCTGACTAGCTCCTGGCGCGCCATCGCCAGGTAGCCGGCCCGGGTCTGTACCTGAAGGTTCCACAACCGGAAGCCGAGCACGGCGAGCAGGCCCGCCACGATAACCATGACGCTAACGAGCCGGCGCCTTGAGGCCGGAATCACCGTAGTCCCCCCGTCCGCTTGCCGATCAGACCCGGGCCTGACCGGCAACCCGCTCGCATCTTCGTGAGCCACCGACCGCTCCGGCGTCGCCCGCTCAGAAACCTCAGCAGCGACCGGCGGCCGTAGCCGAATCGTGGCTGCTTGCGGGCCCTGGCTGGCGGTCGCCGCAGCGTGCTTACGCCCGAGCCGCCGAGCATGCCCTGGCCGTGCCCACGGCCGGATAGCCGCAGCCGCGCCGGGCCGATTGCTGTCCTGCGGGCCCGGAACGTGCTCTGCTCTAGTGCCCCGCCCGCGACCAGCCCGGTCGTTAGCGCCGATGCGCGCAGCGGGCCAGACCGCCGCCGGAACTTGGGCGCAGCGACTGCCCGGCGCGCGATCGGCCGCGGGACCGTCCGGAAATGCAGAGTCGGTACAGATCTGGTCAGGGCGATAGAAGCGGCGGGCGTCAGCGCCGAGCGGCTGGCGCCCATCCGCAGCCGGGGTACGGCCGGGCTCGGCCGCTTCGGCGCGGCGCGCCAGCTTGCGCCCTGGCCGTCCCCGATGCTGGCCCCGCTGTGCGCGCCGAAGTTAATCCTCAGCGGCCTTCGCCTTGGACCGGTAGGCGCGTGCGATCGCGCCACGGACCCGCCGAGCCGGCCGCGGAAGTCGATGCGCAGCGGCCTCGGGCCAGGAGCTGCGGGTGCGTGCTGCCGCGCCGCCGCGCCGCCGCGCTCCCCGCGGAAGCGGATCTGATGACCCGCACCGGCTTGCAAGCCCGGATGCCGGCCAGGCTGCCAGCGCCGCCCCTCCGCACCGCCGACTGCGCCGCCGACTACGCTGCCGATCGCGCGCGTGCCGCGGGCGCCGGCCGACAACCTCAGCTTCACCGGGCGGACCGGAAGGCGGGCCTCGGCTGCGTAACCCGAGGCCGAGCCGGGCACGCCCGCACCGGGATGCAGCCGGGTGCCGCGGCGCGCTGAGCGCTTGCCGCCGGGGTGCCTGCCGGGACCACCACCGACCCAGCCGTCGCGAGAACTGGCGGCTGCCGGGTTCAGTCGCGGCTCGTGCGTTCGCCGCTTGCGGGCCGCCTTCGACCGGGCTGGCACGCTCAGCATCCCCGTCCCCGCCAGCACCGAGTCAGCCACGCCGCGGCCGGCCCCGCTGGTCGCGGCCAGTATGACCAGATATAGGACGAACGGGCAGATCACCAAGTCATAGGCGATCGTGATCGGCAGGAACTGGCGTATCTCCGCGACAGACACCTGATCTGGCCCGAGCGCCTTACCGATGACCACGACCAGCAGCTCGGCGCCCGCGATCACGACGGCGGCTACCGCGATCGCGCGCAGCGGGGAGCGCCTGGTGCGACGGCCCAGGCTGCCCGCGGCCCACCCGGCCAGGCAGAAGACGAGTGCATACTGCCCGATAAACGGAGCACCTGGCGGTGCTATGTCCACACAGAACCCGGCCGCGAACCCAGTGACCATTCCCGGCACTGGTCCGCCGGCCATCGCCAGGGCTACGACGAGCACCAGCACCAAGTCCGGCTCACCGCCGCGGGGCAAGTGCAGGCCGTCGATGACGGTGAGCTGAAGGATGAGCGCGACCGCTACCAAAAGCGGGGCGAGCCATACCCTGCGCATGTCAGGGGCTCGGCGTAGGACTCGGCGTGCCGCCGGGCCGGTGGCTTCCCGGCTTGGCCGTGACCGTCACCGTCACCGTCGGGCCCGGGTGCGGCAGCGGCGGCACGGCGGCGAACCTCGGGTCGTGACCGGGCGGCACGATGACTACGCCGACGACGCTGAGGGCGCCAAAGTCAACGTAAGGCCGGACGAGCGCGGCCGCGGTCAGCGATCCGTTCGTGACGACGAGCTTGGTGACGATGCCCACCGGCACGCCGGGCACATACGGCTTGTCGTTAACGGACGCGGCCGTGACGAGCTGATCGCCGGCCTTCAGTACGGCGGCCGAATTCAGCATCGTCAAGTGCATGAGACCGCTCCCCGAAACCACCTTGCCGGGGCCCGTGACCCAGCCCAGCTGGCCGCTCGGAGCTACAGCGACGCCCACTACCGAGGCGCCGTCAGTGGCCAGCGAGACGGTGCAGGTCGTCGACGACACCGACGTGACGTACCCGACGAGGCCCTCGCCGTTCAGCACTGTTTCCTGCGGCCGCACGCCGTCAGCGCTGCCGACGTCCAGCGTCACCGTCTGCTGGTAGCCCAGGCCGGCTGCGATCACGCTCGCCGCGAGAACCTTGTACCGCCCGGCGCCCGCTATGAGCAGCATCTTGCGCAGCTCGGCGTAGTCGGCTTTGCTCAGCCGGGCCTCGCTCAGGTCGGCCCGGAGCTGC
Source organism: Streptosporangiaceae bacterium (assembly GCA_035472835.1). Taxonomy (GTDB): domain Bacteria; phylum Actinomycetota; class Actinomycetes; order Streptosporangiales; family Streptosporangiaceae; genus JAJYUU01. Next base: position 2,033 of record DATIOU010000154.1, on the reverse strand, counting down.
AGCACCTCTTTCTGCAAGGTGGCCACTTGGGACGACGACCCGCCCGACGTGCCCAGGACGTCGCTGACCGACTTAGCCCCGTGCTCGGCGCCGCCGAACACGGTGCTGCCTGCCGCGCGCGCATCGCGCAACGCGGAGCTAGAGCCGTTCGTGTAGCTCAGCGCGATGAGTCCCAGCGCCGCTATCAGCAGCACGAAGAGCACCACGCGGGTCCGCCGCGTGTCCCGCATTCCGATCACCTCGCCTGCCGCCGCCGGTCACGCCACCTGTTGCCGGATGGGACTCGGGGCCCCGCGCGGCCTGGCTAGCGTCTAGCTTCAGGTACCAGGACCTGCTGCAAGGTGTCGAAGTCCTCCACGCACTTGCCGGTGCCGAGCGCCACCGAGTCGAGCGGATTGTCCGTCAGGTGGATCGGCATGCCCGTCTCCTCGCGGAGCCGTTCGTCGAGCCCGCGCAGCAGGGCACCGCCGCCGGTGAGCGCGATCCCGCGGTCCATGACGTCGCCGGCGAGCTCAGGCGGGCACTTGTCGAGTGTCGTCTTGACCGCGTCAATGATCACGCTGAGCGGCTCCTCCATCGCCCGCCTGATCTCCTCGGCGGAGATGACGATCGTCTTTGGCAGCCCGCTCACCAGGTCGCGGCCCCGGATCTCGGCGTTCGGCTCGTCGGTGGCTGGATACGCGGAGCCAAGCGAGATCTTGATCTCTTCGGCGGTGCGCTCGCCGAGCATGAGCGAGTACTCCTTCTTGCCGAAGTTGATGATGGCCTGATCGAGTTCGTCGCCGCCGACGCGGATCGACTGCGAAGTCACGATGCCGCCGAGCGAGATGACGGCCACCTCTGTGGTGCCGCCGCCGATGTCGACGACCATGTTGCCGGTCGGCTCGTTGACCGGCAGGCCTGCGCCGATGGCGGCGGCCATCGGCTCCTCGATGATGTACACGCGACGGGCGCCGGCCTGATGGCCTGCTTCCTTGACGGCGCTCTGCTCGACACCGGTGATACCGCTCGGCACCGCCACGACGATCCGCGGCTTGGCCATGTAGCTACGCCTGTGCACTTTCTGGATGAAGTAGCGCAGCATCCGCTCGGTCACGTCGAAATCCGCGATGACGCCGTCCTTCAGCGGGCGGACCGCGATGATGTTGCCTGGCGTCCGGCCGATCATCCGCTTGGCTTCGACGCCGACGGCGACGATCTGGCCGGTGTTGGTATTCAGCGCGACGACGGACGGTTCGTTCAGCACGATCCCGCGGCCGCGGACGTACACGAGTGTGTTCGCTGTGCCGAGATCAACAGCCATGTCACGGCCAAGAATCGCCATCGCGTTGCTCATCGAGAAGTAGAACCTTCCAGCCAGGTAGTTCTGAACTTGTCGGACACCGTGCGGGCGCTGAAAACGACGCTACCCCGGCCTGTAGCGGTAACTCGCAGCGACCCGTACCTGGCTGCGGCCGATCCGGCATTTCCCCCGAGATTGCCACCATCAGCGACCGGCTGTTAGCGCGCGGTAATGCCGATAGCGCACGCAACAGCCCGCGAATGCTAAGCGTACAAGTCGGCTGGCCGGCCTTCCCGGCAGGGCGCTCGGGTTTGTCAGCGCTTTTGCAACTAATGACCCGCGGCGTGCTCGACCCGATAGCCGAGCCAGATTCCGACAGTCCACAATGCCGCGAAAATGCCGCCCAGAAAGTACATCGCCGGCACGACCGCGCCAGACGCAATGACGAACACCTGGAGCAAGCTGCCGCCGAACAACGTGACGCGTATAAGGCGGCGCGCCAGTGCGGCCAGCACTACCGCCGCGCCGGCCGCGATCCCGCCCGTCAGCGCGGCGGCGTGCGGCGCGAGGTGATCGATGTGCACGGCCACCGGAATCGCGAGGCCGATGACAATGGCCTCAAAGATCAGTACCGTCGCGCAGAGCCGCTTCACCTCGAGTCACCACCCGCACCGAGGTCGTCGTCGGGAGACTGGCTCCAGTCGGCCCCGTTCCCCATCCTTTCCGTCAGCAGCACCCGGGCGTCGCCAGC
>DATIOU010000153.1:0-5956 GCA_035472835.1 Streptosporangiaceae bacterium | reverse complement strand
GGCGTGTCTCATCGCGTAGCGGCGCGCGCACTGTCCATCCTCGAGGGCGAGGGCCTCATTGTTAGCGTGCCCGGTCGGGGACATTTTGTTCGTAAACATCCGTGATATCCCTGATCAATGAGGACCGGGAAGCACGATTGCCTCCGATCTCGGAAGCCCGTGACAGGCCGCCTGCGGGCGTGGCCGACTGGCATCAGCTGATCGGCCGGGTCGTCCATGCTGACGGCTTGGGTCCGAGCAATCTCATGTGCTGGAAGAGTGTTGTGACAGAGAGTCGGGCGTGCCAGCCACTCAGCAATTCAGACACCAGCAGTCCATCGGCGTGGGGGGCGCAGAGCACGGAAAAGGGGGGCGTGATCGCGTGGCGACCGAAAGTGCGAGTGAACGTCTCGACTTGATAGCCGTTGATCTTGATCCTGCGCTGTATCGGGTAGCCGAAGAATTGGCTGCAGCTGCCCTTGCTCGACACGCCCGAGGCTGAGAAGGCGGCGTCTCCGACGTAAGTCGTCACTTGAGGCAGGCCGTTACTGGGCCAGCTGGCATCGGCCCAAAGCACTCTCTTGCCGGTCGTCACCGTCGAGACCTGCGCGAGCCAGCTGCCGCTAATGCGCGTCACAAAAGTGGAGCCGATGCGCCAGCCGGACGGCACGCCGGTCAGCTGCACGGCGAACTTAACCGGCTGGGTGGCGTCCGCGCCGATGATCGCGCTGCGGGCGATTCGCAGCAGGGTCTGATCTGACTGCTGGAAGCCCGCGGTGCTGGTCAGTTCGGCCCAGTATCCGGGCGCGTACGTCCAGACCAGAGCCTGATGTGGCCAGTAGCCGGACTCCCAGAACGCGCGATGGCCGTCAATATCGGGGGCATGGCCCGAGAGAGAGAACTGCCCGTTACACGACAGACGGCGGTGCCCGCTATCGAACGTGCAGATGTCCCGGGCGAAATCCGATAGCCGCCAGCGGCTGTTGGCGTTCGGGCTTTGGGACCTACTCGGATTGCGAACCTGGTTTACGCTGAGCGAGCCGTTAACCATGCCAGTAGCGCCGATTACGGCTGCTTCACCCGGCGGGAGCCAGCCGAAGGACATGTTGACCGCCAGTGGATCAAACTGACCGGGCAGCGGGGCCGGATTAGCAATCGGGGGCCGAGCCGGCGCCACGCGGTGATAATGCGCCGGCAGCGTGGCTGCCAGCGCGATCCCGGCCACGGCCGCTGCGGCCACGACCGGCGCGGCCGCCGCTGAGAACCGTCTCCGGCGACGCAGCAACCGGCCCCGGCGCAGCGCCTCGGCGATGCTGACTCTGGGCGGCGGCGGCTCGGCCTCGGTCACCTGCCGGTACAGGTCTCGAATCTGGTCTTCGAGCGGCGTCATATCGCCTCCTCAACAGCGCTCTCGGCAGGGATCGCGGCGCCTCGGCGCGGTTGAGCCTTGGCGCCGGCCTCAAGCTGACGGCGGAGGGTGGCCAGGGCGCGGGCGGTCTGGCTCTTCACCGTAGTCAGTGAACGTAAGAAGCCAGAAGAATCTTGACGACGTTTCCGCTGGTCAGCGGACGTCTACCGCAACCGGTACGGTCGAACACCCGTCGTGGTGCGACCGTGCGCGGTGCACCGCGACCCCGGCCGCGAGGACCGGGCAGGCGCACCGCAGTACGCCGGCCACGCTGACGGCCGACATGCTGTTGGGCCGCCTGGACGTGACCGCCAGCCTGGTACAGGCACACGCCCGATGGCTGACCGCGCCGTACGTGGCGGTCGAGTTCGCCGGGCTAGAACACGACTGGACGCCGGTACGCGGCGTGGTCGAGTTGACCCCGGAGGGGGCCGGCAAGCTGGGCCGATTCCTGTCCGAGCTGGCCGACACGGCCGAAGCCGACCACGCCGCGCAGGTCACGGCCTACCTGTCCTCGCTGCATGAGGAGGTGCGGTCATGAGCCGGGCGGACAAGAGATGCACTGGGAGAGCGGGGACCTGCACGGAGCCGAGAAACTCTACCGGCGTGCCGTCGACGCCGGGGACACCGACGCGCTGGTCATCCTCGCCGAGATGCGGCGGCAGGTTGGGGATCAGCAGGAAGCTGAGGTGCTCTACCAGCGCGCCACAGGCTCTGGGAACACTTTCGCGCTGACCAGACTCGTCGCGATACGGGAACAGGCCGAGGACTGGCGGGGAGCGGACGCCTTGGTTCAACACGCCGCGGATGTCGGGGACACCGACGCGCTGGTCATCCTCGCCGCGAGGCGGCAGGATGCCGGGGACCGGCGGGGAGCCGAGACGCTCTACCAGCGCTTCGCCGATGCGGGGAACGCCGATGCGTTGACCAGACTCGCCGAGATGCGGTGGGAGGCCGGGGACTGTAAGGGAGCCGACGCCTTGGCACGACGCGCCGCCGATGCGGGAGATGCCAGCGCGCTGATCAAGTTTGCGCGAGCGCGGAGCCGAGACAGTGCCCCTGGTGCGGCATCTGTTCTGCGTGAAAGTTGCGGTGTCCGGACTTACTTTGCGGGTGATCTTGCGAGGTCCGGACTTACCTTGCGGCTGATGGGTTGGCTGAGGATCCACTGCTGTCCGAAGGGGTCGCGTAGCCGGCCGCTGCGCTGCCCGTAGAACTGGTCAGCCAGCGGAAAAATGATCTCAGCTCCGGATGCGAGCGCACGCTGCCACGCGAGGTCTACATCCGGCCATTGCGTTTCCATGATCGCGGTGACTCGACCGCCCAGGTGTTCCGGTGAGTCCTCGTCGTCGTCGCTGAGCGCCACGATGGCGTTGCCGATCTGGATTTCGGCGTGGATTAGGTGACCGTCTGGGTCCGTATACCGCTCGCCGGGTTCCTGGGCGTTGAAGGCGTTCTTGTAAAACTCGATGGCCGCAGCTCCGTCTGTGACGAGGAGCCTCGGGGTGACGGTGGGGAGTTGGGGGCCGGATGCCGATGACGTCATACGGATCATTCCTTTCGGTTTGTACAGCCTGCGGCTACACGGTGCTGTGCCGGTCAGTGTTCTTTGGTCAGTAGTCGACCGAGCGACGTGGCGATCCAGCGTTCGTAGGCGGCAGGGGGCCAGTTGCGCAAGCGCGTGAGGCGATCGAAGATCGCCGGGTCCATCAGCATCCAGACCGTATCGACGGCCTCGTCGTAATCCAGTCCCGCGCGTAGTGCGCCAAGCTGGTCGAGTCGCTCGACGATCCATGACGCTGTCGCCGCGCGTTGAGCGACCATGTCCTGGGTTAGCGCGGCCAACGCGGGATCCTTTGCCGATCCTTCGAATACCGCCAGGATCAGGCCGGCCGAGCGGCATAGTGTCGCGCTGATGACCTCGGCGGTCATCGACAAGAACTCGCGCGCCGAGGTTGCCGCCATGGCCTTGGCCGCCCATGGACGGGCCAGGACTGCGACCGGTTCGTCGTCGCCAGCGATGGCCACGTCGATCGCTGCTTTGAGTAGCCGCGTCTTGGTACCCGCCAGCGCCTCCACCGTGGCTACCGACACGTCGGCGTCGGCGGCGACCTCGCGGATCGTGGCGGCGCTGAATCCTCGGCGCAGGAATACGGCCGTCGCCGAGGCGAGGACGCGCTCACGCGTCTCGCGCGCTTGAGTGGCGCGCTGATCCGACTGATAGCGCCGGGTGCTCGGTGGCTTGGATGTCGCCATCACGTCATAATTCGCTGTGGGACGACCTTAGTCAAGTACCACCCACCCGCATCGCGGGCTGCGCGGCATGAAGAGATTCGAGTCCGTCGAGGTACGTGCTGGCCATGGCCTTTCGAGCCGGCGCGTGACCCAATTGCGGGCGCACACGAACGCAAACTCGGCGGGCCAGGAAGACTACGGCGGCCTGTTCGATCAAACCCCGACCGGGAAACCGCAAAGTAAACCCGGACACTTCGATTCGCCACCGCCCGGACCTAACTTGCGGACAGCAGCTCAGCGCCTTGATCATCCGCAACCTCCAAGCGGACCAGACAACGCTGGCCGATGCCCGGATGCCGTTGCAGCGCGACGCATCCCGGACGCAACGACACACAGCAGTATGACCGTGCGTTCGCCTTGGCGCGCCATCGTGCCCGCTGGCAACACCCTGCGCGGCGGCACCACATCAACCCCGTAGCGCCACCGTCAACACCTCCGTCAACCCGGCGGCCGTATCCGGCTACCGCGACCACCAGCCCACCGACCCCACCACCGCGCTTGTTGGGTGTGGTGTGGCTCGTGGCCATATCCCTCCACTGTGGACACTCGTTGGGTTGGGGTGGTGTGCTTGCCGCGGTGAAGGCGGAGTACCTGGAGGAGTACGTGGCCTCCATCAACGCCTCGAACCGCGGACGCTCCTTCGTCGCGATCCCGGATCTAACGAGCTGCCACTGCTTGAATACTTCCCGGACGACTCCCGTTACATCCTGGCGGTGCAGGAGGGCGCGGCGATCGGGATGGCGGACGGCTTTGCTCAGGCCACGGGCAAGCCCGCGCTGGTGAACCTGCACGCCGCGGCGGGCATGGGCAACGCGATGGGGAACTTGATCAACACCCGACCCGGGCATGTCCTGGTTATCGTCACCTCCGGCCAGCAGGCACGCAAGGACACCGAGCTGAAGGCCTACCTCACCAACGTCGACGCGCCGAAGCTGGCCGAGCCGCTGGTGACCCCAACTTCCGGGGGCGTTCTGCCCGCGAGCATCCCCGCAGTCGCGAGCCACTTCGACGGGCACGGCCTCATCGTTGCCTTCGGCGCTCCGATTTTCATGTACCACGAGTTCGCCGACGGCGACTACCTGCCCGCGGGCGCCGAACTGTGGGCAGTCACGTCTGACCCGGATGAGGCTGCCCGGGCCCCGGTCGGACATATCCTCATCGGCGACCCGGCGGAAGCCGTCAAGCGGCGCGCCGACAGCATCCCGGGCGGCGGACGGCCGCCACTGCCTGCACGCGAGCCGCTCCCGGAGGCCCCAGCACAACATCCCGGTGGTCTACGTCGTCGCGCGCAACAGCGATTACCGGGCGCTGAAGGAGTTCTCCCGCTTCATGCACGCGCCGGATCCCCACGGCGCGACATATGAGACAGCCCGCTCCAGGGCTGGCATCACGTTGGCAGTGTCTCCCTGCACGCTCCTTACATAAGGAGGTCGGCAGGGCTGAGACAATCAGCTGGATGCGCCCATCTGAGATTCAGCGCGCGCTGGCTGCGGCCATGTCGACCGCCTCGGCGGTTGGCCTGCCTGTCGACGACGCGATCGTTGTTCACGATTCGAACAAGCTCACTGTGCGCCTGCTGCCTTGTGACGTCCTTGCCCGAGTCGCGCCAATAGCGCATCAGGTAGCGCAGTTTGAGATCGGACTTGCCCAGCGGCTCGCTGCGACCGAGAGCCCCGTGGCTGCTTTGGAACCGCGAGTACCGCCGCGCGTCTATGAGCGTGATGGCTTCGCCGTCACGCTGTGGACCTACTACGAACCTGTGACGCCTCGGCAGGTCTCACCATCCGACTATGCGGATGCGCTCGAGCGACTGCATGCCGGCATGCGCGAGCTCGATGTCAGGACGCCGCGCTTCACGGACCGAGTGGAAGCGGCTTTGCACCTTGTGGAGAGCAGTAACCTCACTGCGGGGCTTGCCGGCGCGGATCGGGAGCTTCTCATCAATACGCTTCGGAGCCGGCGACAAGCGATCGTTGACCGCGGCCCTGCCGAGCAGCTATTGCACGGCGAGCCGCACCCAGGCAACGTGCTCAGTACGAAGTCAGGACTGTTGTTCATCGATCTCGAGACGTGCTGCCGTGGGCCCGTCGAGTTCGATCTCGCCCATGTCCCGGAAGATGTGAGCGAGCGCTATGCGAACGCTGATAAAGAACTGGTCAGCGAGTCCCGAGCCCTTGTTCTTGCCATGGTCGCCGCGTGGCGCTGGGATCCGGGCGACCAGTTCCCGAATGGGCAACAAGCAGCTCTTACGCTCCTCAACCGTCTACGCGCGGC
>DATIOU010000152.1:0-11666 GCA_035472835.1 Streptosporangiaceae bacterium | reverse complement strand
ACGTTAGCCGTCGAACTGGTCGCGGGAGACCTGCACCGGACAGTGTCACCGCTGGCACAGCAGACGCTCTTCTTGGGATGGCATGATCATGCCTGCTGGCTCGGACTGCGTACGGACGTCAAGAGATCGCGGAAGTGCCAGTCGTACCTGTCACTCGCCAGCCGACGCCAGGCTGATCCTGCAGAACATAGGTAAGCCACGTTGCACCGAGGCAGGCGACGAAGCCGTTAATGCCGACCTGCACCTCGTGGCCGTGGCCGACCGGCAGGCCGAGAGTGATCAAGATTCCGCCGTCCCTCACTTGCCCGCAGCCGCCTCTCACCTCAATCACCGATCCCCGATCGGCGATGAAAATCACGCGAGCCATTCCTGCCAGCCCCGCCGTCACCTGGCGCTGGGTCTGCGGCACGATAGGCGCTCCTCGCCCATGACCCCCGCTAGGGTCCGCGGCATCCGGATAAGCCTTGTTAAGCACGTAGACCGTCTTGAAGGCCTGTCCGGGGAAGGAGTTCTCCGCGGGCGAGCTGAGGTACCTCCGCAGAACCTGTACGTAGACTTCGGCCTCCTTGGGTCCGGCGTCCGTGGCCGGTCTGTCGCTGGTCGGCGCATGCACGGTCGCCGGGGCACCGGCCACAGCAGAGCCGCCGCAGCCCGCTGTGCTCACGGCCAGGACGGTCAGGATCATCGCGACAGCCGTGGTTACAAGCGCGCGTTTCATCGAACACCCTCCCGAGCCGTTACCTAGTTTGCCTTCACCGCTAAGACGGAGCGAAGTGTTCTCACGGTTCCCGGTACGCCGCGGCAGCGGGGTCAACGTGGAGCACCCACAGCGCGCCAGCGCGATGACGAACGACGCTGAGGCCCGCAGGGCCCGGCGTAGCCTCGGGCGGACGCTAGATGATTGCTGGGTAGGTGCCGTGGTCCTGGCCATCGGCGTACGCGGGCCACAATTGGCGCGCTGCGCGCCGGGCCTCGTCGATCTGTTCCTGGGTGAAGCCGAAGGCGCTGTGGACTGCCTGGGCGGGCCAGTCCAGCACGTACTCCAGCGGCGCCGCGCCGGTGACGTCGCAGGCGATCCAGAAACCCAGGCGCCATATGCCCCGCCCACCGCGGTGTGCCCAAGGGAACGCGTCCTCCAGGCCTGTGTCATCACGCTGTGCTGCCTGCCCCTGCCCCTGTGCGTCGCGGCGGCGGTAGCGCAGATGCGGTCCGTCATGGTCGGCCGGGGCGTGGTGGAAGGCGCTGACCTGCCGGCCGACCTCCCGCTGCGCCCGTAGGGTCCGCACGTCATGGAACCGGGCCGTCAGGTGCATGAGGATGCCGACCGGGTAGACATCGCCATCCGCGAAAACCACGTGCAGCACATCGGAGTCGTACAGCACTACCGGCCCGAGGAGGCGGCCGGGTAGCCAGGACTCCTCGGGCGGCAGGCTGAGGTTCTGCGTAGTGGTCATCCCGCTAACAATCCCCCCAACATGTGCTTAGGTCCACCTGATCGTTGACGGGGCAGCGACTGACGCAGGCGCGCGAGTCGATCTGTGGTCGGGCGAAGGTGCTACTGAGGAGGCTGCCGCGTGCCCGGGATGAACTCAGGCATCAAGGTCAGCGACCCGACCGTGGTTGCCACGTTCAAGGCCGCGCTGCTGCACCAGGGCCTGATCGCGCTGCTTATCTTCGTACTCATCGGGCTGGCCTGGCTGAGCCGGCGGATGGTTGGGCAGCCTGCCGCGGCGTCGGCGGACACAGCCCCGCCCGTGGCAGAACCCGCCTGGCGGCAGGTGCTGCGGATCGGGCTCGGCATAGTGTGGCTGTTCGACGGGATCCTGCAAGCCCAGCCGAAGATGGCGATCGGGCTGCCGTCCCAGGTCATCGAGCCCATCGCCGCGAGCTCTCCGACGTGGGTGCAATAGGTCGTCAACTGGGCGGGCACCGCCTGGTCCTTTCACCCTTTGCAGGCAGGCGCCTCGGCGGTGTGGATCCAGGTCGGGATCGGCCTGTGGCTGCTCGCCGCGTCCCATGGCTCGCTGTCCAGGCTGGCCGGGCATGTCAGCGTTGGGGGGCCTGGTCGTCTGGTTTTCGGGGAGTCGTTCGGCGGGATCTTCGCGCCCGGGCTGACGTGGCTCTTCGGCGCGCCGGGCGCGGTGCTGCTGTACAGCGTGGCGGGTGCGCTCATCGCGCTCCCAGAACGGGCCTGGCACTCACCTCCCCTGGGCCGACTGCTGGTCGGCGGACTCGGGGTCTTCTTGCTCGGCATGGCGTTCCTGCAGGCCTGGCCTGGCCGGGGCTTCTGGCAGGGTCGAGTCCACCACCAGCCGGGCACTCTTGCGGCCATGACCTCCTCGATGGCTCCGACCCCGCAGCCACACCTGCTGTCGTCCTGGGTCACCGCGTTCACGGGCTTCGACGAGGCGCATGGATTCGCGGTCAATCTCTTCGCGGTTGTCGCGTTGGCTATGATCGGCGCGGCGTTCGTCAGCGGCAGGCCACGGCTGATCCGCCCCTGCGCTCATCGGATTCGGTTTGCTGCGCCTGGCCGACTGGGTGCTGGTCGAGGATTTCGGGTTTTTCGGCGGGCTCGGTACGGATCCCAGCAGCATGATTCCGTTCGTGCTTCTCGCGACCAGCGGCTACCTGGCTCTGGCCCGCGCTCCCGAGTCGGCGCCATTGACTGTGGCCGCTGCTACCAGCGCCGTCGCGGCTTCAGGTGCGAGGTGGCCTCGACTGCGAGCCGCGGCCGATGTGCGCGTTCCGGCCTCGGCGAGCATCAACTCGGTCGCAGCCGTCGTTGCGATTGGCGTCATCGTGCCGGGCGCGGCGCCGATGGCGGCGGCGCAGGCTAGTCACGTCGCCGACCCAATCCTGGCGCAGGCGGTCGGCGGGTCCACAACCCCACTGAATTTCCGGGCCTCCGCCCGAGGGGGTCCGAGCGGCTGTCGCCCGCTCGGATTAGCGCAAGTTATTTATCAAGTAGTGCCTCAACGATCGACTCAACTGCGTCGAAGGGCGCACGCAGTGCACCCTCGAGGTGGTGCCGCTCGGCCAGAAACCCCGGCGAGTTGTAACTCACTGATACCGCGCCGTTCCTGTCCTCCCAGACCAACACCTTGAGTGGGATATCCAACGCAGCAAGCGGCGCTGCGAGCATCACCGCCGCGCCCACATTCGGCTTGCCAAACATGACGAGTTTCGAGTCGGGCATCTGCACACCAGCTCGTTCGGCCACGCCGCTGTGATCGATGACGTTGAACACCGTGAAGCCCCGATCCGCGATCACACGCCGCAGTCCGTCGATAGTCTGTAGGACGGACTTGCTGCTGGGTTTGGTGATGACCCCGTCCGAAGATTGCGTGCTGTCTAGCATCAGGCTTCCCTTCGAAGTGAGGCGCAGTTGTGCCCGGGCTGGGAGAGCAGGCGGCCTGACCTGCACGAATAACCGAGCGCGCCCGAGGACGGCGTTGCGGTCGGCCTCCCGACTGAACCGCGGTCCCCCACGGATCAACCTGGCCGGTGGCGACTAGGCAATACTGTACGAGGCAGCTGCTCTCTTGCCGCGCGGAGTGCCGCCCCGAGGAGCTGGCCCGTGGAGCTGGCCCGCGGACGCGGCCGACAATTCATCGCGGGCGTCGGTCTTCCCTTGGGAAAGTACGGCGCTCTTCAACGAAGGCGCAGCGATGTCGCGCTCCTGCTAGGGCCATCGCCCGCTTGTCCCGGCCTCCGGCGAGAAGCTCAGGAAGGTGCGGATGAGGACGATCGCGGCCAGGACGCTACGCGGGTCAAGCTGGGAAAGCGGCGACGGTGCCGATGATGTCGCCGGCCATGAGCAGCTCCAGGCCGACCAAGACGGTCTGGCCTAGCTGCTGGCGGAAGCGCCGATAGACATCACGCTCGTCGGGCGAGCCGGACCGCACTGGTAACGAACGGGACCGCCGCGCCGGCCACGATAACCGCGACCCTAGCGGCATCTATGGCAATCCCGATCTTCTCGATCACGTCGTTGTAAACCATTTCGCTCGCCGCTGACTGCCCTTGCCTGTGTCCAGGATGCGCACTTAGCCGGAGCCAAGGGCTACGACCACGAGGGCCACGCGAAACCTGACACCTGACTTGACACCAACGAGGCCGGGCAGCATGGCATTACCGTGGATACCGAGCATCGTGGCGATCCAGGTCACGGACGTACCTGGGTGTCCTGGCCGGAAAATGGCATGCAAGAGGTCTGGGGTTCGAGTCCCCATAGCTCCATTTTGCAGCTTATTGATAACAATTCGAAACAAGACCGGCAAGCTAGCCTCGGCCGTGCCGCTCATTGTCTCGACTGCATTCCGCGAGTTCTCCCGGTGCGAAACCGCAGGTCAGGGGCACGGCAGGAACTGGCGCCGGGACCGAGGTGACCGCTTGTGCCGCGGCAAGAGTCCTCAGGAATGGTCGGTCATTCGTGCAGGTCAGGCACCATTATCGAGGCAGTAGGCGCCAAGACACCTTGGAGCGACACCTGTTTGCTTTCGCGAGGCCCAGTTAGCCTCGCCACGGTGGGTCAGCCCTAAGTCACACAGCACTCGCTGGGCGTCTCTGGTACGCACAAAACACGCCTAAGCCTGCTGCCTGACCGACGGCCAAGGCACGTTCCCGGGATGCAAGGAAGCAACGCCGAGCACGATCCCAGCTGTGGCTGCTGCAGGGACCGCTCGGTCATGCAGCAGGTCGCTGGGCTTGGGGCGACACAGCGAAGGCTCGCCTCGACCGGGCCATGGTGCCCGGCGGCACCCACGGCGGGCAGACTAGAGCTAGGTGGGCCCGCTCGGCTTGCCCGGAGCGGGCGACTGTTTAACGGGCGCGGAGGTGGCTCATGCGCCAGGGATTTGGCCTGTATATTCCGCAGACGCTCGAGGATGCGTGCGATCCGGCCACGATGGCCGTCATCGTTTACGACATGCAGGTGGGCGTACTACGACAGCTCCAGGACGGCGGAGCCGACGCAATCCAGCGGGTGTCCCAGCTGCTCGCAGCGGCGCGCGACGGCGGCTATCCGGTGTTCTTCACCCGGCACATGTCGCTGCCGGTGAAGCTCATGGGCACCTCGCAGCTGCGCACGGCCATGCGCTGGCAGCAGCTGGACGATCCCGAGAAGGTCGAATCTTGGTTCCTCCGCGACACGCCCGGCTTCCAGATCGTTCCGCAGCTGGCCCCGCGCAGCGAAGAGGCAGTGTTCGACAAGCTCGCCATGTCCGCATTCGCTGGCACGCCGCTTGAGATGGCGCTGCGGGATCTGGGCATGCGGGCCTTCGCGATCGGGGGCGTCGCCCTGGAAATCGGAATCGCGCCCACAGTCTGGCATGCCGTCGATCTCGGACTGGTCCCGGTGGTCGTGACCGACGCGTGCGGCGGCCGGGACCTTCCGGCCATGCAGCGCAAGCTTGACGACTTCCGGTTCAGCGGAGATGCGTTGCTCACCGATATCGCGACCATCACGCCCCTGCTGACACTGCGCCCCTCAGCTCAAGCCGGTCCCTGACCCTCGCACTGCCGCAATCGTGGGAGGCTCAGGCAGCGCGTCGAGGTGGCTGGAGATTGGCCGGTTCGGAGTGAAGCCCTATGCACCGCTGACTATCTCGGTGAGTGCGGGCAGCTCGTCTTCGCCGGCGACGAGATAGGACAGGCCGAATCGCTCGCGCCGCGCCTGGAGGTCGGCGCGGATCTGGTCCAGGCTGCCGATGAAGATCGTCGGCATCTGCCACACCGCCTCGACGCCGATCCCGGTCCAACCGCGCCGAGCCATTAGATCTTCCGTCTCGGCGCGGCGCTTGCCGGTGACGACGAACGTGCCGAACGCGCTGATCTCAAGATCTCCGAACCGGTCGCCGGCCGCATCGCGGACCACCGCGAGCTTGGCGTCGAACGCCGCGGGCAGCCGGTCCCGGGGATTGTCGGTGTCTGCGGAATCACGGATCGGGGCCGGCAGCACCCCGACGATCTCCGCGTGCCGCGCGGCCAGCCGCAGCATGCGGGGTCCGCCCGCGCCGACCAGCAGCCGCGGCGAGCCCGGCCGCGGCACGGGAAGGACGTCAAGATCCAGCCCGTCGATCCGGTAGAACTCGCCCTCATGGTGGACCAGCGTGCCAGCCAGCAACCCCTTGATGATCCCGAGCGACTCCTCCAGCCGTGAGATTCGCCGGCCGGCGGCATCGAACGCGATCCCCGCCGCGTCGTACTCGGGCTGGTACCAGCCGGCTCCGATGCCGAGCTCGAACCGCCCACCCGACACCAGGTGCAGGCTCGCGGCCTCATGTGCCAGGACGGCGGGATGCCGGAAATCGTTGGACACCACGATCGTGCCCAGCCGCAGCCGCGTGGTCGCCGCGGCGGCGGCGGCCAGCCCGCTGAACGGCGCCAGCTGCTGCCCGAACGCGCCGGCCGAGAAATGGTCCCGCAGCAGCAGCACGTCGATGCCAGCGCCTTCTACCTGGCGCGCGAAATCGAGCCACCCCCGGCCTTCCCGCACCGACTCGCTGACGACCCCGAACCGCAGCCCTTTCATGGTCGGGCACGCTATCGCTTAAGCGAGGACTTCCGCGACTGGAACCTGGTAGCGGTGCTTTGCTGTAGGTCACTGGGCGAACAAGTCGCTTTGGCGTGTGACGAACTCCTCGACGGATTCGGCGGGTCGGCCGGTGATTTCCTCGACCGTCGTAGTCATGCGGTCATACCGATTCTCGCGATGTAGCCGGGCCACGGTGACGAGATGCTCGTCGACGTATGGTCCGAGCCCGGCGCGTGCGAGGACTTGCTCGGCCCATACCTCCTGCGGGATATCGACGTAGGTAACCGGTCTGCTCAGCGCGCGGGCGTACTCTTCGGCGACGGCATTCATGTCCTGTGATCGGGGGCCGGTCAGCTCGAGGACCCGGCCGGTGTACGGCCCCGGGTCGGTCAGGACCGCGGCGACGACCCGCGCGACATCGTCGGTCGTGATCGGCGAAGTGCGGCCGGTCCCGAAGGGGAGCCGGATGGTGCCGCTGTCGGCGATGGTGCGCGCGGCCACGGTCGTGAACAACGGATTGTCCAGGAAGAGAGTCGGGCGAACGTGCACGACCGGCAGCCCGGACCAGTTGAGTACCTGCTCCGACAGCCAGTGCATCCTCTGGTGGTGTGACTCGCTCACGCTGAGCGCGTCCATCTGGGACACGGTCAGCTGGGAGAGGGAGGCGAGCGCATCCAGGTGGCCGACGGCGCGGGCGACCGTTGCAACTGTGGCGGCAGCCTCGAGGTAGGTCGGCGCCAGGCTCATGCTGAAGAACATCCGCTGGACCGAGTCGAGGGCCGCCGCAACATCTGCTGGCCGCGTGAGGTCACCGACGACCACG
Organism: Streptosporangiaceae bacterium; assembly: GCA_035472835.1. Taxonomy (GTDB): domain Bacteria; phylum Actinomycetota; class Actinomycetes; order Streptosporangiales; family Streptosporangiaceae; genus JAJYUU01. The sequence goes on along the minus strand of DATIOU010000152.1, from coordinate 4,305 downwards.
TCGGCGCCGAGCGCGCGGAGGGCATCGGCGCGGTCGTCGTCGTGGTGGGCCATCGCCCGTACGGCCTGGCCGCGCTGACGCAGCAACGAGACGACCTTACCGCCGACGCCGCCGATTCCCCCGCCAGCACCGGTCACCAAGATGAGACCAGCTTCAGTCATGGTCGCCATCGCTGGTCACGGTGTCGTAGCTCCCATGCGTGCCGCATCCGTCCCGCCAGCCGCTACGAACGAGAGCCGCGTTCTTCGCCGCGTTCACAAGGTGCCCCTTGTCTTCCGGAGAGCCTTCAAGTCAGGGCATCCGGCATGTAGTGAGCGTGAGCCGGTTAGCGCCTCTAGAACGGATCGAGCTCGTTTGATCTTGCGTGGCACCGCGTGCCGAGACGGACAGAGCAGAACCAACTGGGGCGCCGACATGACCTTGGTACCCATGTCGCCGACTTGTAGCCCACCCGGCGATGCCACGAGGCGCTGACCTTGGCGTCAGAGTGCCGCCCGATGGCTGCCGCCGACTAGGCGCTGCCTGAATCGGTGCCTACGGGACGAGGCGGCGGACGGTTCGCTGGCTGCGCTGGAGAGTGATGGTGGCCTGGCTGGGTCGGGTCCGAAGCCGACTATCGCGCCGAGCACGGCGAATGCGGCGGCGGCGATGAGGACGTGATTGAGCCCGCTGGCGGTGCCGGCGTGAGCGGCTGGGAGACCGCGAAGCACGTCGTTTCGGTCGCATCTCAATGCGCGCGGGAAGGCGTGAGGCTCCCGGCCTGGCACTTCGGCAGACCGAAAAAGTCAGGCGGGCGGTCGCGGCCTGTTGCGGTATCGGATAACGTACTCGCCGGCCAGGACGGCGGCGCCGACCCCGCCGACGAACAGGATCAGCACACCGACGGTATACAGGTCGGCCGCGACAAGCCCGAGCACGCCGATGACGAGCCCCAGCAGGATGACCAGGGCTACCGCTCCTACTTGGTTTCTGCTCAATGGCCGATGCATATCTGGGAAAGCGTTCCGGCTAATCGCACGTGTACCCCGAGCGCAGTGACGGTACACATAGCGCGAGGGTCTTGCAGCGCGGAGGAGCGCGCGGCGAACGGAGGACGCGCGATGGGCGTAGTAGCGCACGTTCTGGCCGCGGGTGCGGTGCCGGCCCGGTCGCAGATGGGGTCGTCGCTGGGGTTCCACATCATCCTCGCGTGCTTCGGCATCGCGTTCGCGGCCGTCACCCTGACCGCCGAATGGATCGGTATCAAGCGCGGCGATGCCGCGGCGATGCTGCTGGCGCGCCGCTGGTCGAAGGTCATGGCAGTGCTGGTGGCGGTCGGCGCGGTGTCGGGCACCGTGCTGTCGTATGAGATGGGGTTGCTGTGGCCGGGCCTGATGGGCCGGTTCGGGGCGGCGATCGGCCTGCCGTTCTCCTTCGAGGGAATCTTCTTCTTCCTGGAAGCGATCTTCGTGGGGGTCTACCTGTACGGGTGGCAGCGGCTGCCGGCCTGGGCGCACTGGTGGAGCGGGGTGCCGATCGTGGTGTTCGGGGTGCTCGGCGCCCTGTCGGTGGTCGCGGCGAACTCGTGGATGAACTCGCCCGCCGGATACACGCTCCGCCACGGCAAGATCACCAGGGTCGACCCGGTGTCGGTGTTCTTCAACGCTTCGACCCCGTTCGAGACCGCGCACATGGTACTCGCCGCGTACATGGTGACGGCGTTCCTGGTCGCCGGCGTCTATGCGATGGGGCTGCTGCGCGGCCGCCGAGATCGTTACCACCGGCTCGGCTTCGGCATCCCGTTCACGATCGCCGGTATCGCGGCCCCGCTGCAGGTGATGATGGGCGACATCATCGCCCGGTTCATCGCGCACAACCAGCCGGTCAAGTTCGCCGCGATGGAATACGTCTCTAAGACCACGCGCGACGTTCCCGAATGGGTCGGCGGAATCCTGATCAACGGCCACGTGTACTTCGGTTCCTCAATCCCGGCGTTTGACTCGATCCTGGCCGGGTTCTCGCCCCACACCCGGGTGATCGGCTGGGACAGCGTGCCGCCGGCGCAGCGGCCGCCGCTGGTCACGCTCATCCACCTCAGCTTCGACCTGATGGTCGGCATCGGCTTCTTCCTGCTCGCGCTGGCGGCCTGGCAGGGCTGGTGGTGGTGGTTCCACCGCCGCCTGCTGGTGACGCCGTGGTTTCTGGTGCCTGCTGCCCTAGGCGGCGTGGCGGCCGTAGCCGCGATGGAGGCCGGCTGGGTCGTCACCGAGGTCGGCCGACAGCCATGGATCGTCTACCGCGTCCTGCTGGTCAACAATGCGGTGACCCCGGCCCACGGTGTCACCGTCACGCTGGGGGTGATCCTCGCTCTGTACGCGATCCTGACTGTGGTCTCGATCGGCGTTCCCATGATCATGTCACGGCGGTGGCGACTGGGACCGCCTGCTGAGGAGGAGACCGAGCAGGTGCCGTACGGCCCCTCGCGAGCAGCGGCCGGGCCATCCGCCGACGAGCCGACGTCGCCATGAGCCCCCCTCCGGAGGATCGGTGACCGCTTCGCCGGAAGCAATCGGGGTCGCCACGATCCTGGTCGTGGTCATTGCCACATACGCGCTGTTCGGCGGCGCGGACTTCGGCGGCGGGATCTGGGACCTGTTGGCCGGCAGCGCTGTGCGCGGCGCAGCCCCGAGGGACCTCATCGACGAGTCGATCACGCCGGTCTGGGAAGCCAACCACGTGTGGCTGGTCTTCATCCTGGTGCTGCTGTGGACCGCCTTTCCGCCCGCATTCGCCGCCATCATGACCGCCCTGTTCGTCCCGCTCAGCCTGTCCCTGCTCGGCATCGTTCTGCGCGGGGTCGGGTTCGCCTTCCGGCATACCGCGGAACGGCTGCGGATGCAGCAGGTCACCGGCGCGCTGTTCGCCGCCGCTTCGCTGATCACCCCGTTTTTCATGGGCGCTGTCGTCGGGGCCGTCGCCACCGGTCAGGTTCCCGTGCACCCGGCCGGCAACGTGCTGGCCGCATGGACCTCGCCTACCGCCATTCTCACCGGGTTCTTGTTCGTCGCCGCTTGCGCTTACGTCAGCGCGGTGTTCCTCGTCGCGGAGGCCCGCCAGCGTGCGCGCGAGGACCTGACGCGCTACTTTTCGATGCGCGCCATCGCAGCCGGTGTCCTCACTGGCGCTTTGGCTGGCGCCGCATTCGCCGAGCTGTCGGTAAGCGCCCCGCACGTCTTCGCCGGGTTGACCGGACGCGCCCTGCCGCTGGTGGCGATTTCGATCGCCGCGGGGATCGCGGTGCTAGGTATGCTCTGGCGGCGCTGGAACCACCCGCTGGGCTTGCGGGTGACGGCCGCAATCGCCGTGGCGAGCGTGGTGTGGGGCTGGGGGCTGGCCCAGTACCCCTACCTGCTCCCCACCTCGCTGTCGCTCGCGGCCGGCAGCGCGCCCACCGGGTCGCTGGTGGCGGAGTTCGTCGTAGCGGGCCTCGCGGTGCTGCTCGTGGCGCCCGCGTTCGCCTTGCTCTACGTCCTGCAGCAACGGCGCATGCTGACGGCAGCCGAGACGCATGCCGATCTGCGGCTTGCTGCCGGGGTCGGACAAGCGAATCCAGGCCAGCCCGCGGCCGCCCCAGTGGCGGCCGCGACGAGGGTGACGAAAACGCTTGTGCTGGTCTTGCTGACCATCCGCGCGATCAGGGACGTGTTCTCAGCGAGGCGCCGACGGTGACGGCGGTCGCGCCAGCAGCTCGCATACACCACACTGCGCCTAGGCCCTGGTCGGGGATCTACAGCGACGAGCAGGTTGAATCGAGCGCGCTGCCGTCGCTTTGCACCTTGCTAGCGGCGGCTTGCATCTGGCTGACCTGGCTCGTGTCGCCTTGCTCGACGGCCGCGCGTAGACGGTTGAGGAGCGTAAGAGCTGCTTGTTGCCCATTCGGGAACTGGTCGCCCGGATCCCAGCGCCACGCGGCGACCATGGCAAGAACAAGGGCTCGGCACTCGCTGACCAGTTCTTTATCAGCGTCCGCATAGCGCTCGCTCACATCTTCGGGGACATGGGCGAGATCGAACTCGACGGGCCCACGGCAGCACGTCTCGAGATCGATGAACAACAGTCCTGACTTCGTATTGAGCACGTTGCCTGGGTGCGGCTCGCCGTGCAATAGCTGCTCGGCAGGGCCGCGGTGAACGATCGCTTGTCGCCGGCTCCGAAGCGTATTGATGAGAAGCTCCCGATCCGCGCCGGCAAGCCCCGCAGTGAGGTTACTGCTCTCCACAAGGTGCAAAGCCGCTTCCACTCGGTCCGTGAAGCGCGGCGTCCTGA
>DATIOU010000151.1:0-24370 GCA_035472835.1 Streptosporangiaceae bacterium | reverse complement strand
CGGATGCGCCGCACACACGCTCTTGCCGCGACCAGCGCGCTATTCGCAATCGGCCTGCTCGCGGTTCTGCTCGCAACGCTAACGAGCTCAACGCTCACCGCCACCACCGTCTTGGCCGGGGTCGCGATCGTGATCGCGATCGGTGAGTGCGCGCAGTTCATCGTGACCGGCACAATCGTCGCCGACCTCGCACCGCCGCATCTGCTCGGCCGCTACATGTCGCTCTACGGCCTCAGCTTCACCGCAGGCGTGGCCCTCGGCCCCGCGGCCGGCGGGGTCCTGCTCGCAACGTCACCCGACGCCGTCTGGTGGGGCGGCGCCCTGGCGGTTGCACTGACCGGAGCCGGCTTGCTGCGACTCGGCGACCGGATACCCGACCCGCTTTTGCAGGCGCAATGCCCTCCGCCGCAAGCCGTCAGTGCGGCCGATATGGACGCCGCCTGCCACAGCCAGATGAATAGTACGGAGATGTAATGTCACTGGCGGACGTGATCGCCGAGGTATTTGCTGACGCCGCTGCAGGGGAACCAGCTGGCGGTGTTCGAAGACGGGCCGGCGCTCAGCGGCGACCAGATGCAGCGCCTTCCGTGCGCTCTGCGTGTCCGTGACCTTTCCGGCTGTGGTCACCCTCCGTGGCGACGGCCGACCGGGCGTGGAGTCACAGCAGCGGTTCTACTCCGGTCGGGGCCCAGCGCGGTGGATCAGGCCGCGCGTCGTGATGGTGGCGCCGCTGTGAGAAGCGCCGATCACGTTCTCCGGCTCATGCCGGCGTCCAGAAGCTGGGCTTCGAGGCCGGCCCGCCGCTGGCGGCAGTCCCCGCCGCCGGCTGGCACCAGCACCGAACGTCTTCTTCCATGTCGGGGCGGCGTTCTCCTTCTCCGAGCACGACGTGACTAGCGTGGCATCCAGGTCGACGGTGACCAGCGCGCCGCCGGCTCCCGGCGCCGCATCGCCGGCCAGCGCCCAGGCCCGCTCCCGAGCCCGCGCGCGGGCCGCCCGGATCGCGTTCAGCGCCCGGACCGGATCGGCTGCCAGCGCCGCGACCTTCCGCGAAACCACCGGATCGGAGGCAACCGGCCCGTACAGCTCCGGCTCGGCGCGCAGCACTGCGACATCGGGCAGGCAGTCCCCGCCCAGCGCCACCGCCACGGCCAGGTCGGCGACGACCTTCCCAGGATCGTGGATGGAGCGTTCCCGCCGCCACCGAGCCAGGCCCAGCGACAGGCCAGCCCCCAAGCCCGTCACCCGCAACGTCTCAGTGACCAGCAACCCGCCCGCGCCAGACACCAGCCCCCTCCCATCGGCGGACACGACCAGCCTGCCACGGCGACGAGAGGTAATCTTCACCTTGAAAGTGCCTTTCGAACTGGTACGGACAGGCCCATCGACAAGCCCTATTCTCCCAGTTCAAAGGCACTTTCTCATTCAGATGATCAAGCTCGGCCATTCCCAGCCGAAATCACGAGGCTAGACGCGCGTGGGACCGCATCGAAGATCGGGACCGCGGTTTCTTGCGTGCGCGGCGCGCAGCGGCTTCATGGTGTGGCTGGCTAGTGGATGATGGCCAGTGCGGTCGCGCCGATGAGTCCGGCGGCGAGCGCGGCGTTGATGACGCGGGAGCGGACCGGGTGGCGCAGCAGCGGGGCCAGGATCGCGCCAGCGGTGAGCCACGAGATCATGATCAGCACGATCATGGCTGTGAGCAGGGCGACCTTGGCCGTTGCGTCGGTTACCGCGGTGCTAGCCAAGCGGCTGCTGGCGAAGACAGCGGCGATCGCGACCCAGGCCTTGGGGTTGGCGACACCGAGGAACAGCCCGCCGGTGAACGAGGGTGCCTGCGCGGCTGCCTGCTGCGCGGGCAGCGGCGGCGCGGTGGCGATGCGGTAGGCAAGCCACAGTATGTAGGCGGCGGAGGCCACGATCAGGACGGCCCGGAGCCCTGGCACGGCCAGCAGCGTGACGGTTACCCCGGAGGCCACCGCCAACAGGACGATCGTGGTCCCGGCGGTAACGCCGACCAGATAGCGGGCCGAGCGCCGCAGGCCGTAGGCCGACCCGGCTGCGGTCAGGCTGATCGTGGCCGGGCCAGGGCTGCCCATGACAGCGAGCGAGGACAGCAGCAGCGGCCCTGCCGCTGCCCAGCGGACGGCGGCAGCCAGGGATGGTGCGGCCGCCAGATCAGGCATCGCCATGGCGGTACCGTTCGGTCATGGCCGTGACGCTAGCCGGTGGCTCTGCCGGCGGTCTTGAACGATCGTGCGGCCGGCGATGCGAGTCGATCAGGTTCGGGTCCGGTGCCGCCGGCTTGGAGCGCGCGGAGGTGTTCCTGTCGGCCCCCGCCTTCGCTCCGCACCGGCATGACGCCTACGCGATCGGCGTTACCATGTCCGGGGTGCAGACGTTCCGCTACCGCGGCGGTCAGCACGTATGCCTGCCAGGCCAGGTGCACGTCCTGCATCCCGACGAGCCGCACGACGGCGCTCCGGGCACGGCCAGGGGCTTCGGCTACCGGATCGCTTACATCGCGCCGGAACTGATCCGCGAGGCGCTCGGCGACCGCGACCTGCCGTTCGTTCCCGATCCTGTGCATCCGGCCGGACCGTCAGCCCGGCGGGTCGCCGCGCTCCTGGCTGACATCGACGAGCCTCTCGACGATCTGGCGCGCGCCGTGATGGCAGCGACGTTCTGCGACGCGCTCAGCGACCTAGCCGGCCTGCCCGCTCGCGATCGCACCCGGACCGACCTGCGTGCTGTCCGGCTCGTGCGCGCCTACTTGGCCGCCCACCCTCGCGAGCAGATCCTGGCCAGCGAACTCGAGCAGATCGCGGGCACTGACCGGTATACGATCGCCCGCCATTTCCGGCGTGCCTTCGGTACTAGTCCCGATAGGTACCGGACCATGCGACGCCTCGCGCTGGCCCGCACAGCGATCGAGAACAGCACGCCGCTCGCGCAGGCGGCTGCGGACGCCGGCTTCTCCGACCAGAGCCATATGACCCGCCAGTTCACCAAGGCATACGGAATGACACCGGCACGCTGGGCCGCCGCCGTGCGAGCCGGAGGCGTAGGAGGAGCGCGCCCGTCGGGACCTGACGAAGTGGGCGTTCCGCCGGCAGTGCGGAGCGGTTCGCCAGCGGCGGATGGACCAGCGGCTCAGCCGTGTCCCAGTGCTTCACAGTACCGATGACATCACGGGCCATCTGGGGAGAGATCTCGGCTTCGGCCGAGCAACGCGGGCGTCCCCGGCCGCAGAACGACACCTGGGTTGCCTGGATGCGCGGGCGGCACGGTCCGCGCCTATCTCCCAGGAACTCGCACTCAACTTCCTGGCACAGCACGTACTGGGCCCGCCGAGCCATCGCTGAGCCGTACGGCACCCAGCAGCGTCAGGTGGATGCGGGGCGGCAGCGGGCCATCTTTCCGATTGTTGGTTCCGGGGCCGTCCCGGCAACGCTGGACCAGTTCGTGGTCAACCTGAGAGGTTATTCCTCGATGGCCCCGCCTACCGCGCGCAGATGGTCGCGAAAGCTCAAGGAGGGGTCCTTCTCGCGCTTTGTGAGGTAAGAGCTGAACTGCACCTGGCTGCGCAGGGAGACGTCGGTCTGGATACGTTCGGCCTGGCGGCGCTCGCTATCGCGGATCGTCTCGGCCAGCGTGAAGATCTCCTCAGCCTGGGCGCTGGGTGCGAAGAGCACGCCATCATCGTCGCCAAGGACCAGATCTTCGCGGCTCACCGTCCAGTCTCCCACGACTGCGGTCTCCAGCGCACTGGGCGGGCGGGCGTCGAGCCGAAGGGGGCCGGTGGGGATCGCTCCCAGGCTGAAGACTGGGAGCCCGATCGCCCGTATGTCTGCTGTGTCGCGATGTAGCCCCCAGATCACCATGCCCTCCAGTCCAGCCGCCCGAGCCTCCAGGGCCACCAGGTCACCGACGCATGCTTCGTCCAGCCGTCCGCCGTTGTCGACCACCAGCACGTCGCCGGGTGCTGCCGTTTCGAATGCCTCCAGGAAGGCATCGACGCTGCCAGCATGCCTGGCGGGACAGACACGCCCGGCCAGGCGGCTGCCGGGCGCCACAGCATGCAGGAGGGCAGGAGCGCAACGTACCGGGACCCGGGCACGTATACAGGCATCGGCCAGGTGGGCGGTGGTGAGGGCTGCGAACCGGTGCTGCAGCGTGTGGTGGTCCATGATGCGTTTCTCTTCCTTGAAGTGCCACGGGCCTGTCGGCGGGTGGTGACCGGACTGGCGCGTCAGAAGCTTCAGGCCGGGGTGTTACCCGATCATGCTCCGGCGCGTTCCGGTAGCGGCTCTCGCCCTGCTCTTCGATCCCGAAGCGGAAGGCCCTGGCTGGGCCACACTTCAGATCGGCTGACGGGCCGCGCCGTCGGCCTGACCGTGGCGGCATGGCTCTTATTCACAAGGTAATTACCAAGATCACCGCATCCGAGCGGACATCGAGCAAACATCGACCAGCACTGCGAGCTTGATGATCGCCAGAAAATCGAGAAAGCCCAGGTCAGAGGTCATAAAGACGGGTGCGCCGCCAGGGATTTGAACCCCGAACCCGCGGATTAAGAGTCCGCTGCTCTGCCAATTGAGCTAGCGGCGCGTAAGACTCGGCGATCGTAGCGCAACTCACTAACGGGTGCGAATCGGATGCTTCCGAAGCACTCTTGCGCTGGCTCGCCAGGTCCGAAGGAAAGCCTACCTTGCCGCCTTCGGATCACTCGCCTAGGAACCTGCCCATGAAAGCCGCGATCTTGGACGGCCGCGCGGTCCTTGCCTCTTCCCGGTCGGCCAGGTTCATGACCTGCAGGCCCGCGTTCAGGCCCAGCCAGCGCAGCGGTTCGAGCTCCCATTCGGGCGACTTGTGCCCCACCCAGGGCAGCTTGGTCACCGCGGTGTCAGCATCCGTGATCAGGTCCGCGAGTGTCCGTCCCGCCAGGTTGGTCGTCGCGACGCCGTCGCCCACGTAACCGCCTGCCCAGCCCAGGCCGGTGGCTGGATCGAGCCCGACGGACGCGCACCAGTCCCTGGGAATGGCGAGCGGCCCGCCCCAGTGGTGCGTCATCTGCACATCACCGAGGACCGGAAACAGCCCGCTCAGCGTCCGCCGCAGCGCCGCGAACACGGCCGGCACCTGGTCATACGACGGCCGCACGGACGAGCCCAGGTGATAAGGCGCGCCGCGGCCCCCGAACGCGAACCTGCCGTCAGCCGTTCGCTGCCCGTAAATGATCAGGTGCCGCAGGTCACCGAACGTGGCCCGGTTAGCCAGCCCGATCTGGTCCCAGACGGCGTCCGGCAGCGGCTCGGTGGCGATCATCAGCGAGTACACCGGCGCCACTGTCCGGCGGAAACCTGGCAGCCCCGGTGTATATCCCTCGGTCGCCCGGACCACGTACCGCGCTCGCACCGTGCCACCGGGCGTCACGACCCGTCTAGGCGCGATCTGCAGGACCGGCGTGCGCTCGTAGAGCAAAACGCCTGCCTGCTTGACGGCGGCCGCGAGGCCGCGCACTAGCCGGGCCGGGTGGATCGCGGCGCAGTGCGGCGTGTACGTACCGCCGAGCACTCCGGTCGCGCCAGCGAATCCACGCGCAGCCGCCGGGTCGAGCAAGCGCAGGTCCGCCTCACCGAAACCGAACTCGCGGGCCTCTTCGATCTCCGCGTTCGCCCGCTCGAGCTGGGCCGGGGACCGGGCGAGCATCACGGTGCCGCCCTTCGCCCAATGGCAGTCGATGCCTTCTGCAGCAGCGACGCGGCCGACCTCGTCCACCGTCTCGTGCATTGCACGCTGCATGGCAATGGCCGAGTCGCGGCCGGCCATGCGCGCGAGCTTGCCGAGCGACGCCGGGAACAGGGCCGAGCACCAACCGCCGTTCCGTCCCGAGGCGCCGAAGCCAGCGATCTCCCGCTCGCAGACCACGATCCGGAGGCCGGGGTCCCGCTGGGCCAGGTAGTAAGCGGTCCAGAGGCCCGTGAAGCCCGCCCCGACGATGACCACGTCGGCCTCGGCGTCACCGGTCAGCGGGTCGGCGGCCCCGAGCGTGCCAGGCACAGTGTCAAGCCAGAACGATAGGGATCGGTACGGATCAGACCTCGCCATGCGGTACATCGTGGCAGGTGAGGGGCCTCGCTGCGCAATCGGGCATGCTAGGTGGATGACCGCAGAACGACGACCCGGCGGGAGCCCGGCCGCTGGAGTATTGCCGCCGCCGCGTGATCCGCACGGCCCGTACCGGATCTGCATCGTGTGCCTTGGCAATATCTGCAGGTCACCGATGGCCGGGCGGGTCCTGGTCGCGGAACTGAACCGGGTCGGCCTCTCCGGCAAGGTGATTGTGGAGAGCGCCGGGACCGGCGACTGGCACCTGGGGGAGGCGATGGACTCGCGCGCCAGGGCCGAGCTGACCCGGCGCGGCTATGACGGATCCGGACATGAGGCGCGGCAGTTCGAGCGGGGCTGGCTCACGAGCTACGACCTGCTGCTCGCCATGGATCACGCCAATCTGGCGAACCTGCGCCGCATGGCCGGCCGGGAGGCCAGCGCGTCGAGCCGCATCCAGCTCATGCGCGCCTTCGACCCCGCAGCGCCAGACGGGGCGGAGGTCCCCGACCCTTATTACGGCAGTCCCGACGACTACGCCGAAGTGTTCGATCTGGTCGAGGCTGCCGCCAAGGGCCTGGCCGCACAGCTAGCCGCGCAGCTTGCCGCCGAGCCGTAGCCGCCCGGGCCCGACCGTGAATACAACCGGCGTGAATGCTACCGGCGCGGTGGACGAGTCAATCGAGGCTCGGCTGAGCGAGGTGCTGGACCGCGACGTTGTCACCGCCCGCAACCTCGGCGGCCAGCACGGGGTGTCGCATTACCGGCTCGAGCTGGGTGACGGCACGGTGGCGTTCGCTAAAGTTCACGACACCCTGAATGACCGGAACGGGGTCGCCGGCCGCGCCGCCGGCAATGAGGCCGCGGCCGGTTTTGCAGCTGAAGCGGCCGGGTTGCGGTGGTTGGCGGCGGCGTCGGCAGTCCCCGTTCCCGCTGTATTTGGTTACAACGCGAGCTGCCTGATCATCGAGTGGGTCGACGCCAGCGGGCCGGATCCGGAAGCGGCGGTCCGGTTCGGACGCGACCTGGCGAGCCTGCACAAGGCGGGATCGGAGGGTTTCGGCGCGCCGTGGCCCGGCGTGATCGCCGGCCTTGAGCTGCCGAACGACCCGGCGGACAACTGGGCGGACTGGTATGCGGCGAACCGCGTGCTGCCGTACGCCCGGCGCGGCCGGGACGCGGGGACGCTGACGAACGCCGATGTTGCGCTGATCGATTCCGCGTGTGCGCGGGCGCCCGAGCTAGCGGGTCCCGCCGAACCGCCGAGCCGCATCCACGGAGACTGCTGGTCCGGGAACGTGCTTTGGTCGGGCGGCCGAGCATGGCTGATCGACCCGGCGGCACACGGCGGCCACCGGGAGACCGACCTGGCGATGCTGGCGCTGTTCGGGGCGCCGTTCCTCGATCGGATCATGGCCGCCTATCAGGACGCCACCCCGCTAGCGGACGGCTGGCGTGCGCGGGTGCCCCTGCACCAGCTGCATCCGCTCGTGGTGCACGTCTGCCTGTTCGGCTCCGCGTACCGCGACGCTGCGCTGAGCGCGGCTCGCCACGTCCTCACGGCCTGACGCTTAGCTGCAGTGGCCGCGCGATTGCCACGAGCGCACGCGATGCCGACGCAGCCCAGGATGCGACCAGCCCTTCACCAGACCATCGCCCGTTCGGTGACGCTGAATCCGCTCACGTTCTGCTGCTGTTGCTCTGTCTAACGACACCAGGTCCGCTTCCATGGGATTGCTGAGTGTCCGGCGAATCAATTTCAGGAGCTGAAAGTTCGGGCGCGGCATCATCCGGCTCATCGTCTTCGTCCGCGAACTCGTCGCCGTCGCCTTGCGCAGCCTCGGGCGACAGCGGCAGCGCGATGCTAAACGTTGCTCCGTCGCCGGGTTCCGACCGGACCCACGTGGTGCCCCCGTGTGCCGCGACGAGCGCGGCCACGATTGCCAGACCGAGGCCGGTCCCGCCCGAAGTCCTTGCCTGGTCCGCGCGGTAGAAGCGCTCGAATACGTGATCGGCCTGTTCCGGTGTCAGGCCGGGCCCATGATCGCGAACCTCAAGCACCGCGGCGGGCCCGATGGCGCGGCGTACGGCAACACCGGTCGACGGTGCGAGTGTTTCGGCTGGCGCTTCGTGCGGTTCGGCAGACTCCTCGGCCGCCTCGGTGTCCGGCTCCTCGGGGGGCTCGTGCGCCTCGGCCCGCGCCTCGTCTGCATCGGCCTGCGGCTCGGGCGTCTCGGGCGGCGGCGGCGCCTCGTCGAGGTTGCCGGACCTGATCAGGACGTCGATAGGCGTGCCGTCAGGCGTGTGCGACAGCGCATTACTCATGAGGTTTCCGATGACCTGCCGAAGCCGGACCTCGTCGCCAGTAACCAGCAGCGCGGCGCCGGATCCGACGGTCAGGTTGATGGTGCGATCGGGCGCGACGACGCGCGCGTCGTGTACGGCGTCTGCAGCCAGCGACAGCAGGTCGACCGGCTGGGAATTCAGCGGCCGCTGCTGATCAAGGCGCGCGAGCAACAGCATGTCTTCCACGAGGATGCCCATGCGGGATGCTTCTTGCTCGACGCGGCGCATGATGCGGTCCAGGTCGGCTGGCGCAAGCTCGCCCGCGCCATTGCCGTTCGTTTCGACCCCGCCGAGATGGCGGTAGTACTCGGCGAATCCACGGATCGCCGTCAGGGGAGTCCGCAGTTCGTGGCTGGCATCGGCGACGAACTGGCGCATCCTTTCCTCGGAGCGCCGGGCCGATTCCTCCGACCGCGCTCTGGCGTGGAACGCCGCCTCGATCTGGCTCAGCATGACATTCAGCGAGCGGCCAAGGCGGCCCACCTCGGTGCCAGGGTCGCGTTCTGGCACGCGGCTGCTGAGGTCGCCCGCGGCGATCGCACCCGCGGTCTGCTCGATCTCAATCAGCGGTCGCAGGCTGCGGCGCACCACGGCGACGCCGGCGATGGCTAGCAGGGCGATAACCGCAAGGCTGGCAAGCAGGTCGATCGCCGCCAGCTGGCCGATGGTCGTGTACTGGCTCGTGACATTGACGGCCAGCACCACAGTTCCGCTGGTGCCGTTAGACAGTGAACCGGTCACCATATACGCGCGCCACCGGTCCGGTCCTGATGTTGCGGGCAGCGTAAGCACGTGGCCGCTATTCGCGGCGAGCCAGCTTGGGTCGGCCGATAGCTTCGGTCCCGGAATCTGCGTGGGAGGACCGAACGGATGACCGTTCAAGCCGCCTGCGTATCCGGCAGTCGGGATGAAGACTGCGTGCGCACCGTTAGCAGTGATCCAGTCGATGGCCAAGTCTTGGCGTTCAAGGGACTGGCCCGTCTGCTGGTACTGCACGACAGCAGCGACTGCACCACTGAACTGCGAGGTCAGGTAGTTGTCGACGGGCCCGAGCAGATCGTTCCGCAAGATTACGATGCCGGCGACGCTGATCACCGTGAGCGCGATCGCGACGAGTGCGAGCAGCGCGGTAATCAGCTTGATGCGCAGCGGCGTGCGCCTCGGCACGGCAGCCAGGGACTGCCAGAGACTGGCGCTGCGGCCTACTTGAGCCATGTGAGTCGCTGACCTAGGAGTGCGGGAGCCTTAGCACGTAGCCGACGCCGCGCAGCGTGTGCAGAAGGTGCGGCTCGGTGGTGTCGACCTTGCGCCGCAGCACGGATACGTACGACTCCACGATGCCGGTGTCGCCGCGGAAGTCGTAGTCCCAGACATGGTCGAGGATCTGCATCTTGGACAGCACGCGGTTGGCGTTTCCCATGAAGTAACGAAGCAGCTTGAACTCGGTGGGGGAGAGCTGGATCTGCTTGCCGCCGCGCCATACCTCGTGGCTGTCCTCGTCCAGCTCTAGATCGGCGAATTTCAGCCGCGGCGGCGGTTCACTGCCGTCGCCCCTGGTCCGCCGCAGGACAGCTCGGATTCGGGCGATAACCTCCTCGAGGCTGAATGGCTTGGTCACATAGTCGTCGCCACCCAGCGTCAGCCCGCGGATCTTGTCCTCGGTCGAGTCCCGCGCGGTCAGGAACACCACGGGGATCTGGGTACCGCCACCGCGGAGGCGGCGCACGACGTCAAACCCGTCCATGTCGGGCAGCATGACGTCCAGGACGATCAGGTCCGGCCGGTGCCGCTGGGCGGCCTGCACCGCCTCGGTCCCGGCTGCCGCCGTGATCACCTCGAAGCCGGAATAACGCAGGCTGGCAGCCAGCAGCTCCAGGATGTTCGGCTCGTCTTCGACCACGAGGAGCCTGGCATCGGGCTGCCGGCTTCCGTCGAGCTGGCTGTTCATGTGCCCATTGTCCGCCCTGGCCCTGAACGTTGGCTGAAAGCCTCCTGAGTCTGGCCTGCGCGCCGGGCCGCGCCTCAGGCGCCGTTCTGAGAGCCGGTGATGAGGGACTTCGGCACTGCCTGACCTGTCTGCAGATCGTTGAAGAGCGTCCGCGCCTGGCCCCTGTTCCAGAGGACGGCGTCGCCAACCGACGTGGCGTAGTTCGCGGTTTCGACCGGGACCGTGGTTGTCAGCGGGTGGCTGAGCGCTTTTGCCGCCTGGTAGAGCTGGTACAGGCTAGTGCCCTGGTCGACCGTCAGGTTGCCCGCGGCGCCGCTCGCAGCCGGCAGGGACTTGAACGGGTTGAGCAATACCCCGGTGCTCGTCATCTTGCTGAGCAAGGCCTTCAGGAAGATCCGCTGATCCTGCTCGCGCTGGAGGTCCTGGGTCAAGAAACTATGCCTGTCGCGCACGTAGGCCAGGGCCTCGCCGCCGCTAAGGATCTGGCAGCCCTTGTGCAGGTGCACGCCAGACGCCGGGTCGTTGAGCGCGTGCGTGACGCACATCCGAACGCCGCCGACGGCGTTCACGACGTTGACGAAGCCGCCGAAGCCGATGTCCATGAAGTGGTTGATGTACAGGCCGGTGTCGCTCTGGATCGTCTTGGCCAGCAACGCCGGGCCGCCGAGTGTGAAGGCGGCGTTGATCTTGTTCATGCCAACGCCCGGGATATTCACGTACGAGTCCCGCGGAATGCTGATCAGGATGGGCTTTCCGCCGCCGGCCGGCATATGCAAGATCAAAATGGTGTCCGACCGGCCCGGGCCACCCAGGCGCCCAGTCGAGTACAGGCGTTCTTGCTTCCGGGTCAGGCCTTGGCGGCTGTCCGAGCCAGCGATCAGCCAGTTCGTCCCGACGCCCGGAGTAGGTCGGCCGGCGTAGTCGACCAGGATGTTGCTGCGGGTCAGCTTCGAGTTCAGGTAGAAGTACGTGCCGAGGACCCCGGCGAGGATCAGCGCAATGACCAGGCCCAGCACCCCAAAGACGCGGCGTGGCCGAAGCCGCCGCGGCCAGCGTGGCGCACCCGGGAGCTTAGGCCCGCCCGTCCGGGACGGGGCCGGTGCCGCCACGCCGCCGCCAGCTGCTCCGCCGCCAGCTGCTCCGCTGCCCGATCCAGCGCCGCCTGGAGACCCGAACCTGCCGCTCGGGCCATAACCGCTCCACGAGCCGTAATTGCCGGCCGACCCAGCGACACCGCTAGCAGACCGCAGCGGCGGCTGGTTGGGCCAGCCGCCAGGAGGCGGGGCCGGGCGCTGGCCGTACTCGCCCGCGCTGTACTGGCCACGGGGGTCCTGCGGTGAGTTGACGCCGACGGTATTGTCGGCGCTTGCCGAGGCACTGTCCTTAGCGGCGCCCGGTCCCTCCGCTGACTGTCCATCGCGGAACCAGTCATCTGGCCATTCGCCCATGGGAATCCGCCTATCGCTGTCCGCTGTCCCCATCGTCTTTACCTGGAAGAAGGCCTGACAGCCAAATCGGTGGCACCCGAGTGTGGTAAAGGCGCTACCCCAAGTCCGTCTTGTTAGGCATCGCCGGCCCACCAGATGGTGACGACGCCCCGGCCCGAGGAGCCCATATCCGCTGGCCGCTCCGGGTCGACTCCCAGGTCAGTAAGGGCCTCTGCGACCTCGCCAGCCCGGTCCTGGGGCAAGCACAGCCGTCGGCGGGTGACGTCAATGAGCTCGGCAAAACTCTCGTAATCCCGCCCGCCCGGCCGTCGCCAGCGTTGGGAGCTGGCGCTTATGCCCATCGCGGTGAGAATCGCAAGCAGGTCATCAGCGGTGGGCCCAGCCGGCCGGATCAGCCCGTGGAATCGCAGCCAAAGCGGGTTCAGCATCATCAGCGGATGCGACGCCGTCATCTCGACCACGACGATCCGCCGCGCCGCCCTGCTCAGGGCGGCCAGGAACGGCTCGATGTCGGCCGCGTTGTAGGTCACGTGATGGCACGTAACGACGTCCGACTGGCCCGCCTCCTCGGCCACGTCCGGCCAGCGACCCACGATCAGCCGCGGCTGGATGCCCGCAGCGCCGACCCGGTCGGCGAGCATGGCGAGCATGTCTGGCTCAGTGTCGACAGCCGTGAGCTCGGTCGTTCGCGGCAGCAGAGGCAGGCATGCAGCGCCCGCTCCGGAACCCACATCGAGCACGCTGCCCGGCGGCTCGAGCGCAGCCCAGGCCCGGTCGAACGACGGACCTGACGGCGCCGCAACGACCCGATCAGCGCGGCGTGCGAATACGGTCCTGGGCAGGACCCAGGGAGAGTCCGGCACCGCCGCCGTGATGTGCTCGGGGATGGCCCAGGCGGCTAGGTCCGATCGCCAGCGGTCAAGCAGCGGCGCCAGCCGATCGGTCGTCGCACCGTCCGGCGTCACGGAGTAATGTCCGATATCGCGGCGCGCATGGATCGAAGGTACGCCTGGTTCATACGGACCTGCGCGAGACGGCTCACCGGGGCGCCCGCCCGCGCCAGAGGATGCCGCGGCCGCGAGAACGCCGTAACGCGAAACGACATCCGCGAGCCAGCTCGCACCAGGTGAAAGGCCTCCTCGCCCTGCTCAGGGTGTTGCGGCAGCGTGCCGTACGCGAACCCGCGGCTGCGTGGCTCACTTGTCACGTAAACAACCCGGCCAGCCGCCGTCACGTACACGCCTGCGAGCCGGAACCAGAAGGC
Source organism: Streptosporangiaceae bacterium (assembly GCA_035472835.1). Lineage (GTDB taxonomy): Bacteria > Actinomycetota > Actinomycetes > Streptosporangiales > Streptosporangiaceae > JAJYUU01. The sequence continues at coordinate 11,253 of DATIOU010000151.1, read as the reverse complement.
GAACGTGAGGCCAAGCCGCACAAGCTGCGCCGGATAGATGGACAGGCCGGCGCCGCGCTGGACGCGCCACTCCAGCAATGCGGCGCTGAGCCGATCAAACGAGGCCTCGTCGAAGCTGCCGAGATCGGCTTCCCAGTGGTCGTGCCGGTATGCGGCTGGCATCGAGCTAGCCGTGGCCCCGCGCTCGGCGTAGGTGAGCTCGCAATTTGCCTGCGTCGCGACGACATGCACGAGGTCAGTCGGCGACGGCCGACGTACGGAGAACACAGCTCATCAATGCCGGAAGATGAGCGGCCGCGCAAGCTGACCGGCGCGATCGAGCATGCGCGGGCCGACTGGAACTGGTTCCAGAGGCCGGTAATGCAGGAACGAGTAGCCAAGCCGCCTGGCGAGCAGGCCGTCGGTCATCACCTGATCGCCGACGACGACGCCAGGCGTGGGCAGTCGCCGGTACGGCGCGATAACCAGCGGCTTGCGCGCCGAGATCAGGTAGATCACTTCGACGCCAGGCACGGCCCTGAGCGCAGACGGCCGTCGAGCCGAGTTCGTCGAGAAACAGATCGCCTGCACACCGGGAGTGTCCGCTACGAGGTCAAGCACGGTGTCGATACCCCGCTCGAGCGCATCCTGCAGGCCGTCCCATGCAGCCACGAGCGGCTCGACGTCAATGACGAGCGTGCGCGCCCGGAGTTCGGCGGCGAGGCGCGGCAGGTCACCGACGTCCGCGAACTGCTGGTATTGCGGGCTCATCAAGTGGCACCACTCAGCCGTGTACCGCGAGCTCGCGCAGGCGCGCCCAGTCCATCCGGGCGCGAGGTGCCGGGACGCCGGGCCGTTGCCTCGGTACCCGGACGCGCAGAGCACCTGGCCGGATGGTGCAGCGTACGGGCCCCGGCAGGCTTACGGACTCACCGTCGATGCCGACCGGGATGTCAGGCGTGTCGCCGTCGATAGTGACCTCGGTCGCGGTGATGGCCCTGATTCGACCGGATCGGGCACGGCGCAGCAAGCCGGCTGCGTCGCGCGCGCTCCGGACCCGAACGCCCACGACCCCGAGCACGCCTCCATCCAGCCGCGCACGACGCCCAAGGCCCGCGATGTCGCCCATCCCGTACGGGTTGTTGGCGACCAGCAGGGCTTGCGGCTCGATCACGCGCCTGTGTCCGGCGCTAGCCGTGAGCCGCGTGCCGCGCCGGCCGCTCAGCATCTCGGGCAGGAGGTCCAGCGTCGACCCGCGCTTGTCGTCGCGATACTGAGGCGATTCCACGATCTCAGCGTAAGCGCCGAACGACGCGTTGTTCACGAACGTTCGCCCGTTGATCGCGCCCAGGTCGACCTGCAGGTCCACGCCATCGGACAGCGCGGCGAGGCAGGCAGCGGGGTTGTCACGATCAAGGCCGAGATCGAGCGCGAAATGATTGCGGGTGCCCGCAGTGATCACGACGAACGGCAGGCCGTGCTCAGCGGCGACGCCCGCCACGAGAGCCTGCGTGCCGTCACCGCCGGCCACGCCGAGCAGGTCAGCGCCGTCGGCCACAGCCCGCTCAGCGACCGCCTTGACGTCCACGGGCCCCGGGCCCTCGATCAGGTGCACCTCGGCGCCGAGTGCCTCGGCCTTGTGCTTCAGGTCGTACTTGGCGACTTTCCCGCCGCCGGAGCGCGGATTCATGATCAGAAAGGCGCGACGAGAAGGCCCGTCCACGGGCAGCTCCGGCATCCGCCAGTCGTTCGGATCGGGGGCTAGTGCGGCGCGGGCGGCGAAGCCGGCCAGCAGCCATGCGGCTGCCGACACCAGCGAGACCCAGAGCAGTCCCTTGAGCGCGAAGATCACGATCACCGTGATGGGAGACAGCACCAGGAGGGCGAGCGCGAGCCACCGGCGCAAACCGCGCTCGGCTAGGAACCAGTACGCCGCTGCCAGCGAGACCGCGGCGCTGCCCAGCGCTACACCCAGCATGGCGATGCTCCGGAGACCGGCAACGGCGAGAAGGATGACCACCGCCGCGCCAGCGAGGACGAACGAAAGCCGCGCCAGCCACGCGCGCCACCGCTCTCGCGCCGCCCGAGGCTCGGTCACGCCGACGCCATCTGCGGCTTTCGCCGACTCACTAGGCCGCGCGGCCGCAGGCAAGCGGTCAGACTCGCTCATACCGACAGATGGGCGAGGCGCTGCCGTGCGAGGGTGAGGAGCGGCGCCCCGTGCGTCGCCCGATCGAGATGCTCGTTCAGGCTGACCGCGGCGTTGATAAGCGCCAGGTGCGTGAATGCCTGCGGGAAGTTGCCTAGCTGCTCGCCGGTCTGGCCGATCTCCTCCGAGAACAAGCCGAGGTGGTTGGCGTAGGTGTTCATCTTCTCGAAGGTGAGCTCTGCGTCCTCGAGCCGCCCGGCCCGCGCCAGCGCGTCCACGTACAGGAACGTGCATAGCGAGAACGTGCCCTCCGATCCGCGCAGGCCGTCGGGTGTGGCCTCCGGGTTATACCGGTACACGAGACTGTCGGAGACCAGCTCCTTGTCCATGGCGTTGAGTGTGGACAGCCACAACGGATCCGTTGGAGTGATGAAACCCTCCAGCGGCATCAGCAGCAGCGACGAGTCGAGCACGTCGGTGTCATAGTGCTGCGTGAAGGCCTTGGCCCTCTTGTTCCAACCACGGGTCATGATCTGGTTGAAGATCTGGTCGCGTTCAATCACCCACCGGGCGATGTCGGCCGGCCAGCCCTGCTTCTGGGCCAGGCGGATCGCGCGGTCCAGGGCTACCCAGCACTGGAACCGGCCATAAGTGAAGTCCTTGCGTCCGCCGCGGGTCTCCCAGATTCCCTCGTCGGGCTGATCCCAGTTGTCGCATAGCCAGTCGACGATCTGGGTGAGTGACTGCCAGCCCTTGTACGCGATCGGCAGCCCGGCCAGATCCGCGGTGAAGATCGCATCCATCGCCTCACCGTAGATGTCAAGTTGCAGTTGGTCGGCCGCGCCGTTGCCGATTCGCACCGGGTGGGATCCGCGCCAGCCCTCAAAGTGGTCGAGGATCTCCTCGGTCAAATCGGACGAGCCATCCACCCTATACATGATCTTGATCGGCCCTGACTTCCTGCCGACTTGCTCCGTTGTCCGGTCGCGGAGCCAGAGGCCGAACTTGGCCACCTCCTCCAGGTACCCGAGGCTGGCCAGAGCGTGGACGGTGAGGGATCCGTCGCGGATCCAGGTGTACCGGTAGTCCCAGTTGCGCTCGCCGCCTGGCTCTTCGGGCAGGCCCATCGTCGCTGCCGCAACTGGCGCCCCGGTAGGCGCGTAGGTCATCAGCTTGAGAGTCATGGCGGACCTGGAGACCATTTCGCGCCAGCGGCCCTGGTACGTCGATTGGTTGAGCCAATCTCGCCAGAACCGCCCCGTGTCGTCGGAGAGCCGCGTAACGTCGGCCGGCCTGATGGCGTGGGGTTCTCCGCCCATCGACTCGAGGATGACGCCCGCGACCTGGCCTTCATGCATGGTGACAGACGCTCGAAGGCCATCGCCATAACGCTCCGGCACCGCGGCCTCCGGGTCACCCGGATCGCGTCGGCCCGAGGTGTGCAGCGTCAGCTCCATTTCTCCGGACCTGAATACTGCGCCGTGCTCCGTGATGTCGATGGTGTGCTTCGCGCGGCCATAGTCGAACCGGGGCTGCAGATCTATGACAAAACGCATCGTTCCGCGGGCCACCCGTAGCTTGCGCACGATCCGGTGCCGATTGGTGGGCTTGCCCTCGATCACTGGCATGAAGTCCTGGACCTCGCCGACGCCGTCGGGCGTCATGAACCGCGTGATCAGCAGGGCGTTGTCCGGCAAGTACAGCTGCCGGGTGACGTAGTCGTCGCGGTCTGGCGCGATCCGGAAGTAGCCGCCCTTGTCCGCGTCCAACAGCGACGCGAAGATGCTCGGCGAGTCGAACCGCGGACAGCAGAACCAGTCGATGCTGCCGTCCGTCGTGACCAGTGCCGCCGTCTGGAGGTCGCCGATCAGGCCGTGATCGCTGATGTTCGGGTACCGATCCATCATTGTCTCCTGTTCCAGCCCTCGGCTCTGGCCACCTCATTCACCTTGACAGCGCGGTCGGAGGGTCCACATCACCCGCGCGGGATGATCGCGGCTCAAGCCGGTGTGCCGGGGACCAGCCGTTCACCCTTGGCGGGTGATGACGTGTCCTGGGCGGGGGCCAGATTGTGGTGTTACCACAGGCCCAGCCCGGCGGTTCGCCGTGGCGTGAGAGAACGGAGCGCACATGGCGACCCTGACCGCCTGGAAGTTCGACTCACCGTATGGGGCTGACGACGCCCTGGCCACGCTAGAGAAGTTGCAGGGCGAGGCCCTGATCACGGTTCAGGATGCAGCCGTCGTCAGCTGGGAACCGGGGCGGAACAAGCCCAAGACCCGCGAGATGCACTCCACCAGGAAGGCGGGCGCGCTCGGCGGCGGCTTCTGGGGTCTGCTGTTCGGACTGATCTTCTTCGTGCCGATCCTCGGCCTGGCGATCGGTGCCGCTGCGGGCGCCATCGCGGGCTCGCTCGCCGATGTGGGCATCAGCGACAAGTTCATCGACACTGTCCGGGAAAAGGTCACGCCAGGCACCTCGGCACTGTTCCTGCTGACCGCGGACGCCGTCGTCGATCGCGTGAGCGCCGAATTCAAGGGCACGCGTCCGGAGCTGATCAGCACGAACCTATCGGGGGAGCAGGAGGCCAGGCTCCGCGAGGCGTTCGCGCACGAAGAGGAGTGACGAGCCGGTATTCCGAGGGCCGGCGGCCACGCCGGCATTCGCCGCGTCCGCCGCAGACGCGCCCGCCAGCCGGGCGAGGATCAGGATCGCAATGGGCGTGACGAACGAGCTGACCGTGGGCGAGCTATCGGCGAGCGAGGCGCGCACGTGACTCCATCGCGGCCAGTGCCCGAGCCGATCGGGCTCGCCCAGCATCTCGGCGTACTGCTCGGCGAGCCAGTACATGATGAGCGTCACCAGCACGGACAGCGCCAGGGGAGTGGCAGCGAGGTCGGCGCCGCTGGCCGTCATGATGGCCGGGGTGATGATCGCCCCGTAGATGCCGGCTGCTCGCCGCCGCCCGGCTCGCGCTGTGAGTCGGCTCTCGGTGGGACCATCATCGGCTCGCGTCATCTGCGGTGTCCTCAGAGCACGAAGATCACCCTGCCGGCATGGTGCCGGTCTGCGCGTGAACGGGCACCGTGACGAGATGGAGGCAACGTCGGACGCTACGCCTCGACCTAGGGCATCATCCGGATCGCTGATCCTGCCGCTAGCGCTGGCCCAATTCATCGCCAGCTACGCGGCGACGAACATGAACGTGGCGATCAGCGCGATCGCATCGGACATCAGCACGACGGTCATCGGCGTGCAGACGGCTATCACCCTGTTCACGCTGACTATGGCGTCCCTGATGATCCCCGGCAGCAAGCTCACGGACATCTGGGGCCGCAAGCGGTGCTTCGTCATCGGGCTTGCGATCTACGCGGTCGGCGCCCTGCTCGCTCTGCTCGCTCCTGCGCTCGGGCTCCTCATCGTGGGTTACTCGCTGTTTGAAGGCGTGGGATCGGCGCTCATGATCCCGCCGATCTACATCCTTGTGACCGTCGCCTATCCCGACATCAAGTCGCGGGCGAAGTATTTTGGCATTGTCAGCGGCGCCGGCGGGCTTGGCGCCGCGGCCGGACCGCTGATCGGCGGTGTGATCACGAGCGGCATTAGCTGGCGGGCTTCGTTCGGGCTGCAGGTCCTGGTCGTGGTCTGGATCATCGTCATGGCCCGTAAGATCATCGACCAGGCGCCGACGGGGCCGCGGCCGCGGTTCGACCTCGTTGGCGCGATCTTGTCGGCGGTTGGCCTCCTCTTCATCGTGCTAGGGCTCCTGATCTCTCGGACCTACGGCTTCCTCGGTGCGCGCAAGGACTTCTCGGTCGGCGGCACTGTCATCATCCCGAAGGGCTGGATCTCGCCGGTCTGGATCTCGGTGGCGATCGGTGCGCTGTTCCTGCTCTGGTTCTTCCTGCACATCAGGTCGGCCGAGAAGAAGGGCCGGGACGTGCTCATCCGGATGCGGATGTTCCGCAGCCGGGTCGCGAACCTCGGCATGGGCACGCAGTTCATCCAGTGGCTGGTCATGCAGGGCTCGTTCTTTGTCGTCTCGGTGTTCCTGCAGCAAGTTCGCCACTTCGATGCCATCCAGACGGGCCTCATGATGATCCCGGCCATCGTTGGCCTCCTGGCGACATCCGCGGCAGCGGACAGATTTGCTAGGCGGCGCGCGCAACGGTCGCTCATTATCGCGGGCTTCGTGATCACGGCCGTCGGCACGGCGCTCCTGCTGGCCTTGGTCCGCAAGGACTCAGGGAACCTCAACTACGTGCCTGGGTTGCTGCTGTTCGGCGCCGGCGTCGGCATCATGCTCACCTCGTCGGTCAACGTCGTGCAGTCCAGCTTCGGCGAGGCCGATCAGGGCGACATTTCGGGCCTATCCAGGAGCGTCTCAAACCTCGGGTCGTCCTTCGGCACGGCCCTAGTCGGCTCCGTCCTCGTCGCGGCCGCCGCTGGCTACCCCTTCGCGGCCTCGGCCGCGCTGCTGCTTGGATTCGCCTTGATCGGACTCGGTCTCAGCATCCTGCTGCCGCGCCAGCAAGCCAAGACCAGCGCTGGCGGAACGCGCAGCACAACGACCGACCCCGCGCTGGTCGGCGCGTCTGGTCATCGTTGGGATGAGTGAGTACTCAGGCAAGAGAGGCGATGCCTCGTCGAGATTGGTGGACGCTCATGAGTGGTCGGGTGGCAGGCAAGGTCGCCCTCGTAACGGGGTTCCGCGTGTGGTCAGGACCGCGCCGACGCGGTTCGGGTGGGTGCCTGGGAGATCACCTACTGCCGGTGTCGCCATTCTGCCGGCGCGGTTGGCTTAGGCCGTGTTAATGGCCGCAGGCTTTCTGGCAGGTCGCAAAGTTGCCGGTGATGCTCCCGGCGATCGGCCCGATGCTGGTCGGTCTTTCGCTACTGCGGAAGGCTTAAGGAGCAATGTGACAGCAGTCAGCCAGAGCGCTGCGAACAGCATGCCGCCGAGGACGTCGGTTGGGTGATGTTCGCCTCGGTAGATCCGCGATATCGCGACGAGGACCGGCCCGACCAAGTCATCGAGTTTCTCGGCCATTCGTCAAAGCGATGTGCGCCGGACTCTAGATCCTCCGCCACCGCGCTTCGCACAGGCCGTAGACACCGAAGATGATCAGGCCAAGCGCAGCGAGGATCAGCAGGAACTCGCCAAACGGCTGGTTGCGCAGCGTAAGGAGGGCCTTGTCGATGCCGCCAGCCTTGGCTGGCTTGTACGTGACGGCCGCCTCGATGACCAGGAATCCAGCGAGGGCGAACACCGCGCCGCGGGCAGCGGTCCCGATCATGCCGAGCCACTCAACGACGCGGCGCGTCCGCGAGCTCATCTGGCCAAGCCGCAGGTACCTCAGGAACTTTCGGCGGATCCCCTCGGCCACCAGCACCAGGCCAGCGAGAACGATGACCAGGCCGACGAGGCCGACCAGCCACCGCCCCCCGGTGTGATGCATGACCGTCGCGGTGAGGTCCTCCTGCTTGCTGGCCTGGCCGCCTCCGCCCGCTCCGGAGATGATCTTGAAGGTCACGTAGGCGAAGAAGGTGTAGATCAGCGCCCGGACCAGAGACTTCAGCCGGGGGCCAGCACCATTCCCCTCGCCGGTGACGCCGAAGGCGGCCTCACTGAGGCGCCATAGCGCATAGCCGGCGAACCCTATGCCCAGTAGCCACAGCGAGACCAGGCCGTAAGGTTGGCCAGCCAGCAACTGCAGGGCGCCTTGCTGGTCGGCTTCTTGGGACGTGTGGCCCAGCGCGACCAGCATCGCGACCCAGCCGATGAGAATGTATAGGACCCCGCGCGCGGTGAGACCTGCCCTGGCCAGCGCTCGCGCCGCGGGGCTGTCGGATGCGCGCCGTGCTGTGCCGGAGGCGCGAGCGGTAGCTACTGATCGCATGGCCACCCTCTCTACCTCGCATCCGGCCGGACAAACCTCCAGCTGGTGCTGGCGCGACCGACGGCTTCTCCATTTGCTTGACCTGCCCTGGCACGACAAACAAAACGACGCGTCCCATCTCCCGACTTCCGCAAGCTGCAGAACGCCTACGTCGGCTTCTTCGTCACCTACGCCCTCGGCGTCGCAGCGTCCGATTGCTCATCTAGAGCGACCTGGCGGATTTCAAGGTGCGAGTCGCGGGTCGCCTGTAGTTCATTGTGGGACGCGTGTTCAAGCATCAGCAGGCCGTTGTCGGCACCGGGCAGCGCTTGCAGGATCTCATCGAGCTTGGAGTGGCCGCTTGCTCGCGTGCCTGGGTGTGTTGGATGACGAAGACCATGGCCAGGGTGAGACCAGCTACCAAGGTCTGAAATACCCGTTCGCCCAGCCCGACGAATCGTCCAGCAGCAGGACCGCAGCGGTGTCGGCTTGCAAGATTTGTTTCATGCCGCTGAGCAGCTCGGTCAGCAGATCCTCATCATCAAGCTGGGACAGTGCGGCATCGGTGATCGACTGGATATCCCGCAGCCGCTCTTGAGTTGAATTGGGATCTGTATCTGCCATCTCGATGCCTCCCACCTGACGGGTGCTGCGCCCTGAAAGTGGGACGTCCCGTGTTAGCTGGCCACGCAGAAGCACCGGCTGTCTCTATAACCGTCGTTAAAGGCTACCGATCCCGACCGTTTCTATCCACGTGGGCATGAATTCTGCTGAATTGAGTAAGACGGCAGGGTTCATGGGCTACTGGACGGCCGCCGGGCTGGGCGTCCGGTCCGTCAGGAAGCAGCACGTGTGACTGGTCTGACATCAGTACCTGCAGGCGCGGGGTCGGGGCTGTAACGGCTGCGTCAGATGACGATCGTCCGCGATCGCCACTTGCTCTAGGCCGCCAGGGCAGTCCCATGCGTGCTCCGCCAATGGAGGGCCGGTCCCGCGTGAGAGGCAGTCGTCAGCGGAGATCACCGGATCTGGCGTTTCGCTGGTCGCCGCCGCATGCGCACTGCGGCCAGGAGCAGTGCGCCGGCGAACACGACGATGCCGATGATCAGCAGGTACAGGAGCCCGTTCGCGACAGCGCCCACTATGCCCAGCGCGATTGCCGCGATCACCAGCAGTAGGAATAGCGCAATCATCAGATCCTCCGATCGCCTGCTCAGCGCCGGGCCAGACACCGCTCGCCGCTGCTGCCTGCCTGGTAGGTCAGGCCGTAATGCCGGAAGATCGCCTCTTCGCCGGCGGCCGGGAGCTCGCCATCGGTGCCGATCGAGGGGGCAGCTTTGACCTGTCTCCTGTCATAGCAGACCTGCAGATAACCCGGCCCGACGGTTGCCCGGTCGAGCGACACGAAGGCGAGCCGGCGCCGGGTCGGCATACCAACCCTGACCGTGCCAAACGATGGCAGGTCGGTGATGGTATCGACATATACCGCTTCCAGCTCGCCGATCTTGTGGCCCGCTGCGTCGATCACGTCGTGGCCGCGCCACTCCCGGATATCGCCAGCTTCGAACACGCTCGCGTGCCTCCCCCCTCGGCGCCTAGCTTCGTTGCCCTACCCCGGTACGAGGACCGCACACATCCGTGGCGCTGCAGCGTCGCCGGCCGGGATGGTAACTTCGTGGCGACGCCGGTTAATTGAGGACCGCCACTGCGAGAGAAGCCGGACAGCCGAATCGGACCCAGCCGGGCGACACCATGCCAGTCAATGTTGTCGGCTACCGTGTCGGCGACGCACGCCGAGAGTCCAAGCCGGGTCAGCTGGGACACGCGCCAAGCGTATGCCGCAGCGTCTTGGTCAGTTACCCTGCTCGCTTCGCCCTGAGCGGTTTGGCGCACATCTTCTCCTCCCGTGCCGGCGACTTTCGGCCAACCCGTAGGTAAAGCAGGTTCGCAATTTGCTCGGCTTCAGTGCCCCGCGCAGTCTGGTCGTCGTGCCCGCTGGGCCACCACGACACTCCGGCGCGCTCGCGCCGCGAAGCCTATGCGATGTCCGCCTTTAGACGGGAGACAGTGACCGGGCTATGTGGCCGTTGCCAACATCGCCAGAACGGTAGCTCTGCAGGGCGCTGACTCCTAGCCGAGCGGCCAGTACCACAAATCAATCAGGTTTGGTCTGGCCCGCCGAGGACGCCCCGTCATGCATGATGTGCGCGTGGGCGCGATTCAGGGTCGTCACACATTCCGCTCGCACGACTGGCACGCTGATCGCATGATCCTCCCCAAGGTCCGCGACCCTCGCCAGGTCACGATCCGCCGTGGCGGGACGCTCACTGATGCGGACCATCAACTCCTGGCGCTATGGGCTGCCCAGTGCGCGGAACACGTACTGCATTTCTTCGAGGATGGCCAGCCATCGGATACTCGCCCACGGGACGCGATCGAGGCGGCGCGCGCGTGGGCTCGTGGGGATATGAAGATGATGGACGCTCGGGCGCGCGGTGGACACGCGATGGGTGCGGCCCGCCCCCTGCTGGGGGCCGCGCGATATGCCGCCTATGCCGCCGGTCAAGCAGCTTGTGTAGGCCACGTGCCCGAGCATGATCTTGGCGCCGCCGCCTATGCGATCAAGGCCGCGCGAGCAGCGCACCCACGCAACCCCAGCGCCGGACACGTCGAACGTGACTGGCAGCGCGATCGACTCGGCGGGCAGATTCGGGCATTTGTCCTCGCAGATCAGGCCCGGCGCAACGCGATCTGCTGGTCCGTCTTCGAGGACTGATAAGAACGCACGGCCATGCCGCCGACCGGAACGGGCGGTGCATGTCTTCATCGTGAAGATCGGCGACTCGGCGCGTTTCCGCTGACAACCTCCACGCCGTGGGCTGCGCCAGAATAGATCAGTTGCGTTCTCTTTGACGCCGATCATCGCCCCAGGGGTGCGCGGCTACCGGATCGGCGACGGGACGACGGGACTCTCAACCGCGCAGTCCGGGCACGCGGGTGTCGGAACGCTGGTGGATACTGCCCGGCATGGCAAGATTCGAGGACCAGGACCTGACTGATGCCGAGTTCCGCGAGTGCGACTTGACTCGCGCCCGTCTGATCGGCGTGGTGATGCAGGACGCCGTCATCGACGGGCTGGTGAGCAACCTGGTGGTCAACGGAGTCGAGGTGACGTCGTACGTCGAGGCCGAGCTCGACCGGCGGCATCCAGTGCGGCTGCTTATCCGCTCGGCCGATCCGGCCGAC
>DATIOU010000150.1:0-30121 GCA_035472835.1 Streptosporangiaceae bacterium | reverse complement strand
GGCGGCTGACCATAACCCGGCGGCTGACCATAACCCGGCGGCTGACCATAACCCGGCGGCTGACCGAAACCCTGTGGCTCGCCATAGCCGGGAGGCTGACCGTAACCGGGCGTCTGACCGTAAGCCTGCGGCTGGCCATCGGCGGAAGGCTGACCGTAACCCGGCGGCAGACCATAACCCTGTGGACCCTGGAACGTTGCCTGCCTTGCCCGGGCCGCGGACCGATCGCGGAAGAACTGGACGATCACGATGATCGGCAGCACGAAGGCATAGAAGAAGAGGAAGTAGTGCCCGCCGCGGAAGAAGAGCAGAAGGTAGAGGCCGTAGCCCGTGAAGCCCACCCCGAACAGGCCGCTCCATATTCTCCGGTTCGTAGTTTGACCGCTCTTGACGGCCGCGAGGATGAGCATCGCGATCCCGCTGCCAATCAGGAATAGCACATAGATCCAGAACAACATGTCCGTGCCTCGCAATCGATAGGACCCTCGCGGGCTTGACTAGCCCCACCCCGAGCGATGGGCAGTACTCAATCGGGTTATTCGAGATCTGGCAAGAGCTAACGACCTGAGCTAACTGTTAACCCAGCCCGGGCGTACAGATGTCGGCTTCGGTCGAGGCCTGAACCTTATATACGTGCTGGATAGTCGTACTGACAGGTGAGTGACGCGATCGCCGTCGCTGGCCGCGCATTCAGCCGGAGGTCGGTCGTGAGCGAGGAGCCGGAGGGTTTCGCGCAGTTCGTGGAGGCGCGCGAGCGAGCGCTGCAGCGGACAGCGTGGCTGCTCACCGGAGACCACGGACTGGCCGAGGACCTAGTCCAGACTGCTTTGGTCCGGACGTGGCCAAGGTGGGACCGGATCAGACGGCACGATGATCCCGAGGTCTATGTCCGGCGCGTCATGGTCAACACGTGGGCAACGTGGAGCCGGCGCAAGTGGCGAGGCGAGCGTGCGACCCAGGCAATGCCGGAGGGTCCGGCGCCCGGGGACGTCGCGGCCGAGGTCGCGGTTCGGATGGCGATCCGAAGCGCGCTGGAATCGCTGACATCCCGGCAGCGGGCCGTGCTTGTCTTGCGCGTCTTCGACGACCTGTCCGAGGTGCAGGTGGCTCACGTTCTTGACTGTGCTGTCGGGACCGTCAAGAGCACGATGTCGCAGGCGCTGGCGAAACTCCGCAGCGATGCCCGCGTTACTGAGCTGATGGAGGCGGATACCCGATGAGCCAAGACCTCGCAGACCTGGAAGCCAAGCTGCGCACGTTGATGGACATAGCTGCGGGTGAGCCCCCGAGCCGGGTGACGGTCAACGCGGTGCGGCGGGGCGTTGTCAGACGCCGGAGGGCGGCGAGCGCGCTAGGGGTCGCCGCATTGGTGCTGGCCGGGGGGGTCGCAGCCGCAGTCGCCACTCAGCGCGCCGAGCCTGGGCAGCGGTCAGTAGGGCCGGCAACCAGCGGTCATTCTCGCTCGGTCACGCTGCCCGGCCACAGCGGCGTGCCGCGGTATTACATTGTGCGCAGCGTGATCCCGAACAACGGCAGTACTCCGAATCGGGAAGAGACGACTGTGCGAGCTACCTTCACCGGCTCGGCGCTGGCTCGCATCCGCTGCCCAATGTCGGCGCCTTATGTCGTTAGCTGGCCCGTCGCTCCTGCGGCTAACCAGAACTTCTTTCTCGTATGCCAGCGGGCAACCGGTCCGGCTTCATACGACAAGGTCCTCGAGTCGAGGATTTTCGAATTCCATGTGACCCGTTCCGGCCGCGTGACCCGGGCTCTCCCGGTGCGTGGCGGGGAACTCGGCAGACTCCTGGTGCACAGCATCGCCGCGACGCCCGACGGCTCGGAGGTAGCCGTCATCGCATACCCAGGCACTCACCCGCCCGATCTGCACCGAACCCCGCCCGATGTCATCGTCATTGACACGCGGACCGGGGCCCGGGCGATCTGGCAGGGCGCCCCGCCGATGTCCAGTAGAACGGTGTACTGGCCCCAGGACATCTCACTTACCGCTGACGGCCAGCGCCTGGTATTTCTCACCGCGCCCCAGTGCTTCCAGGAACCCTGCACGACCAGCGGCGGCCAGCAGATGCGCGTCATCATGAACCCCGCAAGCGGCGGACAGCTGAATAGCGCCGGGTTGCTGATCCCGCTCGACCCGGCCCTGGGGCGGTCCTCCGCCGCCGCCATGGCGGCCGTCATCAGCCCGGATGGGTCGACGGTGACCCTGGCGGTCACGGGCGCGCTGCCGGGGAACCCGAGCCCGGCCTCCGTGTCGGTAGTCCAGATTCCGGCCAGCGGTCAGCGACGGCTCCACTTCGTCTACCGGCTGCCGCAGGCGGACTCGTACAGCTACTTCACCGCAGATCCGTCCGGCAGCCACTTCCTGCTCGGCACCGGAACGCCCAGCGGCCCCCTCGACGGACGGATCGATAACGGCCGGCTGATACCGCTCAGGCCCGACCCGGTCAGGGTTCAGGCCATGGTCTGGTAGACCCCATCCAGAGCCAAATCGGACCCAACCCCGAACCGCCCGGCGCGAGCGGGTTGAAGCGCGCCGTTCCTGGGCACGACGGGCCAACAAGCTACTTCGGGGGGACCAAAATGGCTGTCGATCTCAGCGAGCTTCGGGAAGGTTACGCCGATATCGGCGACCAGCGACTGCATTACGTCGAGACCGGCGATGGGCCGCTGATCGTTCTGCTGCACGGCTTCCCCGAGTTCTGGTATGGCTGGCGGGAGCAGATCAAACCGCTCGCGGCGGCGGGATTCCGCGTCGTCGCACCCGATATGCGCGGCTACAACCTGTCATCGAAGCCGGCTGGCGTCGCGCCGTACGACACCGGCGCGCTCGCCGCCGACGTCCGCGGTCTTATCCGCGAACGAGGTGCCGAGTCCGCGTTCCTAGTCGGTCACGACTGGGGCGGGACCGTCGCTTGGGCCACGGCGATGAACCATCCCGAGGTCGTCGACCGGCTGGCCATCCTGAACGCAGCCTATCCGCGGAAACTGCTCCAAGGACTGCGCACGCCGCACCAGCTCAGGAAGTCGTGGTACTTCTTTGTCTTTCAGCCGCCGGGGTTGCCGGAGCAGTTCGTGCGCGCCGGACGCTGGCGGTTCTTCCGGAACTTCCTGCACGACGCCCGCTCCGATGCCTTTACGCCACCGGACATCGACCGGTACGTCGCGGCGTGGTCCCAGCCGGGCGCGTCAACCGCAATGATCAATTACTACCGCGCCTCGGTGCGGAAGTCGCCGAAGCGCGCCAACGCCGAGCTTCGCCCGGTCCAGGCCCCGACGCTGGTGATCTGGGGGCAGCGCGATCGCTACCTCGGCCCAGAGCTAGCCGAGCCCGACCGTGCCGACGTACCGAACCTGGACCACGTCGAGCGCTTGCCCAACGCATCGCACTGGGTGCATCACGATGAGCCCGAGCGAGTCACCCAACTGCTCACCGACTTCTTCGCCCGCGCCGTACCAAGCAAGAACCGCTGAGCGCCGTCGGCGCCGGCCGCAACCGGATGCGTAAGATGCACACGTGACCAGCAGGCCGGCCGAGGAGCAGCACCTGCGCGACCTGGCGCGGCTGCGCCGGGTCCGGGACCGGATCGACCGTGAGTACGCTCAGCCGCTGGACGTCGAAGCGCTGGCCCGCGGCGCGCACATGTCGGCCGGGCACCTCAGCCGCGAGTTCCGCCTCGCCTACGGTGAGTCACCGTACGGCTACCTGATGACGCGGCGGATCGAGCGGGCGATGGCGTTGCTGCGCCGGGGCGACCTGAGCGTCACCGATGTCTGTTTCGCGGTCGGCTGCTCGTCGCTGGGCACCTTCAGCACCCGATTCACCGAGCTGGTTGGCGTGCCGCCGAGCACCTACCGGCGCCTCGCGGCCCAGGCGACCGCGGGGCTGCCTTCATGCGTGGCCAAGCAGGTCACTAGACCGATCAGGAATCGAGAAGCGCCCGTCAGCGAAGCGCAGCTAGCGTAACGGCCATGGACATCACCATCCACCAGACGTTCCTTCCGCACACCGACCCGGACGAGTCCCTTGCCTTCTATCGGGACTGCCTGGGCTTCGAGGTCCGCGACGACGTCGGATATGGCGGGATGCGCTGGATCACCGTTGGCCCGCCGAACCAGTCTGGCACTTCCATCGTGCTCTCGCCGCCGGCCGCGTACCCGGGCACGACCGAAGACGAGCGCCGCACGATCGCCGAGATGATGGCGAAGGGCACGTACGCCATCCTCATCCTCGCCACTCCCGACCTTGAAGGCACATTCGCCCGGCTGCAGGCCAACGACGCCGAGGTCGTGCAGGAGCCGACCGACCAGCCGTACGGGTTCCGCGACTGCGCCTTCCGCGATCCCGCGGGCAACTTGATCCGGATCAAAGAGCAGCGCTAAGTCACTCGGCGAAACGTGGTCCGTGCCCGGACCTCATGCTCGCATGGGCGTGACCGCAGCTAGTCGTGGCGCGATTGCTTCTCCGCGGCCGTCATCCCGGCGATCAGGTGCCAGCGGCCTGGTGTCACCCAGCGAAAGAGAGTGAGCACCGGCTGTTTGCACCAGCAAGTTTCGGTGCACCCGCATCGGAGCCGGGGGCCGCCGACTCCCAGCGCATCGGCGAGGCGACTGGCAACAGCCAGCAGCAGGAACCCGATGACGCCCTTGACGAGGACTCGGCCCATGGCCCCAAGTCTAGATCTGGATCTAGCCGGTGGGCGCCAGTTCCGGACGGGCATCGTCCGCAACTGCGCGTAAGCTGCCCGGCATGGCTATCGCTCGCTTCCCCAGCATCGTGATCGACTGTCCCGATTCGAATGCGCTCGCAACGTTCTACGGCGCAATGCTGGACTGGAAGGTAGAAGTCCGCTCCGATCACGTCCAGGTGCGCGCCGAATACGGTCAGTGCATCGACTTCCAGCAGGTGGTGGACTACACCCCGCCCACATGGCCGACTCAGGAGATACCCCAGCAGATGCATCTTGACGTGATCGTCGACGAACTTGACGCAGCTGAAGCAGCGGTGCTCGAGCTCGGCGCGACCAAGCACGAGCATCAGCCCGGTGCTACGTTCCGGGTGTTCCTCGATCCCGCAGGTCACCCCTTCTGTCTTTGCCTGACGTAACTCCAGGCGCGCTGACCCGGCTCGCCGTATTTCCAGGGGTCTTGGCCCTGGTAGCAGCGTGTGGCTATATCGTTCCCGTCATCGGTAGCTCAGGCGTTTTGGTCAGCGAGAAGGTCAGCCAGTGTCGAGTGGCGGACACGAAGAGGAGGGGCGAGACCGGCCGGCCCGGTCCGGCCTTAGCCGCCTCCGCGCGCCGAGTCGGCTCTGGTTGGCGCTTTTCGGTGCGTCCTTCGTCCTCTTCCTTGTCCGGTTCCTGATCCCCACTCCGGTCGGGCAGGCAGACAACCGGGACGGACCGCGGCTTATGTGCGGTGCGCTCGGCCTCAAGCCGGTCGTCCCCCACGGTTATCCGATGTACTTCCGCTACGCCTATTTCCAGTACATCCACGGACAGTGCAGCCGTTCGCCGTATGCGACCTCGGAACTCGTGCCGCTGGCACTGGCAAGGCTGCTGACGCCGGCGCTTGGCTTGCACGGCGTGCTCAACCTGATCGCGCTCGGGATAATCGTGTGCGTGCTCGCGTCGGTGGCGATCGGGAGCCTCGCTGTCGGCCTCCGGATCAGGCCGTGGGCTCAGATACTGATCGCGGCGGCTATCTGGCTGATCGTCGCTGACGCCGCCTTCTTTGACCTGTTCGCCGGCCCGTACAGCGAGCCCGCAGCGATAGTCGGCCTGCTGCTGGTCGCGACCGGCGTGGTGTATCTGGGGCGGGACCAGCGCGCGAGCCGATGCGGCCTCATCTTGGCCGGGACGGGCGGCTTTCTCGTGGTTCTGGCCAAGGAGCAATACGTGTTCCTGGCCGTGCCGATCTGCGTCACGCTCATCCTCGCCAGCGCGCACCGCGACGGCGGCCGCGGACTGACAAGGTTCCGCACGCGGCAAGTGACGACGGCGGCCGCTGTCGCCGGGATCCTCGCGCTCACGGCTGCCGCCTATCAGGTGTGGAACGCGAACAGCCCCTATGGCCAACGGACCCAGCCCATGCGAACCGTGGACACTATTTTCGAGCACATCGTGAGCCCTGGCGACAAGACCAAGGCCGCCGACCTGCGCGCGCTCGGCCTGCCGGTGAACTGGGCGAAGTACGCCGGAACCTACTACTGGGGCGCCCGCTCGGTTCGCACGGATCCGCTATATCAGCGGTACGAGCCGAAGCTCACCGACAGTCACATGGCCATTTACTTCCTGACCCATCCGAGTCGTATCGTCAGCGTCGGGGACCAGGCAGCCAATGAGGGCTTGCGCGTCCGGGTCACTAATCTCGGCGACTACTCTCCGCAAGCCGGTCACGGACCCGGCGCCCTTGATTCCCGCGAGATCGTGGTCAGCTGGCTCGCTCAGCGGCTGCCGCCAAGGCTCGGCCTGCTCTGGCTGGTCCTGCTGTGGGTGGCGATGGGGGCGGTCGCCCTGCTCGCACTGCGGCGCAGGCGCAGGCCGTGGCACCGGGAGGGCGCGGTCATCGTGCTGTGCCTGACCGGGTGCGCGGTCATGGGGTTTATCCCGCCCGCCTACTTCGACGGGATCGCAACCGCCAGGCACATGGCGGTCATGAACTTCTGTATCGCCCTGGCGTTCGCGATGGCCGTGGCGCTCGCCGTCTCGATGATCTACCACGGCGCACGGCGTGTCCCCAAGCGGATCGATGCCGCCCTGGTGGTCACTGCCGCCCGGGCCGGCTGAAGCGCGTCGGCGTCCGCATCCCGAGCCGTCGTCCGGCGATCAGCTGCCGGAGGCGCGCGAGGGCGAACCGCAGGTCGCCATCATCCAGAACGTACGCCACGGCGGCAAACACGATCACCGCGCAGGCTGACGCGAGCATGCCGACGATGGCGTACAAGAGCTTGTGGCTGACCGGGAGCGCGAAGCTTACGGCCACGCCAACCGCGGCGCCGGCCGCCCCGGCCGACAACCCGGCCAGGGTTGCCCGGCCGACTCCCTGCACGGCCGCCTTGCCCCGGATCCGGCGTGTAACGATCACCAGCGGAATCGCCGCTGCGATCGAGCCGATCGTATTACCAAGCGCCAGCGCGGCAACGACCAGGCGCGCGGGCGCGAGTTCGGCGAGCACCACCTCGGACAGCAGAACCAGAAGCCCGCTGCCAGCGAGCGCGATGCCGGCGATCTTGAGCCGTCCGAGCGCCAGCAGGGCCCTCGTCAGGTTGGCTATGACACCGACCCCGACCAGCCCCGGCGCGAACAACACGAATCCCCAGATCAACTGCGTTACCTGTCCCGGTTCCTTAGCCAGGACGTGAGCCGCCGGGATAGTGACCGCCCCGATCACCGCAATCCCAAGGCAGGACGCCAGCACGACGGCCCGGGTCGAGCCCGCACAGGTCCGGTCGAACACCGCGCCATCCCTGGCCGACAGCACCGGGAACGTGCTGACCACGATCGACAGCGCCAGCACGGCGTTCAGCGAGTTGAACACCTGCGAGGCGTAGCCGAGGATCACCAGCGCGCCGGTTTCGCCGCGACCGTTGGCCAAGGCGATCACGGCGATGCTGGAGATCTCCTGGACAACCATCTCCGCCAGGCCGACCATGACCAGGCCGCTGGCCCGGCGCGCGACGCCTGGCGGGAACCGCAGCGTCGGCCGCAGGTGGAGGCGAAGGCGACGGGTGGGCACTACCCCGACCACCGCCAGGGCGGCGACTCCCAGCGTGGCCCCGAAAGCGAGGATCATCACGGCCGGCAAGGGCAGCCTGCTGAGCGGCAGCCCCTGGCCGATGGGCGCGAAAACGAGGAACGAAGTGATCAGCACCAGGCTGGATACCAGCGGCGCCAGGGCATAGCCGGCGAACCGGCGATGGGCCTGCAGGAGGCCGAACAGGACGACCGAAAGCCCGTACAGCACCGCCTGCGGCGCGAAAACCCGCAGCATGGTGGCGGTCGTCGCCACCACGTCCGCATGCACGCAGTGCGCACTCGGGTTGGTCGGGTTGAGCATGGCCGCAATCGGCCCGGCGCCGACTCCGACGATCAGGCTGAGCGGGATAAGGATAACGAGAGTCCAGGTAAGCAGCGCCGAGGCGACACGGCCGACCTCGGCTTTCGCCATCGGATCTGTCCCCGACCGCTCGGCCGAACGGGCCAGCACCGGCACCATCACGCTGGCCATGGCACCGCCGAGCACAAGCTCGTAGACCAGGTTAGGCACCTGGTTGGCGGTGGCGTATGCGGTGCCGAGGCAGGTCGCGCCGACCGTCTGCGAGAACACGAGGGTTCGCGTCAGGCCGAGAATGCGCGCCAATATCGTTAGGCCCGCTATAACGCCAGCGCCGCGGGCGATGCCCGCGGCGTGCGAGTGCCTGCTGTCCTTTTCGACGACCGACCGCAAGTCAGTCATGCGCCATCGTTCGCGCTAGTCCGCACGCGCCGTCCCAGATCTCCGCTGCCCGTGTGGTAGCCAGTGCCGGTAACACTAAGGCCTCAGGACCTGTGGCGACGGCTGTTATGTCCGACTTCCCAGGCAAAATCTCCGCCCAGACCGGGAACGGGGCCGCCCGAGCCGGTAGCGTGCCCGCAAAGCTAAGGAGGCTCGGGTGAAGGCGCTCGTGTTCCGGCACAGTCTTGCCCGCGAGGCGGCGGCTACCATCGGCGGACGCCTGGACCAGCGCGCCTTCGTGTCCCGGCTGGCTCCGGTCCGCCTCGAGGACGTCGACGAGCAGCCGCTCCCCGCGGCGGACTGGGTCCGGGTCGAGACCACCTTCTCCGGCCTGTGCGGCTCGGACGTCAAGCAGATTTTGCTGAACGGCGCCCGCGACAACCCGCTGACCGCGCTGGTCAGCTTCCCGCACGTGCTCGGCCACGAGGTGGTCGGGCGGCGAACCGACACCGGCGAGCGGGTCGTGCTCAACCCGTGGCTGTCGTGTGGCCCCCGCGGCATCGACCCGCCTTGCGCGGCGTGCAAGGAAGGCCGCTACCCGTGGTGCCGTAACTTCCGCGGCGGCGACCTGCCCGTGTCGATCCACATCGGCAACTGCGCGGCCGCCGCGGGCGCCCACGCGGAGCGGTTCGCCGCACACGTATCGCAGCTCTTCACCATCCCGGACGGCGTCTCCGACGAGGCCGCCGTGCTGGCGGACCCGGTCAGCGTTTCGCTGCGCACGATCCTGCTGGCCCCGCCAGCCGGCGACCAGCCGGTCCTCGTGTACGGCTCGGGCACACTGGCGTTCGCGGCCATCGCTGTCCTTCGCCACCTCTACCCAGCAGCACAGGTATGGGCGGCCGCGCGCCCCGGCGCCCGAGCGGAACTCGCGACCCGGCTCGGCGCTCACGCCGTGCTCTCGTCCTCGCCCGACGAGCTGGTCTCGCAGGTCGCCCGCCGAGTCGGCACGACGCCGCTGGAGCCATGGAGCAAGCGCGACTGGCTACAGGACGGGCCGGCTGTTGTCTACGACACGATCGGGTCGACCGAGACCGTCGAGACGTCCCTGCGGCTGCTGGCAACCGGCGGCACCCTCGTCATCTCCGGGGTCGAGCCGCCCAAGCGGTTTGAATGGACGCCGCTGTACTTCAAGGAGCTGAGGGTCATCGGCTCGAACGGCTTCGGGATCGAGGAGGTCGACGGCGTCGCGAAGCACGCGATGCTGCACTACTTCGACTTCATCACCCGCGGCCTCGACCTGACGCCGGTGATCACGCACCGGTTCCCGCTCGAGCGGTGGGATGAGGCCGTGCTGGCGGTCAAGAACTCGCGCCGCACCGGAGCCGTCAAGGTGCTACTGGAGCCGGCCGGTCACTAGCCGCGGATGTCGCCGCCGAATCTTTCGTCGACCTGCTCGGCGGTCAGCCCGAAGTCGGCGAGCGCGTACCGATGCGCCGGGCGGCCCGCGCTGCGTCCGGCCTCGGCGTGCAGCGCCCGCATGGCGTCCGCCGCCGCGCCGCTGTAGTGCAGCCCGAAGTGCGCGTAGACCGACTGGGCGGTGCGAACAGGATCGGCGGTGAAGTCCGCGTAGTCCACGTCCAGGAACTGCGCCTGGTCGTACCGGGCCCGGGCGGCCGTGAACTCTTCCAGCCCGCGCGCCCATAGCTCGAGCTGATCGCGGCCGATCACTGCGCTGCGGAAACGCTGCGACCAGCCGTCGGTGGCGTGCGCGGCGAGGCTGCACATCGAGCCGATGACCGTGCGCGGGTCGCGGTGAGTCTGGATGATCAGCGCGTCTGGATAGACCGCCATGATCGCGTCCAGCGCGAACAAGTGACTGGGGTTCTTGAGCACCCACCGGTGACCGGGCTCTTCCAGCCCGATCAGCTGGAGATTGTGCCGGTGCCGCCGGTACGGCCCGGTCCAGTCTTGCTCGCGCAGCCAGGTCGAATACGTCGGGAGGTGCGCCAGGCACTCGTAAGAAACCGAGCGCAGCGTCTGCCGGAGTAGCTGCCAGCACTCCTCGACCGTGTCGGCCGCGATGTAGTGCACGCCCATGAACTCGGGATGCTCGACGTGATGCCGCTCATACGAAGCCTGGATGTGGCCGAACACCGGGTTACCGGCCCAGGTTTCGCGCGGCGGGCGCGGCTGCGGCATCTCGGCGAGCCACAGCTCGAGGCCTTGATGCGCCGGGTCAGCGGACAGCAGGCGATGGAGTGCGGTGGTACCGCTGCGCGGCAGCCCCGTGACGAAGATGGGCCGATCGATCGGCACGTCCGCGTGCTCTGGATGCGCGGCCCAGCCCGCCTCGCTCAACAGCCGCGCCGCTAGTGCGCCGCGCAGCCCAACCCTCGCCACCTTCTGCCCGAGCTGGGTGAGTTCCGCGTCGCGAGCGTAAGACTCGAGCAGGACCGCTAGGCCATCGCTGTAGTCGTCGATGCCGAAATCGGCCAGGCCTGTCAGCCGGCTGGCCGATTCCCGCAGGTCATCGACAGTGCCGACGCTGTCCCGGTCACCGTGTTGGCCAGCATTGGCACGCGCCCCGGTCGTCATAGCTCAGTGGTGGTACTCGCCGCAGTTCACATCCAGGCACTGGCCTGTGATCGCGCGCGCCAGGGGCGACGCCAGGAAGAGCACGGCGTCAGCGATCTCGTCGGGCTCCGGCAGCCTGCCCAGGTCGATGTTGGCGGCCGTCTCGGCGTAGATCGAGTCAGCATCGACGCCGCGCTTCTTGGCGAGATAGCTGAAGTACCACTTCAGCGACTCGCCCCAGATGTGACCCGGCGCGACGGAGTTGACCCGGATGCCTTGCGGCCCGAGCTCGGTGGCCAGGCTCTGCGCCATCGCGAGCAGCGACGCCTTAGCCATCTTGTACGGGCCCATCGTCCGCTGGGAGAACCGCACAACCATCGAGTTGACCATGACGACCGAGCCCGAGGTCGCCGCCAGCGCGGGCACGAAAAGCCGCGTCATCCGCAGCGCCGAGATGACGTTGTTGTTGAACCCGGCCTGCACGGCGTCCAGGTCGACCTTGAGCAGGTCAGCGATCGGCGGCATCACGAGCGCGTTGTGCACGAGGGCGTCGACCCGGCCGAACTCCTCGACCGCAGCCGACGCCAGCCGCTCGGCGTCCGCCGCCACCGTCATGTCGGTCGGCACGACGAGCGCCCGGCGGCCAAGTTCCTTGATCTCCGCCGCGACGTCCTCAAGCCGCGACGCCGTGCGCGCGGCGAGCACGACGTCAGCGCCGGCGGCGGCGGCGCGGACCGCGATCTGACGGCCGAGGTCCGGGCCGACTCCGGAGATGACGAGCACCTTGTCTTGCAGGTACATCAGCGCAGCTCCCTGTGCACTAGCCCACCATCCGGTTCGCGACGGCGGCTTGCCGCGCGGCGATGCGCGCCCGGTAGTCGGCCGGGCGGATCTTGGCCTGCTCATAGTTCGGCAGCCGGGCCGGCAGGCCGGCGAAAGGCACGACCTCGGCCTCCGGGCCGTCGGCGGCGGTTAGGTCCCTCGCAAGCCGCTGCCACCGAAGCTGCACGTAGCCCCGCGTCCGCCCGGTCAGCTCCAGCCAGTTCGCGACGCCCGGGTTTTGCTCGCTGATCACGATTCGCAGCTTGCCGTCGACATCAACGCGGGCCTGATCGGCGGTGAGGCTGGTCTGGTGATTGATGTAGTCGAGCGAGATGTACCACATGCTGCCGAGCTGAATGCCCTGGTACGGAGCCACGTCTTTACTAGCCGCGGGCACCGCCACGATCATCGCCTGGTCCGGGCTGAGGTCGAAATGCCCGACCGACGAGAACTGCGACGCCAGCCCGCCCGGTGTCCGCCGCGGCGCGGTCAGCGTGTTGACTGGCTCCGTCAGGTAGAACCATTCGGGGAATGCCAGGAACGTCCGCAGCCGTGACAGCAGGAGCTTGCCCGCCACGTCGTAGCGCTTGGCCAGCAGCGCCGCGTCCGGCGGCGGCGGGGCGAACCCGATCTTGTCGGCACGCTGGATCCGCAGCGTGCCGCGGTGCTCGCGCGGCCAGTCGCTGTAAACCTCGCGGACGATGAGCATCGCGGAACCCCGCCCGAGCGCTACGTAGTTAGCAGGCGCCGCCGACCGCGGCGGCCCGAACCGGAGCTCGAAAAAACCGTCGGGGCCGATATCCAGGCGCCGGTCGTCGAAGGCCGTCAAGCTGTCCGGCACGTCGACCGGCGAGTAGTCGCCGTTCAGTACCTGGAAGCTGAGATCCGCCGTTGTCCCACGCTGGCCTGTGACGATGTACTCGGCGTCGTCGCGCAGGTACGCGTGCAAATACAGCGTGTCTGGATTGTCGAGCCCCAGCTTGGCGTAAGGGCCCGCCGACTGCACGAAGTACGGGAAGTCGCGCTCATAGGCCCAGGCCATGTGCAGTGACGCCGCGATGCTGCCCGCCAGGTAGTCATAGCCCTCAGCCAGGTCCTGGCCGGTTCGCACGTGGGCGGCCGACTCGATGATCTTCTCGGCTTCGAGCACCGAGTCCGCGAACGACTGGGTAAGCACCGCTGCCTTTCGGTAGAACCGGCCCGACCAAGGTAGAACACGTTCTAAAACGCCGTCAATGACCGGCCCGCCAGGGGGGACTCAGCCTGCCTTCTTCGGCGCCCACATGTTGTCGATGAAGCGCAGGGACGGCGTGTCGTCGAGCGAGCTCATCGTCTCGTAGACGCGCTGGTACCCGATGCGGGACAGCCGCCACTTGCCGTCGCCGCCGCGCTCATACGTGTCCTCGTAGAACGCGGCTCCCTTGATGACGACCCGGAATTCGGTGGCGATGACGGTGTCCTCAAACGACCACGTTCCTGTTGCCTTATCGCCGGTGACCGAGATCTCCGGCTGCCCGCAGCGGTGCATCGTGATGATCTCCGGACCCAGGTTCTCGCGCAGGTACGAAACGATCTCGTCCCGGCCGCGCAAGCGCAGCGGCTTGCCGACCGCACGCGTGCCGTAATCGGCGCTGGCGTCCGCGGTGAAGACGTCGCCGATCTCGTCCCACAGCTTCAGATCGACGCAGCGCAGGTACCGGTACTTCAGCTGGCGGATCTCTTCCAGCGCGACTAGGTCCATGTCATCCGGCTTTCAGATCTGATTGACTTCCAACTGCAAACAAGAACATGTTCTACTCCAACTGGTCAACCTGCTTAGCTGGAGGAACCGTGCGCTTCTGCTACGCCGAGTCGATGACGGACCCGTCCTTCTACGCGCCGCTGGCCCGGGCGGCCGAGGAAGCCGGATACGACTCGATGGTGATCCCGGACAGCATCTGCTACCCGGCAGAGTCCGCGAGCGTCTATCCGTTCAATCCCGACGGTACGCGAGAGTTCCTCGAGGACAAGCCGTTCATCGAGCCGTTCTCGCTGATCCCCTTCCTCGGCGCCGTCACGGAGCGGCTGCGGTTCATAACGTTCGTGCTGAAGCTGCCGGTGCGCCACCCGGTCCTGGTCGCCAAGCAGGCGACGTCGACCGCCGTGCTGACCGGCAACAGGCTCGTCCTCGGCGTCGGCACCAGCCCGTGGCGCGAGGACTACGACGTGCTCGACGTGCCGTGGCACCGGCGGGGACAGCGGATGGACGAGGCGCTCGCGATAGTCCGCGGCCTGTCCGCAGGCGGCTACTTCGAGTTCCACGGCGAGATCTTCGACATCCCGGCCATCAAGATCTCGCCGGTGCCGACGCGGCCGGTGCCGGTGCTGGTGGGCGGGCACGGCGAGGCGGCGCTGCGGCGGGCCGCGGCGACTGGCGATGGCTGGCTGCACGGCGGCGGGAATCCGGCCGACCTCCCTGGCCTGCTCGCCAGGCTGGCGGAGCTGCGAACCGAGTACGGAACCGCCGGCCGGCCTTTCGAGGTGCACGTGATCTCGATGGACGCGTATTCCGCCGACGGCGTCCGGCGCCTCGAGGACGCCGGGGTGACCGATGTCATCGTCGGGTTCCGCTGGCCGTACCACGTGGGCCCGGACACCGAGGACCTCCAGCCCAAGGTGGACAAGCTGCGCCGGTTCGCCGACGACGTCATCGCGAAGGTTAGCTGACGCTCAACGAGCGAACTTTGCCACGAGCGACGTGACGATCTCTCGCGGCAGGCCGTGCGTGTCGTGCAGGTACGCATGGTCGTCGTCGCTGAGCTCCCCGCCCGGGTACAGCCGCTCCAGCAGCGAACGCCCTCGCGCTGTTGCAATCCATGGGCGCCTCTCGGATTCGGGGCGCCGGAAACGGCCGCGGGCGCAGCCATCGACGTGACGGGGAAACGCCGGCGAACCGTTCCCGGTCGCCGGCAGTTGGCTGGGTTCAGACGGCGGCAATCGGCGAGCACGAAGCTCGCGCGGCCGCGGCGGTGGTCGATACCCAGCTGTACCTCATGACGATCACTGTACCCAGCGCTCCCCTGCAGACGACAACCCATTAATAGCCGGAACGGGGCCGCCGCACCCGGTCCTGCCTGCACGTACGCGGCCGCTCGACACGGTGAGCGAAAACTCAGGAAATCCTCCGGAGTCCTCGCGCTTTACCGCAAGATATCTGTTGGTCCCAGGGTTGCTGGCGACTCCTATTAGCGCAATGCCATTAACCTGAAGGGATCCGCCAGTGATGAAGCCTTTTGTCGTCGCTGTCCTCGCGGCCGCCGGCCTGACCACATGCGCCTGCGGCACGTCCGGCGGGACGGCTCAGCCCACGAACACAGTCACCGTCACCGCGCCCGCGTCCACGGCCGCAACGTCGCCAGCGACGTCGGGCGGCGGGTCGACGCAGCCAGTCTCAGCCACGAGCACATCATCCGGCGGTGGCACTGCCGCGGCGGGCTGCCTGACGAGGTACCTGAACGGCTCGGCCGGACTGAGCCAGGGCGCCGCGGGCTCGACGTACATCGCCATCGTGTTCAAGAACCTCAACAATGTCCCGTGCACCCTGTACGGATTCCCCGGCATCGCCCAGGCGAACGGGACGCCGGTCACCGACGTCGGGCAGCCCTCGACGGAGGACCACTCCACGGCTCGCGAGCTCGTCACGCTTCAGCCTGGCGGTTACGCCAACGCGACGCTGCGGATCGTTCAGGGGCTGAACTACCCGACCTCAGTCTGCAAGCCAGTGACCGCGCAGTGGCTCGCCGTCATCCCGCCGAACCAGTACGTCCCGCTGTACGTCCACTACAGCTCGACCGCCTGCAAGGGAATGACGGTCCACCTGCTCACTGTCACCGCTGTCCGGCCAGGAAACGGCGGCTAGAAGAGCCCGAGCACGCGCTCGGCCTGGCGAGACAGCGTGCCCTGCGGATGGCGCTGGCTCGCAGCGCTGCCCGGCTGCAGAAGCAGCAGCCAGTGCAGCGCCGCCAGGCGCCGGCAGTCGGCGAGGCGGACGCGCTCGGCCAGCGTCAGGTCGAACCTGTCGCAGAACTGATCTGCGTCCAGGCCGACGCCGAGCCAGGCCGAGATGTGCTCGACGAGCACGGCCAGCTCGAACGCGCGATCGCTCAGGCCCGAGTCGTCGAAGTCAACGATCCTGATCCGAGCGCCGTCCCAGAGGAAGTTCGCGAGGTCGCCGTCGCCCTGCCCGAAGACAGGCTGACGCGCCGCGGGGTCGCCGGTGACGCCGGCCGCCCAGGTCAGCCAGTCCAGCCCGACGGCGTACGCGGCCTGGACGGCCGGATCGGAGCCAGGGTCCGGTCGCTCGCTGGCCAGCTCGCTGAGCGCATGCACAAACTCCGCCTCGTTGCCGTACTCGCCAGGGACCGCGATCACGCGGTCGACCGGCACGGACTGCCATAGCTGGCCGAGTGCCCTGGCGAGCGCCGACTCTTGCTCCGGTGTGAGCGGCCACTCGCCCAGCGGCTGGCCGGGCAGCAGCGACATCGCCACAACCGGCGGGTCGCCGCCAAGGTCCGCGCGCAACGGTTCGGGCGCGAGGCCGGGAGCGTGCTCAGCGAGCAGCCGCAAGGCGCGCCACTCCCTGCGCGGCTCGCCGCGCGCAGTCTCGATGTAGCGCTTCTCCACCACGCCGCGCTCGGAGTCGACGCTGACTCGGTCCGTCAGCACCCAGGTCTCAAGTGGCCTTGCGTCACGACGCTGCCGACTGGCCGCCTTCCAGCCCGGCCGCCTGCGCGCCGTTCGGCGAGTCGAACGTCGCGACGGGCTCCGCGACCGGCACCGAAACGCTCTTCTTGACCGACTCCAGGATGGTCAGGCCCTGGGCGACGAGCCCGGCCGCGATCTCGCTCAGCCCGTCCGCGCCGTTGAGCACGCTGACGTTCGCGCCGGCGAGCCCGGCGGCCGCCTCCTTGACGATCATCGGCAGCTGCTCGATCAGCATGCGATCGAGGGCTATCCGGTTGTTCGAGGCCGCGGCGGCGGCCTGCAGTCTGGTCCGCGCCGCGTCTGCCTCGGCCATCACCCGGACCTTCTCCGCCTCGGCCTCGGCCGGCTTGACGACCTCGGCGACGAGCTGGCGCTGCCTCAGCTCGGCCTGCCGGTGCGCAAGATCGGTCTGCGCCGCCAGCACGTCCATCTGCGCCTTCGCCTGGGCGAGCGGGCCCGCCTGGGAGGCCTCGGCCTGCGCCGTGTCTACCTCGGCCTTGTACTGCGCCTGCACGACCATCGTCTGCCGCTGATACTCGGCCTGCTTGCGCTGCGACTCCTGCTGGGCCTCAGCCGCGGCCTGGTTGGCCTGCGCCTGCGCGATTTGCGCCTGGCGCTGGATAGCCGCGTTGTGCGGGGCGGCCATCGCCTCGATGTAGCCACTGTTCATGTCGTCGATCGACTGGATCTGCAGCGAATCGACGGTGAGGCCAATCTTCGCCATCTCCGCTTTCGAGCCGTCCAGCACCTCGGTGGCCAGCTTCTGGCGCTCGGTCACAATCTCCTCGACTGTCATGGAGCCGATGATGGAGCGGAGATGACCGGCGAAGATCCGGCCCGTCAAGGTCGACATCTGATCCTGGTCAGACAGGAAGCGCTGGCCGGCGTTGATGATGCTCTCATCGTCGTTGCCGACCTTGAACGCGATCACGGCGCGGACGTTCAGCGAGATGCCCTGCTTGGTGACGCACGTCTCGGATACCTCGGACTCGCACATGGACAACGTCAAGTACCGCGCTTTGCGGAAGAACGGGGCGACAAACGTGCCGTGCCCCACGACTACCTTGAAAGGAGCGCCGCCTTTTCGAGAGCGGCCACCCGAGATCAGCATCGCCTGATCGGGCGCAGGCACCCGGTAACCAAACATGTCATCTCCACTGTCGACCCCGTGCCCGGCGACCGTGCCGGCTTATCCCAGTATGTTCCCGGTGCTGCGCTAAAGCCGGCCGTCTTCGCCGAATTCTCCGAGCGGGTCGGTCCAGGGGCTGACGTCGACTACACGATGCCCGCGCGACTCGATCACCAGGACGGTGGTCCCCTTCGGGAGCGGCTCCGCTGACCAGGCAATGAACGTCTCAGTGCCACCTCGGACCCGGACGAGGACCTCGCCCGGGCCGGCCGGTCCGCGGCTGGCGACGATGATCTTCCCGATGCACCCGATCAAGGCCTCGTCAGGAATAGGTCAGCACCCCTCTCCCGTTCTAGTTGCTGTCGGTGCGCAAGTGTCCCCCGGGCCGCTATATCTGCCCTCGCGGAATACCGTACGGCTGGAGCCGCGTCGCGCCACTCGCCGAGAGGCGACCTCGCACCGACGCCGGCACGCCCTCGTGAGCAGACGCTCCCGGGGGCGTCGTCATGTCCGGGGTCGGCACGGTCAGCGGATCCTCGCGGCGGCGAGCTGCCGGCGCAGGACGGCCGGCGCGACGGTCAGCGACGGCCCGTACCAGGTCAGGTGACGGCCGCTGACTAGCGCGGTCCGGCTGCCCGGGAACGCCTCCGGCCCGTCGGAGGCCGTGAACCGGTACGGCTCATCCGGCAGCACCACGACATCGGCGCCCGCCGTCCGCAGCTCGACGATGTCCACGCGGGGATAACGGTCCTGGTGCCCGGCGTAGACATTCGTGACGCCGAGCCTGGCCAGCAGATCGCCTGCGAAAGTGTCCCGACCGAGCACCATCCACGGCCGGCGCCAGATCGGTACCACGGCGGCCAAGCCGTCGTTGGCGGCGGGCGCCTGCCAGGCGGCGGCGGCAGCGTCCAGCCAGGCGGGACTCGGCAACCGGCACGCCAGCGTGATCATTCGGCGGAGTGATCCGAGGGCTTCGGGCAAGTCGCGAATCCTCGTCACCCACACCGCGACGCCCGCTGACCGCAGGGCATCCAGGTCAGCGGGCCGGTTCTCCTCCTCGTTGGCGAGCACGACGTCAGGACGCAGGGTGAGTGTCTTGGCGATGTCAGGGTTTTTTGTCCCGCCGATCCGCGTGACCGTCAGGTCGCCGGGATGCGTGCACCAGTTCGTGGCGCCGACGAGCAGCCCAGGTGCGCACGACGCCACGGTCTCGGTAAGGGACGGGACAAGGGACACCACGCGGTGCACCGCGGGCGGCACCGTGACCGGGAGGCCGAGGTCATCGATCGGCGCCTGCGTACCGGCCACGCCTGTCGCCTCGCTCATCGCGCCCCCAGACACGCGATCCCCGCTGATCGCGCCGTCGGTCGTCCCCATTCTGGCCGGATTCACCGGCGCGCACCAGCCTCTGTCGGGGGCCCCCATAAGCTGTGCGAATGACTGACGCGGTACCGCAGGCCGTTATAGCCGGGCTGGACGACCCCTTCGCCGAGCTGACGGGCTCGCTGGCGGAGAGCAGGAAGCTGTCCTTCGAGGTGGCGAGCAGCACCCAGCTCACCGCGCACATGCAGCGGATTGAGCTCGGCGGGGCCGGGCTCGACGGGTTCAGGTACCGGCCGGGGCAGGACGTCATGCTGCTGGTCGCGGTGGACGGCCGCCGCCCGGTACGGCGCCGGTACACCATCCGGTACGTCGACCGCGCGCGCCAGGTACTCACGATCGACGTCGTCCTGCATGGCGACGGGCCTGGCGAGCGATGGGTGCGCGCGGCCCGGCCGGGCGATCGTGTCGAGGGCATCGGCCCGCGCGGCAAAGTCTTCCCGGTCGTATCCGCGGACTGGCATCTGTTCATTGGCGATGAGGCCGCGATGCCCGCGATCCTGGCCATGACCGAGTCGCTCCCCGGAGACGCGGACGCGACGCTGGTGCTGGAGGTCCCCGAAGCCGACGATGAACAAGACCTCTCGGCCGCGGCCCGCACCCGGGTGACCTACCTGCACAGGCTCGGCCGCCCGGCCGGCGACCCCGAGTCGTCCCTGCTAGTGGCCGAGGCGGCGGACGTCGAGCTGCCGCCCGGCAGCGGACACGCCTATCTGCTCGGCGAAGCCTCGGTCGTGCTCGCGCTGCGCGAGGGGCTGACCGCGCGCGGCCTCGCGCCGGAGCAGATGTCGCCCAAGGCGTACTGGGGGCGTGGCCGCGCCAACGCCGGTCATGGCGAGCCGCCCAGGGACGCCTGAACTGACTCACGGCTGCTGCCAGGCATCTGTACTTTCTCAATCAGCCCTAGGCTGCTTCATAATGGTGGGAATCCAGCCGTAGGCCCGCTCTGCCGGAAGGGAGCGCTTCGGTGGCATCCGCAGTTGCGGCAGAGGTCTCTGCAGTGCTGGCTAATACCTCGACTCGCACGCTGATCCTCGGCATCGACAAGGCGGGCCAGATCCGTCAGCACGACCGAGGGGCAGGCGACGTCCTGGCCACCGAGCCCAGCGCGCTGATCGGGACCGAGCTCCTCACGTTGCTAGCCGCGCCGGACGGACCGTCGGCCAAGGTTCTCCAGTCGCTCATCGACGGCGCGGGCTCAGACCGCGAAGGCACGACCGTCTTGTCGTTCCGAACGGCCAACGGGGCGACAGCCGACGCCGTGGTGACGATCCAGCCAATCCGGTCGGCCGATCCCGAGCTCGTCGCGCAGGTCATCATGCGTATCGCGCCGGCGATGCAAGAGCGCTTCCTGGACCCGGCGGTCATGCGACAGGTCATGGTCGACGGCGCCGTCCGGAAGATCGGCGGCGCGCTCGACATCGACCAGATGGCGCCAGAGCTGATCAACATCATCGTCCCGCACTTCTGCAACGCGGCCGGCCTCATCGTGCTCGAGAGCCTGGTTGCCGAGGACGAGTTCCCGTCGGCGTCGCTAGACGGCACTGAGCCAGTCCGCCGTCTCGCGGTCGCACACGATGACGGCGACGCCGCGTGGGACGCCGCGTTCCCGACCGGCGAGATTCTGCACTATCCACCCGACACGCCGTACACCCGGTGCATGGAGTCGGGGCGGCCGGTCTGCGAGGTCGTGAGTCGCGATAGCGCGAACTCGATGGCGGCGGCGTGGATCCGCCGGCCGGTCGCCGAGCTGCTCTCGGGCGTGTCGATGCTGCTGCTGCCGCTGATCGCCCGCGACGTCATGCTGGGCTTTTTCGTCTGCGTGCGCCAGGTGGGCTACCGGCGGTTCGACGCGTACGACATCGAGATCGGCATGGAGTTCGCGTCCCGCGCGGCAATGTTCATGGACACCGCCCAGCGGTACAGCCGTGAGCGCGCAACCGCGCTGACGCTCCAGCGCAGCATGCTGCCGACCGGCCTATCCGCGCCGTCGTCAGTCGAGGTCAAGCACCGCTACCTGCCAGGCAGCAAGCTGATCGAGGTCGGCGGGGACTGGTACGAGTCGATCGCGCTGCCAGGCGGCCGGGTTGCGCTCGTCGTCGGTGACGTCGCCGGACATGGCGTGCGCGCCGCTGTGACGATGGGACGGCTGCGCACGGCCATTCACACGCTGGCCATGCTGGAGCTGCCGCCGGCCGAGACCCTGCAGCAGCTCAATGAGCTGATGCAGGAACTTGGCGTGCGCGAGCCGCACTTCGCGACGTGCGTGTACGCGATCTTCGACGCGGTGAGCGGCACGTGCGAGGTCGCCTCCGCCGGTCATTTGCCGCCGCTCCTCGTCCGGCCGAACGGCACTAACGAGCTGCTCGACGTCATGCCGGCGCCGCCGCTCGGCGTGGGGAGCGGCCCGATCCAGAGCCGGACGCTGACGATCGAGGACGGCAGCCTGCTGGTCCTCTACACCGATGGGCTGGTGGAGAAGCGGAGCCGCGACATCGACGAGGGTCTTGAACGGCTCCGGGAGATCTTTGGTCCAGGGTCGGCGGACCAGCCACTCGAGGACCTGTGCCGGGCGACCCTGGCCGGCGTGTACGCCGACGAGCACCGCGACGACATCGCCGTGCTCATGGCGAGGCTGCACCGAATCCAGCCTGATCACGTCGTGACCTGGACGCTGCCGTCGGAGCTGACCTCGGCGAGCCGGGCCAGGTCGCTCATCCGCCGTCCGCTGCGGCGCTGGGGGCTGGCCGAGCTCCAGCCGACCGCCGAGCTCCTTGTCTCCGAGCTGGTTACCAACGCGGTCCGGTACGCGCAAGGCAAGATCGGGCTCCGGCTCATCCTCGAGCGCGGCCTCGTGTGCGAGGTCCTGGACGAGTCCGCGGCCCTGCCGCGGCTGCGGCACCCCGACGACTCCGACGAGCGTGGCCGCGGCCTCCAGGTCGTGAGCCAGCTCGCCCAGCGCTGGGGCGCTAGGCGCGCCGGGGCCGGCAAGATCGTCTGGTGCGAACTGCCCGTGCCGTTCAGCTGACCGCGTCAGGTCGTGCTCGCCGGGTTATCCGTTGACGATCGGCTGTGCCCTGGTTCTCGCGTACGGTTGTCGACCTTGATGGACAGCCGGCCGTTCTGCATCACGCCGAGGCGCTGCGCCCGGCGCGCGATCGAGCTGTCGTGGGTAACGAGGACCAGCGTCAGCTCCTGCTCGCGCCATAGCCTCTCCAGCAGGCCGATGATGTCGTCCCTGGTGTCTTCGTCCAGGTTTCCGCTCGGCTCGTCGGCCAGCAGCACCTTGGGTTCCTTGACCAGCGCCCTGGCGATCGCGACGCGCTGCTGCTGGCCCCCGGACAGTTCCGACGGCAGGTGCCTGGCGCGATTGGCGAGGCCGACAGCGGCGAGCGCGTTTGTGGCGCGTTCCTGTCGCGCGCGGGCCGGAATACGGAGCGGGACCAGGGCGGTCTCGACGTTCTCCTGCGCGGTCAAGGTGGGCATCAGGTTGAACGTCTGGAAAATGAAGCCGATCGACTCAGCCCTTACCTTTGTCACCTGGCTCTCCCGGAGCCGGGCCAGGTCGGCGCCGGCTCGGTCGCCGAACTCGACGCTGCCGGACGTCGGCCGGTCCAAGCCGCCGAGCATCTGCAGCAGCGTCGACTTCCCGTGGCCGGTGGGGCCCTGGATGGCGAGCCACTCGCCATCCGCGATGTCCAGGTCGACGCCCCGCAGGGCCGCAATGACCCGGTTCCCCTTGTAGTAGTCCTTCTTGACCTCAGTCAGCTTGTACATGACGGCTCTCCTTCTATCCGCTCAGATCCCGTGGTTCCGGCTTGACCCGCCGCAGGCGCAGGGCTCACTCGACCCTCGCGAGGGCCGCGGCCGGTCTCAGCCGGGCGGCGCGCCAGCCGCCGAACCCGCCGGCGATCAGGCCGCCGGCAATGGCCAGCACGACGGCGGCCACGATGGCACTCGCCGTGACTGGCGCGCTGAGGTGAACCAGCGTCGTGTGGTCAGCGGCCTGACTGAGCGCGCGGAACCGGTTCGGAGCCGCACCGCCACCGCCGAAGAACGTCGCACCGCCAGGCGTAGCGCTACCCGTAGCGGAGCCGAGCGAGGCCGAAAGCGGCGGCGTGAAGTGGCCGACAAGCGCCGAGCCCAGGAAGCCGAGCCCGACCCCGATGACGCCGCCCGCGACGCCGATGGCGATGGCCTCACCGACCACCTGTCCGACGACGCGGCGGCTGTTCCAGCCGAGCGCTTTCAGGGTGCCGAACTCACGCACGCGGCGCGACACCGCCGACATCGTCAGCAGGCTCGCGAGCAGGAACGCGGCCGCGAGCACCGCGATGGCGAGCCATTTGCCGAGGTTGTTGGCGAGGCTCGATGCGCTAGCCACGGACCCGGTCAGCTGACTGGCCAGGTCGGCCGAGTTCTGCACGGTGACGTGCGGCACCGCCGCCGAAATCGACTTGGAGACGGTCGTGATGTTGGACGCGCTGTCGGCCGCCACGTAGATCGTGTTGACCTCGTTCTTCAGGCCCGTCAGCGTCTGCGCCCGGTGGAGCGGGATGTAGACGTTGTAGGAGCTGGCGCTCGCGGGCACGGTGACGATGCCGACGACCTTGAAGCTCGTCTTCGCCACGGTGATAGTGTCGCCAGCCGCGATCTTCCTGGACTTGGCGTAGTTCGAGTCAACGAGCGCGACGTTGGCCGCGTTGTCCGAGGCAGTCAGCGTGCGCCCGGCGGTGAGCTTGCCGAGGCTGAGCGGCCCGAGGCCGGACGCCCTGCTCGTGAGGTCGACGCCATCGACGCTGAACGACGTCGGGCTAAATGAGCCGCGGAAGCTGCCGCCATCGCCGTGACCGCCGGCACCGGGGCCGCTGGTTCCGTTGCCGAAGTTGATCGCCGGGATGGTACCGGTGATCTTGGTGTCGGTCAGGGTCAGCCCGCCCGCCGCCGCCGCGACGTTCTTGAGCTTGGCGACTGTCGCCAGATTGGCGTCGGTCATTGTGCCGAGGCCGCCGCCACGCAGCGTGTCAACGTTGATCTTCGTGCCAGCGGCGGGCCGCTTGGAGGTACCGAACGCGCCGCCGAAGCCGAACGAGCCGGGGCCGAACGAGCCCGCCGTCGGTGCCTTCGTGACGGTGATGTCGGTGTCCTGGCCGTAAAGCGAGTGCAGCACCTCGCCCTGCGCGTTCTTGACCCCGCTCGACAGCGCCGTCACGGTGAGGACGAGGCCGATGCCAAGCGCGAGGCCAAGGGCGATGATGCTGGCTTGCCGGGCGCGCCGGCGTAGCTCACGTCTTAGGTAGGTAAGGAACATGCGGACTCCCGAAGCCAGTGATTGTCGCGAGACCCGCGCTCGGTGACCGCCGCGTCGTCGCGGCTTCGGCGGGTCCTGGCCGCACGCTTCCGCGTCCGGCCGTAAAGATCATGGGCCGGGTAACTGAACCCTCGCTGAGCGCGGACTGCGAAGTGGCAGGGCGCCGTTAGCCGACTGGCAGACCCGAGGCGCCGACGGCGTCGGTGCCCGGCGGTGCGATCGCATCGGCGGCCGCGAGGTCGCCTGCCGCGACATACCGGCCGAGGGCGGCGAGCGGCAGCAGCAACCCTGGCACGAGCGGGCCGCGTCCGCGCGCCGAACTCCGCCCCCCGGACCGCGGCGCCGCGCTTGCGTGAACCACCTCGTCCCGCCAGCCGCCATCGGGCTGCTGCGCGTGCGCCAGCCAGTCGACCGCCATGTCGATGGCGGTCGCGGCCGCTGGGCCGCCGGCCCCCAGCAGCGCCGCGAGCGCGCACGCGGTCGGCTGGGCCTGGGACCCGGCCGACCCCCTCGCCCATGACCAGCCGAAGTCCGCATTCCGCTCCCGGAGCAGCCAGCCGATCGCCGACTTAACAGGTGGCTTCGCGGGCAGCACCCCGGCGGCGATCAGGGCACGCAGCACGGCTGCCGTCACGGCCAGGTCACCATCGCCGTCCGGTCCCGGCCACGATCCGGCCGGCTGTTGCTGCCGCAGCAGCCACACCACACCGCGGCGGAGCGCGCGCGCGTCCCGGCTACCATGCGTCGCGAGGGCCCGTACTACGTGCGCAGTTACCGCCGGCGAGCCGCTCCAGCTGCCGTCTCGCGCCTGCATACTGCGCAGCCATCGGATCGCGTTGCCGATCGCGGGCTTCCCGGTCAGGCCGGGGAGCCTGACCCGGCTCAGCGCGACCAGCACACGGGCGGTGTCAGTCACCACCGGATACCCGGCCCGGCCGAAGGACCAGCCGGACGGCTCGACGCCCGTCGCCACGCCCGGACCGCTGGCCGGGCCTTCAATCCGCTGCAGGAGCAGCCACCGGCCCGCCGCGACGAGCCCGGCGTGGTCCGGCGCGAAACCAGAATCCGCGAGCGCCTCAACCGTCAGCGTCGTCTCCAGCACCGGGGGCTGTCGCACTGGAGGCCGTCGCACTGGCGCCTGCCGCGGCGATCCGGCTGCCGGCCACGGCTGAACCGTCGCCGCGAGCCAGGACAGCCCGCTGGCCACTACCGGATGGTCAAGCGGATACCCGAGCAGATGCAGGGCGACGAGCGAGGACGGCCACGCCGGCCGTCTGGCCGGCGGTAGCCCCGAGCGATGTTGCCAGCCAATCAGCCACTGGCCGCACCCGCGCAGCGCCGCCCGGTGCGCGGCGGACAACGCGGGCACGCGCCGAGCGGGCCGCCGCTCGGCCGCGCTCGCCTTGCGAGCGTCGACCGCTTGCAGCTCATTCACGCTGAACGG
This sequence comes from Streptosporangiaceae bacterium, assembly GCA_035472835.1. Classification (GTDB taxonomy): domain Bacteria; phylum Actinomycetota; class Actinomycetes; order Streptosporangiales; family Streptosporangiaceae; genus JAJYUU01. The sequence continues at coordinate 4,264 of DATIOU010000150.1, read as the reverse complement.
CAGCTGCCGCACCGGCCGCAACGTTCCGATGACGGCGAGCGCGACGGTAGCAGGCCCGCTGGCCGCATAGCGGCCAGGCAGATAGCAGACCTCGGGAGCCGGAACGGGGACGTCGGACCACGCAGTGAGGCCGAGCAGCGCGAGCCAGGACCGGGCCAGAACTCCCGCGGCAGCGAGGCCACCGGCATCCCTGATACAGCCGGCGGCGACAGCCATGTGGTACGCATCGGCTGAGTCACCCGCGAGGCGCAGCGCTAGGTACGCCAGTATCGACGCGGACAGGTCGCCGACCGCCGCGGGCCCGTCGCCGTCAGCCGCAGACTCCGCTATGCCCGTCCACCCGCCATCGGGCTGCTGCAGCGACCGGATCTGCTGGGCCGCCGCGTTCGTTATCTCCCCGGTCCTCGTACCGAGGACCTCGGCGACTAGGAGCGCTTCCGCCGCGAGCGTCACGTCGACGGCCGAGCGGCCGGACCACCAGCCATGGCTGTCCTGGCGGTCGAGCAGGATCTGGCTCGCGCGTCGCACGGCGGCGTCGGCCGCCGCCTGCGCCGGTTGCGGGTCCCATTCGGAGTTGGTCACGATGTGCTGGTCACGTGGCGGCGGCCGTCAGGCCCGGGCTGCATCGGGCCGGGCGTCGCCGCGCCTTCGGCGTTCACGCGGGCGGCGGGCGGGCGCAGCCGGCCTGCCGCCATCGCGCCGATTGCAGGCAGCTCAGCGATGATCTTCCGGGCGGCGGACCTGCCGCTGCGAACTGCGCCTTCCATGGTGTCCGGCCAGCCCGTATCGGTCCAGGCGCCGGCGACCGCAAAGCCGGGCAGCTCTGCCCCCGTCGTCACCCGCGACTGAGTCGACGCCGGCACGTGCGCGATAGTGGCGCGTCGTTCCCTGGTGACGAAGAAATCCGTCACGATGGCCCCGGCCGCCGACGGGAACAGCCGTTCCAGCTCCGGCATAAGCTCTGCCCGAAGTTCCGATACGGGGGTATCCACATAAGCGTCGGCGGCGCGGATCGAGGCGGCGAGGTACTGACCGGTGCGCAGTCCGGCCGCCTCCGTCTTGTCAACGACCCAGTGCACGGGCGAGTCCACGACGGCAGCGAATGGCAGCTCCGTTACCCGAGTGCCGTAGATGACATGAAGGCTCACCACCGGCGACGGTCTGAGGCTGGACCAAGTCGCGGCGACGTCAGCGAGCTCGGTCTGCACCAGCGCGGCCGCATCCCAGGCCGGGACCGCCAACACGATCCCAGCCGCGTTAATCTCTGTCGGCGCGTGGTCGTACACCGCCTCGCGCTCGGGGGCCAGCACTCCGCTCGCGCCAGGCGGTGCTGTGTGGACGAGACGGACGTCGTATCCGCCGGCCGGACTGACGCGCAGAGCACTAGCCCCCACGCCCAGCCGCACCGTCACGCCGAGCTGCCGCAGCAGTTCGGCTGCCGGATTGCCGTGCAGCTGGCTCAGTGGCACCAGCGGAATGCCGAGGTCGGCGTTGCCGCGACCGGCCAGCAGCGCGGTGCTGATCGCGGCCGCCGCGAGCGGAAGCTCGGCATGATCGGCCGGGACGTTCAGCGCCGATAGCGTCAGCACATCCCAGAACGCACGGCGGCTCCGCTCGTCCTGCCCGTGCCGGGCGAGCCAGTCGCCAAGGCTGCGATCGTGGCGATCGGCGTCTGCGAACTGCAACGCGACGGCGGCTGCCGCTGCCTTCGCGCGCTCGCTCGCTGACAGCAACCTGTAGCGCGCAATGGACCGAACCAGGTGCATTGGCGCCGGCAGCCTCGATCCATGCACCCGACTGGCCGCTGCCAGCCCGAGCACGGTGACGTCGAGCGGGCCCTGAAGCGGGCTGGCTGCCGTCACGCCGAGTCTGGCCAGCAGGCCGCGGTACGTCTCGCAGCAGCGCATGAAGACGTGCTGACCGTTGTCGATCATCAGGCCGCGCCTGGCGAAAGAACACGTGGCACCGCCGAGCCACGCCCTGGCCTCGAGGAGCGTCACGTCCAGTCCGGCGTCGGCGAGCCCGATAGCCGCGCTGATTCCCGCTAATCCCCCGCCCACGACCACGACGGTCCGGCTGTTTCCGGTCAGCGTCATGCCAGATCCCCCGTCACGACCGACCCCCATCGGTTGACCCGCCAGCATTGCTGCAGGCACGCGGGATTCTAGCGAATGTCGGCGGCCGGCTCACCGTTCGCGCGACTACTCGCCGGTGACTTGGCGTAAGGGCGCCCCGGCGGGCGGATCAGGCTGCTGAACCAGGCCAGCGGGCGCGGGCGGACTGTCGCGGCGGGAGCTGACACCTCGTTACCTATCCGGGTGAAGGGGTTTTCTCCCTGTACATTGACGGACCGGACATCACGCCTCGAGGAACGCAGAGAATTCAGACTCCTAATCCGGTTTTATATTTCTCCAGCGCATTCGGATGTTACGCTCCGATATCGTCTGCCAGGGCTTTTACCCTGTCGGCGAAGCGCAGCGTTAACTTCTCACACTGGGGCCTCAGCCATGGGATTGCGTCAAAGGTCCATACGACTGAGGGTTGGCATCCTCATCGTCGTTCCGGTGCTGTGCCTCATCGGGCTATATGGCTTCGCAGCCAGCATCACTCTCGGTAGCGCCCTGACCCAGGCACACGCCAAGACCCTTCGCGACGACCTGCTCGTCCCGGTCAGCAACTTCCAGGGCGCGCTCGCGCAGGAACGGCACCTCGCCCTGCTCAGCCTTGCCGCTCCGGGCAGCACGCAGTTCGCCTCCGAGCTCGGCATGCAGGAAAACAACACCCGCAAGGCGCTGGAGGCGCTGACCGCCGCGATCCAGACCGCATCCATTGCGAACAATGCGGGTTCGGGCGAGCGGCAGGCGATCAGGAATCTGCTCCGCGCGGAGGGGACACTCCCGGCGCTGCGTGGCAATGTCGCCGCCGGGGCCATCAGCCTGACCACGGCGCTCGCCGACTACGACGCGATCATCAACGCCCTATACACCGTGCTCAATGAGTCGCTCAGCGGGCAGACAAACGTCTCGATCGTCAGCCAGGCAATGGACATCGTCACTGTGTCCCGTGGCCTCCAGGCGATGCTCGCCGAAAGCGACCTGCTCGCCGCCGACATGGCACAGCGCAAGTTCCCGGACGGCGACCGGCTCGCATTCGCCGAACTCGCGGCTCTGCGCCAGCAGCTGACGACAAGCGCCTCCGCCGAGCTCCAGCCGGCCTATCGTGCCCTGATCGACCAGAATGTGAGCCCCAGCCTGGCCAGCGCGCTCACCGCGGCGGAGAGCAGGGTCATCGCGACTCCGTGGCGCAAGGGCCCGCCGCCGCTGGCACTGCTGGCCGGCACCGCGGCCTTCGGGCCGTACGCCAAGGGGATGTCCACCGCCTTGACCGAGGCGGGCAACAAGCTCCAGACCCAGACGACCCACCAGTCCAACGTGGTGTTCATCGAGCTGCTGCTCGCCGCTGGCCTGGGCCTGCTCGGCACCATCGCGTCGATCGCGCTGTCTTTGGTCATCGGCCGCGGCCTCGTCCGCCAGCTACGCGAGCTGCGCGAGTCGGCGCTGTCCCTGGCCCATGACAAGCTGCCGACGGTCATCAGCCAGCTGCGGGCCGGCGAGCCGGTCGACCCGGGCGACTACGACCCGGGCGCCGCCCCGGGCGGCAACGAGATCGACCAGGTTCAGCACGCGTTCAACATCGTGCAGCAGACGGCGGTCAAGACCGCGATCGATGAGGCCAGGCTGCGCCGGGGCATCAGCGACGTGTTCCGGAACCTGGCGGGCCGCAGCCAGTCGCTGCTGCACCGGCAGCTGAGCTTGCTCGACGGCATGGAGCGCCGCGCGACGGAACCGGACGAACTCGAAGACCTGTTCCGCATCGACCACCTCACTACCCGCATGCGGCGGCACGCTGAAGGTCTGATCATCCTGTCCGGCGAGACGCCGGCTCGCGGGTGGCGGCAGCCGGTGCCGCTGGTTGACGTGCTCCGGGCCGCCGTCGCCGAGGTGGAGGACTACACCAGGATCCGCGTGCTGTGCCGCACAAACGCGGCGGTCGCCGGCCACGCCGTGGCCGACGTCATTCACTTGGTCGCCGAGCTAGCCGAGAACGCGACGGTGTTCTCGCCGCCAAACACACCGGTGCGCATCCAGGGCGACATCGTCGGCCGTGGCTTCGCCGTCGAGATCGAGGACCGCGGCCTCGGCATCTCGCAGGTGCGCATGGATGAGATCAACGCCAACCTCGCCAACCCGCCGCAGTTTGACCT
>DATIOU010000149.1:0-8252 GCA_035472835.1 Streptosporangiaceae bacterium | reverse complement strand
CCGGGGAAGTCACCAAGTTCGCCTTCATCACGGGCGAGGGTGTTCCGTTCCGGACAGTAGAGTCCGGAGCCGAACCGGCGCCTGAAGGCCCGGCGGCCTTCCCGACCGGGTGGTTCGCCAGCCGCGACCGGGCATACCAGTGGCTTGCAGAAACGAACCCGCGGGGATGACTCGTGCCGGCATCGGCGGAGGTGGACTGGACGTTCGGCGGCGCGTGGCCGTTTCCGCCCCGGTGGTTCGCCACGCGGGACGGGCGCATGCACTGGCCTTCCCGCGCCAGATCCCCACCGGACCCGGCGGCCCGGTTTCCGAGCTAGCGGGCAGGCTCGAAGACGGCCTGAGACGCCATTACGCTGCCCGGCCGGTCGCAATCGCCTGGGCCATGAAGGACCCGGCATTCACGCCGCAATGGCTCGAGCTGTGGCTCCAGACCTTCCCCAACGCCGACACCCTGCGCCTGCCCGACGCCGGCCACTACCTCCAGGAAGACGCCTACGAGCACATCGTCCCAGCGCTGCTCCGATTCCTCGGCCGGGATGCTATGCCAGCGACGTGATCCTGACCAGAGACAGCCGTCCCTGGCTTCCGCAGCAGCTCCAAACGGTGTGCCTGGACAGCCGCCCCGCTCGGCGCGGCGCCTGAGTCAGGCGTCGTAGTCCACCGTCAGCTTGTCGGTGACGGGCAGCGACTGGCAGGTGAGCACGAAGCCGTCCGCAACTTCGGCAGGCTCGAGCGCGAAGTTGCGCCGCATGCGGACTTCGCCCGAGACCAGCCGGGCACGGCAGGTGCCGCAGACGCCGCCCTTGCACGCGAACGGCAGATCCGGTCGGGCGGCCTGCGCCCCGTCGAGCACCGGCGTGCCGGGTGCGATGGTGGTGGTCGTCTGCCGTCCGTCGAGCACGATTGTGACCTCGCAGCCGCCCGTCAGCGGCTGCTCTGCATGCTGCTCCGGCTCGGGCGGGACGTCCTCGACGTAGAACAGCTCCCGATGGACGCGCGCGGCCGGGACACCGAACTCGCCGAGCACTTCCGTCGCGTCGGTCACCATGCCGTACGGACCGCATAGCCACCAGTGATCGACGGCGCCGACATCGCACAGGGCCGGGAGCAGCCGCCGCAGCCGGGCCGCGTCGAGCCGTCCGCTGAACAGCTCGACCTCCTGCGCCTCGCGGGACAGCACATGGGCAAGCTGGAACCGGGCCGGGTAGCTGTCCTTCAGGTCCGCGATGTCGTCGGCGAACATCACCGACTCCGCTCGCCGGTTCCCGTACAGCAGCGTCGCCTCCGACGCTTCGGAAGCAAGTGCAGACGCCGCGACGGACAGCACGGGCGTGATACCGGAACCCGCCGCGATCAGCACATGCCGCTGCGCCGCGCTGAAATCTGATGTGAAACTGCCCGACGGCGGCTGCACCTCGATGCGCTGACCGGGCCGCACCTCACGCACCAGCCAGCTCGACAGCGCGCCATCAGGAACCTCGCGCACGCCGATTCGCAGCGGCTGGCCGGCCGGCGCGCAGATCGAGTACGACCTGCGTAGGTCTTGCCCGTCCACCAGTCGCCGCAGCGTCAGCGACTGCCCGGGTCGGAACGCGTAGTCATCCGCCAGCTCAGGCGGCACGTCGAAGGTGATCGCGACGGCGTCGGCGCACAGCACGTCGGTGCGCGCGACCGTCAGCTCGTGGAACTGCCGTCGCCTGGCCGTCCTGCTGTCTTCGGCGATGACGGTCACCGGTCAGATCTCCTTCACGTGCTCAAACGGCTCGCCGCACGCCCGGCAGCGATGCAGGTCCTTGCACGCCGTTCCGCTGAAGGCGGCGATGCGCTGCGTATCACTCGACCCGCACACCGGGCAGGCGACCGGCGGGCCCGTTGCAAAGAGCGTCAGCTGCACCGGACCAGGAGACGGTCCAGAACGGGAACGGGGTGGCGCGATGCCTGCCGCCGCCAGTTTGCCGCGGCCCTCGGCGCTAATCAGATCCGACGACCAGGGCGGGCTCAGTAGGGTGCGCACCTCTACGGCGGCGAAACCCGCCGCGGCCAGCCTTGCCGTCATGTCGCGGCGCATCTCGTGCATGGCCGGGCAGCCGGAGTACGTGGGAGTGAGTGACACGATCACGTGATCGCCCTGGACCGTGACATCGCGAAGCACGCCTAGGTCGGCCAGCGTGAGCATCGGCAGCTCCGGATCGGCCACCGATTCGGCTACCTGGCGCGCGCGGGCCAGGGTGAGCTGGCGTGGCGCGGACGTCACGCTGCTGTCTGCTACATTCCGGCTTGCGGCGCTCACCACGTCGACCCCGGCATGGCCCGCGCGACGGACTGCAACTCGCCGAGCAGGTAACCCATGGCCTCGGTGTGCACGCCGTCGCGGCCGGCCTGGCCGCCTACGCCCGCGAGCCCGGGCACCGCGGGCAGGTCGAGCGTGGCGGCTTCGACCACGTGACGGATCACCGCGTCGGACTCGGCCCGAACCTCCGCCGGATCGGGGGCCACGCCAACGGCGGTGAGCCGACGCTCTATCGCGGATGTCTCGAACAGCTCAGGGATCAGGGGTCCGACGGCCGCCAGGCCTGCTTGCATCCGCTCGCGTGAGTAGTCAGTGCCGTCGCCGAGCCTGATCACCCACTCGGCTGCGTAGTCGCGGTGGTACGTGAGCTCCTTCACGCCCTGGGCCGCTACGGCGGCGAGCACCGGATCGACGGACGACCGCAGCCTGGTTAGGAGCGCGAGCCGCCATGTGCTGAACACGAGCAGGCGGGCCAACAGCCCGGCGAAGTCGGTGTCGATCACCTCGGCGAGCCGCACGTTGCGGAACTCCCGCTCTCCCCTCGCGAACGCGTAGTCGTCCTCGGTCCGGCCCGAGCCGTCGGCGGTGCCGGCGCGCGCGAGCAGCAGCCGCGCCTGCCCGAGCAGGTCCAGCGCGATGTTCGCGAGGGCGGTGTCTTCCTCAAGCTCCGGGGCTCGGGCCAGCCACTGCTGGAGACGGTGCGACATGATCAGCGCGTCGTCCCCGAGCATGAGGCAGTACGCGGCCAAGTCAGCGCCGTCGACACCGGCCGGTACAGCCGTATCGACGCCGGCCAGCGGGTCGGTGAAGCCGGTGCCGAACGCCCACCGGTGGCCGGTGTCGGTGTCCTCGCTGATGGCCTCGTAGGCAGTGTCGAAAGGCATGTCAGTCACTCAGATGTGCGGAACTGAGTCGGGGATCTCGTAGAACGTCGGGTGCCGGTACACCTTGTCGCCACTCGGCGCGAAGAACGGGTCCTTCTCGTCCGGGCTGGACGCGGTGATGTCGGCGGCCTTGACGACCCAGATGCTGACGCCCTCGTTCCGCCGCGTGTAGAGATCGCGGGCGTGGTGGAGGGCCATCGTGGCGTCCGCTGCGTGCAGCGATCCGACGTGGACGTGGTTCAGCCCGCGCTTGCTGCGGAGGAACACCTCATACAGCGGCCAGTTCGACCGCGGCGGCGTCTCCTGCGTGCTGGCCTGCTGGGTGCCGGCCTGCGGGCTGCCGGCTGGCTCGTTCATGCCGCGGCCTCCTTCGCTGCGCTCCGGGCGGCCTGCTTGGCGGCGTGCGCGGCGGCAGCTTCCCGGACCCAGGCGCCGCCTTCGTGCGCGGCCCGCCGGTGTGCGATCCGCTGCGCGTTGCACGGCCCGTTGCCGCCAATCACGCGCTTGAATTCGGCCCAGTCGGGCTGGCCGAAGTCGTAGTGACCCCGCTCGGCGTTCCACTGCAGCTGCGGGTCGGGCAACCTTACGCCGAGCGCCTGAGCCTGCGGCACGGTCATGTCGACGAACCGCTGCCGGAGCTCATCGTTGGTGTGCCGCTTGATCCGCCAGCGCATCGACTGCTCGGTGTTGGGCGAATCGGCGTCGGGTGGCCCGAACATCATGAGCGAGGGCCACCACCATCGATTGGTCGCGTCCTGCACCATGTCCTGCTGCGCAACTGTGCCGCGCATCATCGTCATCAGTAGCTCGTACCCCTGGCGCTGGTGGAACGACTCTTCTTTGCAGATCCGGATCATCGCCCGCGCGTACGGCCCGTACGACGATCGGCACAACGGGACCTGGTTACAGATCGCGGCGCCGTCGACGAGCCAGCCGATCACGCCGACGTCGGCGAAGGTGAGCGTCGGGTAGTTGAAGATCGAGGAGTACTTCTGCTGGCCGGTGATCAGGCGGTTGGTCAGGTCCGCTCGGTCAGCGCCAAGAGTCTCGGCCGCCGAGTACAGGTACAACCCATGTCCCGCCTCGTCCTGGACCTTCGCCAGCAGGATGGCCTTGCGGCGCAGCGATGGCGCCCTGGTGACCCAGTTGCCCTCGGGCTGCATTCCGATGATCTCGGAGTGCGCGTGCTGGGCGATCTGCCGGATCATCGTTTTTCGGTAGGCGTCCGGCATCCAGTCGCGTGGCTCGATCCGCCGATCGCGCGCGACGGCCTCCTCGAAATGGTGCTCGAGCCCGGCCACATCAGGGCCGCCGCTCGCCGACTCAGCCTGGTCCCTGGCTGCGGTCATCCGGCGCTCCTTATTAACCGATCATTCGGTCAGTAATTATAGCCTGCGCGGGCGAAGGCGCCAGTCTCGGCCGGATCTTGCCGGGCAAACCAACCCGAACCTGGACTCAACACCGCGCGAACTCAACAGCCCGCAAACGACACCGCCAAGTGGCCGCGCTTCCGGCGGGGTGTCAGCCTGGTTACGTGACGCCGACGATCAAATACTGCATCACGCCCGCGGGCCGGGTCGCATATGCGACGGCTGGCACCGGCCCGGCACTCCTCTGCGACACGGGGTGGGTCACCCATCTCCTGCGACAGCCGGAGCTGACCTCATTCGGCGACTTCCTGGCTGGACTCGCCGCGCGTTTCACCGTCATCCGCTACGACAAGCCTGGCTGTGGGCTGTCCGACCGGGACGCGATCGACCTGTCGTTCGACGGACAGGTCGCAGCCGCGCTGGCTGTGGCGGACGCGGTCGGCGCTAACCGGTTTAGCTTCTTCGGCGCGTCGCAGGGCGGCCAGCTTGGAGCGGCGATCTCGGCGCAGTACCCGGATCGGGTCGATTCTCTCGTCCTGTACGGAACGTGCGCCGACGGCGGCGATCTAGCCCCGGCCGAAATCCGGGAGTCAATCGTCGCGCTCGTGCGGGCGCACTGGGGGCTCGGGCTGAAGGCGCTCACCGGAGCGTTCGTCACCGACCCGACTCCCGAGGAGTTGGCGGCATTTACCGAGCTGCAGCGGGCGAGCGCGTCGGCCGCGGTGGCCGCGCGGCTGCTAGAGGTGTACTACGGCACCAACGTCCGGGCGCTGCTTCCGGCCGTTCGGGCGCGCACCGCGGTCCTGCATCGTGAAGGAGATCGCGGCACTAGGTTCGAGCTAGGGCGAGAGGTCGCCGCGCTCATCCCGGGATCGACGCTGATCCCGCTCGCCGGATCGAGCCACCTCTTCTACCACGGCGACTGGGAAGCTGTCCTTCAGGCGACGCTCGGCTTCCTCGGTGAACCAAGACGCGTCGGTCCGCGGCTGACCGACCGCGAGCTCGAGGTCGCTAGCCTGGTCGCGGACGGGCTGACCAATTTCTCGATCGCCAAGCGATTGGCGATCGCACCACGGACGGCGGAGGCCCACGTCGACAACATCAGGCGAAAGCTGAAGGTGCACTCGCGTGCGCAGATTGCGACCTGGTTCACCGAGCAACGACCTCGGTAGGGACGCGTGGCAGCATTGCCGCATGGATCACAGCGAGGCGCAGGCGTTCGCGAAGCAGTGGGTCACGGACTGGAACGCGCAGGACGTTGACGCACTGCTCAAGCACTTCACCGACGACGTCGTCTTCACTTCTCCGGTGGCTGTCCGGCTGCTGGGCGGTGATGGCGTGATCCGCGGCAAGGAGGCCCTGCGGAAGTACTGGTCCGAGGGCGTCCGGCTGATCCCAGACGTACGGTTCGAGGTTCTGGCCGTCTACGTGGGCATCAGCACCCTGGTCATCAACTACCGCAACCAGGATGGCGGCATAGTCTGCGAGGTTCTCACGTTCGACGGCGACCTGGTCAGGGAAGGCCACGGCACCTACCTCGCGCAGGCTCCCGCCGGGCAGCGACGTCCGTGAGATATCCGTAGTTCGCCCGACGCCCATCACATACGGGCGCTTTACCTGGCGTGCTAACCGGCGGATCGTCGGTAGTTCCCCTGATTGCCGCGTTAGGCTGCACGACCCTAGCGTGGAAGGCATGTCACAGCACAGAATCACACCACCGCGGGTAGGCATGTTCCCGCCCGCCGATCTGCTCGACCGCGGCCCGGAGGCCGCGAGCGCCTTTCTCGCCGAGGTCGAGAAGGCGGGAATCAGTCACGTGTGCTGCGGCGACCACGTGAGCTTCGCCGGACAGGGTTTCGACGGGCTCGTACAGGCAACCGCGCTCGCCGTGCTGCATCCCGCCCTGCCCGTCCACACCGGCGTGTACCTGCTGCCACTGCGGAATCCAGTCCTGGTGGCGCGCCAGCTCGCTGATCTCAGCCGGCTCGCGCCCGGGCGGCTCGTCTTCGGAGTTGGCGTTGGCGGCGAGGATCGGCACGAGGTCTCGATCTGCGGAGTCGATCCGGCAACCAGAGGCCAGCGCATGAATGACTGCCTGAATGCCTTGCGGCAGCTCCTGACCGGCAAGCCGGTGACCATGCATGGCGGGTTCTTCGAGTTTGACGACGCCGTTATCGCTCCTGCTCCAGCCGAGCCGATCCCCATCATCATCGGCGGGCGGTCCGACGCTGCGATCCGCCGCGCGGGCCGGCTCGGTGATGGCTGGCTTGGGATCTGGAACTCGCCGCGCCGCTTTGCCGCCGCGGTCGGGATGGCGGACGAGGAGGCCGCGCAGGCCGGGCGCGCCGACGCGCCCAGCCGTCATGCCATGCAGGTCTGGTGCGGACTGGCCGACTCCAGGCAGGCGGCTCGCGCCAGGCTCGCCCCGATGATGGAGGCGTTTTACCAGCTGCCGTTCGAGCGGTTCGAGCGCTACTGCCCGTACGGTACCGCCGACGATGTCGCTGAGTTCCTCGCGCCGTACGCGGATGCTGGTTGCGCCGAATTCAACCTGATCCCGCAGTCCCCAGATGACGACCACGCCATCTCGGGCGTAGCGGCGGTGCGCAAGCTCCTGGCGGGGCGATGACAGACAAACTCGTGATCGCGCGCCGATTCCGCGGCCCGCCCGAAACCCGTAACGGCGGATACGTATGCGGTCATATCCCCGCTCACTTCCACGGTCCCGCCGAGCCGGCAACCGTCTTCGCTGGCGACATCCCTGACAGTCGAATCCAGGGGTGACGGCCTGTAGACGGCTGGGCAGTGACAGATGCCTAAGCCGAAGCGCGGTAAGTGTAAGCAACGATGCTGTCAGGAAGTGGATGCTGGCTCTTCATGGTCTGTATCGATGATCCGGCTGGCTCGTACCTTCCTGATCCGGTAGAGCCACCACATGACGGGGATGTTAATCACGACGACGATGCCCACTGTCAAGGTCGCGGTCAGCACATGATGAGGGTGCGTCGAGAATCCGAGTACGTAGAAGGCCACGGGGCCGACTGTGACGATGCCCGCAATTTGGCTGAACAAGACGACGCGGGCGGTGCGCATGATGGCTGCCGCCTGAGCGGGCATTGGTCGTGACTCAGGCACGATATGACCGAAAGCTCACCGTCGGCTCGGCTGTGTTCAAGGCTGAGGGACAGCACCTCGCCATCGCGTGCGCCAGGTGCGGGCGGACTCGGTGGTCAGGCCGGAGGCCACTGCTTGGCGACCATAGTCAGCACGTCGTACTTGGCTACCGAGGCGCCATGCTGGTTGGTGACGTCGGTGTCCCAGCGGACTTCGCCGTGCCCGGCGTCCTCGCGCGGGATGATCTGCTTACACGTCAGCGTCACCGTCAGCTCATCGCCTGGGTACACCGGCGTCAGGAACCGCAGGTTCTCGACGCCATAATTCGCGAGCACCGGGCCCGGGTCGGGCTGAACGAAGAGCCCGGCTGCAAACGAGAGCACTAGGTAGCCGTGCGCCACGCGCCCGTCAAAGAACGGGTTGGCCCGCGCGGCCTCTTCGTCCATGTGCGCGTAGAACGTGTCGCCGGTGAACTCGGCAAAGTGCTCGATGTCCGCGAGCGTCACCTGGCGCGGCCCGGCCACGACCGTGTCTCCGGGCCGCAGGCCGGCCAGCGACTTGCGGAACGGATGGCCGCCCTCGGTGTGGCGCGTC
>DATIOU010000148.1:0-31655 GCA_035472835.1 Streptosporangiaceae bacterium | reverse complement strand
GCCTGGACGGATTACCTGAAGTCCGGGGTGGTCAACTCGGAGACCTCGACCGCTCCGGTGAGCCCCGCAGGACCAGCCCAGTCAACTAGCTGATCTCGCCCGGGCAAGAACGTCGTCTGAGGGCCCGGCCACGGATATGGCCGGGCCCTCAGGCAGCGAAGGTCAGGACGAACTTGCCCTCGATCTGGCCCTGCGACGGGAACATCGAGGCGTCGAGAGCGCGCAACTGGGGCCAGTAGTCGTAAACGCGCGAGTCCAGCCGGTCGCGCACAGTTGTCCGCACGACCGCAACGCCGCCTCGTCGGAGCGCGCGCTTGAGCTCGGCCGCAGTCCCCCGCAGATCCGGGATGTGGTGGATCACTCGGGACAAGAGCACGAGGTCGAATCCGTGCTCAGCCACCGGGAGCTCAGTCGCGGTTCCGGCCAGGTAGGCCACTCGCTCATGATGGGAATGACAGGCCGCCTGCATCAGCATGGCCGGCGACTGATCGACTCCAGCGACTACCCGGGCGTCCCGCCAGCGAGCCAGCGCGAGGGCGGACATGCCCGTCCCGGTCCCGACGTCGAGCACTACCGGGCTGGACACGGGGCTATGTGAGCCGATGAACGTGGTCCAGGCCCGCAGCGAACTGTCGGGCATTTCATTGCCCCGGTGATAGACGCTCGCGAGCCCAGAGTTGAGGTAGGGCTGCCGTCGCATCCTGGTTACGCCTGTCCGGCGATCAGGAGGTCGACGATCGCCGGGACCGCCGTGCTGATCGGCTCGCGGATGAGCTCGGTCGCGAGCCCGTCGTAGGGCGTCGGGTCGCGGTTCACGATCACCAGGGGAGCGCCAGCCCGGACCGCTACGGCGCACAGCGACGCGGCGGGCTCCACCGTCAGAGTGCTGCCGATCGCCAGGAACAGGTCGGCCGCCTGCGCAGCTGCGGCGGCCCTGGACAGGACGTCGGAGTCGAGCGCCTGACCGAACATGACCGTAGCCGACTTGAGTATGCCGCCGCAGCGGGCACACGCCGGATCTTCCTCGCCGGCCCGGACGCGCGAAAGCGTGTCGGCCATTTCACTGCGGTCGCCGCAGCCCACGCAGACGACGGAGTACATGGTGCCGTGCAGCTCGAGCACCCGGTCAGCCGGCAGTCCGGCGCGCTGGTGCAGGCCGTCGATGTTCTGCGTGATCACCTGGGTGTCGATGCCGCTTGCGGCCAGCCTGGCCAGCGCCAGGTGCGCCGGATTGGGCTCGGCCGTCCAGGCCGGATGAGCGAGCCTGGCCTGCCATGAGCGCTGCCTCACCGCCGAGTCGGTGACGTAGACCTGGTAGGTCGACATTTTCTCGGCCGCCGGGTCCCGCGTCCAGATGCCACCCGGGCCACGAAAGTCCGGGATGCCGGAGTCGGTAGAGACGCCGGCGCCCGTGAGCACGGCCACGCGGCGCATGCCGCTTGTCGAGCCGGCGATGGCCTGTAGCCAGCCCGCTGTGCCCGAAGCCCCGGATTCAGACAACTGGTGAGATCCTTCGGCGCGCTCCCGTGCCTGCCGTCCTGACTGTATACGGCACCAATCCGTCAGCTCGCATGGTTGCGCCAAAGTAGTTGGCTATGCAAAGCTAGTGGCAGCCCAAAGCTTGGAGGATCGAATGTCGGACGACGCGCCGGGCACTGGACCGAGCAGCGCAGACGGTGAGGGTCAGGACAACCGAGACGTCAGCGAGCCCGACGGCCCCGAAGGTACAGCCGCCAGCGGCTCTGGAGACAGCGGACCGGATAGCAGCGCGGCCGGTTCAGGCGCCGGCACGGAGTCTGGTGGCGAACCGCCCGTGCACGGGGCATATGCGGTAGAGACGCCGGAGCAACTGCTCAGCGAGGCCCGGAAGGCGCGACGGCAAGCGAGGCGCGCGCGGCACGCGTACTGGTTCCCGCTCGTGCTGTTCGGGTTGCTCACGTGCGCATCCATCCCGTTCTACATCCAGCGGATCCCGGGCCGGTCCAGAACCTACGCCTTCGGCCGCGTCAGTGGACTCGCGAGGTTCTTCAACAGCGACTATCTCGGCGGTTCCGGGTTTCTGACCGGCCGCTACCTTGCCTACTACTGGCTGGCGGCGATGATGGTCGGCCTCGCGGCGACGGCCGCCTGGTATCGGCTCCGGGGCGAACGCGTCGGGCTGCGCACTCCATCGCGCGGCTTCGTCGTCACCGGCTTGGTGCTCCTCCTCCTCGCGTTGCTCGTCCCGGTCCTCTCGGCGCGCGGCGTAAGGCCGCTGGGCATCTTGATGCCTGGCGATCTGCTGACTCGGGGTACCTTCCCGTTCGTCCTCATCAGCGTCGGCCTGTGCGTTCTGGCCTGGGCCGAGCGGAGCATCGCGCTGACCGTGATTGCGGCTGGTTACCTCGCCCTGTCGCTGGTCGCCAGCCTCTACAACATCGAGAACGTGTTCTACAAGCTCGGCTGGAACATCAACGCCCAGGCCGGAGGCCTGCCGAACGTTGTGCTGCCCGCCCTGGCGCTCTTGCTCTCGGGGGCGAGCGCCTGGGTGGTGCAGCGCCGTTCGCGGCGACCGCGACGGGCCGGGCCAGCCGACGGCGGGATCACGGCAGCGACTGGGCCGGCGTAATGATCGACCACCCGACCAGCGGGATAGACGAGACCGTGCACCAGAGGCACCGGCTCGGCATCCTGACGATCACCGCCGAGGCCGATCGGGCCGAGTTCGGCTACCTGCGCGAGGCGCTCGACCTGACGCCAGGCAACCTATCCAGGCACCTGACAGTGCTGGAGGACGCTGGTCTCGTCAACGTCGAGAAGGGTTACCAAGGACGGCGGCCCCGCACGTGGGTTCGCATTACACGGGAAGGCCGGACGGCGCTCGCGGCCGAGCTCGACGTGCTCGCCGCCCTCGTCAGGCAGCACGCTGTCCTGGCGCGACGGGCCCGAGGCAAGCAGCACAGCGACGGCGGGTCCGCTGCCAGCGAAGTGGCGCGCGAGCCAGACGGTGAGTCGCCTGCCAGCGAGGCCCGGATTGCCGTTGCGCCGGCGGCGCGCGACGCAGCGACGGCGGCTGACGCCGCAGAGCTCACTGACGGGCCGGAGTCCACAGACAAGGGGTCCGCCAACGGGGCGGAGTCGGAAACGGGCTGAGTCAGGCTTCCTGGTTGTCCTGCCGCCGCCGCCCGGCCAGCTCCCAAGCGACCGGCAGCAGACCCGCGGCTATGGCCGCCTTGATCGCGTCGCCCGCGACGAACGGCGTGAAACCGTACTTCAGCGTCGTTGCAGCGCCGAGGTGCAGGTCAAGCGCCAGCCAGGTCAGGCCGAAGGCATAGATGATGATCTCGCCGATGACCATCGCCGGGACAGAGCGCAGCACTGAGCGGTCATTGCCCCGCTCGGCCAGGTACCCGCACGCGGTCGCGGCGAAGAAGAAACCCACGATGTACCCGAATGACGCGCTGGCATAGCCGGACGAGGCGCCGGCGAACCATGGGACGCCGGCGACACCGGCTACGGCGTAGAGCGCCATCGACGCGGCAGCGCGACGCCAGCCGAGGGCCGTCCCCGCTAGCAGCACGCCGAGCGTCTGGCCGGTGATCGGGACCGGCGTGAAGGACAAGTGGATCGAGATCTGCGCCAGCGCGCCCACGAACCCGGCCGCGCCCACCACCAGGAGCACATCACGGACGGCGTGCGCGAGCCGGCCGCGGCTCAGCGCGATCAGGTCGGCGAGCACAAGCGCGCGTGGGCGGCTAATCGCGACGGACGACATGAGGGCGGACCTCCTCTGGCGGGCCGCTGGGGTACGGCCGCTCGAGCAGGGACCTTACCACGGCGGCTGCCGCGTCGAAGCCAGGCTTCGCAACGGCGGCACAGGTGCTCAGCTGCCGCCGCAGGGCCACCGCCGGCTGCAGCCAGCCGCCAGGTATCGTGCGGGCGTGACCTTGGATGGGCCTGATCGGCTCCACCCAGCAGATGGCTCAGCTCCCTGGGCGCTGGCGGGTGGCACCGCCGACTTCCTTTCAGGCGACTGGAACCTAGTGCGGCGCATCAGCGATCACCGTACGGGCCAGGTAGGCACGTTCCGCGGGACGGCCAGTTACCGCCCCTGCGCTGAATCGGGCTCCGGCCGGATGCTGGCCTACACCGAGTCCGGCGAGCTCCGGCTCGGCGGCCGTCGCGGACCGGCCAGCCGCAGCCTGCTTGTTCACGACGCAGGCGACGGCACCGCCGATGTCCGATTCACCGACGGGCGCGAGTTCTACCGTCTTGACCTGCGATCCGGGACCTGCGCGGCGGAACACCCGTGCCGGGCTGACCTGTACAACGTGACGGTAACGCGGCTCAGCCCGGACTGCTACGCCGAGACCTGGCGGGTGACGGGCCCCGCGAAGGACTACGAGCTCCAGACGACGTACACCAGGAGCGGCCGCGCCAGCGTGGACTCGGTCGCCGGGACAGGTGGTGCCCGCTGACCGGAGAGCCATACGCGGGCACCATCCCGCGGTTCCTGGCAGCCGCGGCGGACCGGGACAGCGACGGCGTCTGGATACGTAGCGACGCTGGTGCGCTCACCTTCGGCGGTGCGGTGGCCGCCGTCGGCCTGACCGCTGAGGCGCTGCGCGCGGCCGGCGTTCGCAAGGGCGACCTGGTCATGCTGACGGCCAGGACGACGCCGCCGTACCTTGTGACCTGGCTGGCCACAACGGCGCTCGGCGCCATCGCCGTCGCGGTGAATCCGCGATCCTCGCCCGCCGAACTCGCCGGACTGATCGGCCAGGTCCAGCCCAAGCTCCTTGTGACCGACGCCGGGCTGAGCGAGCTCGTCGGGGCCGCGCAGGCCGACCGCGGCCTTGCAGGCGCGGGTGAGCCACCGACGGCCCCGTTCCCCCCTGAACTTGACGTGGACGCGCTCGTGCCGGGGGAGTGGAGCGATGCGGCGACGATGGCGGGCGCGGCGCGGCGCGGCGCCGCGCTGCCGGCCGCACAGATCGGGCCAGAAGACGTGGCTGTGCTGATCCCGACGTCCGGCACGACGGGGCGATCGAAGCTGGTCATGCAGACGCACCGGACGTACGCGATGGCGGGCGAGGGCTTCCCGTTCTGGATGGAGCTGACCGCCGCGGACCGGATGCTGACGACGCTGCCGCTGTTCCACGTGAATGCGCCCGCGTACTCGGTGATGGGCTCGCTGGCATGCGGCGCGGGATTGGTCCTGGTTGAGCGGTTCTCGCCGAGCACGTTCCTCGACACGGCCCGGCGGCACGGGGCGACCGAGTTCAACGCTATCGGCGCGATGCTGGAGATTCTCATGCGGCAGCCCGAGGAGCCCGACGACGCCGACACCCCGCTCCGGCTCTGTTACACCGGGCCCGCGCCCGAGCGCGCGCGGCAGCTCGAGATCGAACGGCGGTTCGGCCTGCGCATCGTAGTTGGCTACGCGATGTCCGAGTCGCCGTACGGGCTGATCTGGCCGCACGGCAGCCGTCCGTTCGGGACACTCGGGACGGCGCGGCAGCACCCGTACCTGGGCGTCGTCAACGAGGCGCGAGTCGTCGATGATTCGGGCGCGGTTCTGGGGCCTGGCGGGACCGGCGAGCTCGAACTGCGCAACCCGGTGATCACGCCGGGCTACTGGGGCATGCCCGAGCAGACCGCAGCGGTGCGCGACGGCGACTGGCTGCGGACGGGGGATCTGGTGACAGCGCACGACGACGGCACGTACACCTTCATCTCCCGGGTCAAGGAGGTCATCCGGCGGCGCGGCGAGAACCTGTCGCCGCTCGAAGTTGAAGAAGTACTCGACAGCCACCCGGCCGTGCTGGAGTCGGCCGTCGTGGGCGTTCCGTCGGAGCTGTCCGAGGAAGAGGTGAAGGCGTTCGTCGTGCCGACGGCCGGAACCGAGCTGGACTTCGCGGCGCTGCGCGAGTTTGCTGCTCAGCGCCTCGCGGCGTTCAAGGTGCCGCGATTCTGGCAGCAGATCGGTGAGATGCCGCGAACACCCACTGCGCGCATCGCCAAGCATCAGCTGCCTGACGGCCATCCGGCAGGTGAATATGACGCCGCGGCCGCCAGCCCCGTGCAACACCACCAGGGAGAACTGTGACTGACTACCCAACCGCGATCGGAACCTCGGACGCCACGACCATCACGCTGCTCGGTCACAACCTGGCTGAGGACCTGATGGGCAAGGTCAGCTTCGGCGAGCTCGCGTTCTGGCTCGCGGCGCTGCGCCGTCCGACGGCAGGCGAGCTGCGGGTATTCGAGTCGGTGCTCGTCGCCCTGGCCGACCACGGGTTCACGCCGTCGGCGATCGCGGCTCGCCTGACCCTGCTTGGTGCGCCCGAGTCCGTTCAGGGGGCGATGGCCGCCGGGCTCCTCGGCGGCGGCTCGAGGTACCTGGGCGTGACCGAGGACTGCGGACGATTTCTGGCCGAGGCGCTGGCTGGCCGCACTGGCGACCTGCCGGACAGCGACGCCGGCTGGGACGCGCTCGCGACGGCCGCGGTGACCGCGCGACGAGCGTCCGGGCGGCTCGTTCCGGGCCTCGGGCATCCCGTGCACAAGGATGGCGACCCGCGCACGCCGGTGATCTTCCAGATCGCCACGGAGTCGGGCGCTCTCGGCCCGCACCTGAAGCTGTTCGCGGCGGTCGGCCGGGTGCATCCCGCGATCATCGGCCGGACGCTGCCGCTGAACGGAGCAGGCGTCTGCGGCGCTGCGCTCGCTGATCTCGGCTTCCCGCCCGATCTGCTGCGCGGATTCGCGCTGCTGGCCCGCACGGCGGGATTGCTCGGTCACTTGGCCGAGGAGATGCGCAAGCCCGCGGCCCCGGCCATCTACGGCGAGGTCGACGAGAACGTGCGCTACGTCCCGCCACCGGATCTGTAGACCACGCGCGCCATCCAAAGAAAGCTTTGCAAATATCACTTTGGAAAGCTACCTTTGCATCTATGGCGCCAGGCGAACGGCAGCCGGAACAGTCCGGCCGGACAGTCAAGAAGCTCACGGATCCGAGGGCGCTGCGCGCGCTGGCGCACCCACTTCGGCTGCGACTTCTCGGTCAGCTCCGCATCCACGGTCAGCTCACCGCGACACGGGCGGGCGAGCTCGTTGGCGAGAGCTCCGCGAGCTGCTCGTTCCACTTGCGCCAGCTAGCCAAATACGGGCTGGTCGAGGAGTCAGGCGGCGGCCGTGGGCGAGAGCGGCCCTGGCGTGCCACGACGATGTTCACCAGCTGGCCCGAGGTCGCTGACGACCCCAACGTTGATGCGGCGGCTGAGCTATTGCGCGGCGTGATCATCGAGCACTACGTGGCCGACCTGGCGCACTGGTTCGAGGCCAGGCCGCACGAGCCGGAGACGTGGCAGCAGGCCGCGCAGTTCGGCGACACCTTGTTGTACGTGACGGCGGGCGAACTGACCGAGCTCGGCGAGCGTGTCCGCGAACTTGTCGACGCCTACCTCGCCCGCCAGACCGACCCGGCGTTGCGGCCACCGGGCGCCCGGCTAGTCAGCTACCTGCACATCGCGCACCCGGTGGTCGACAGGTCGCACAGCGCCGATGGCGAGAGCGGCTGACGTGGTCGCCACGACCGGACGCGCCCGGCCAGGGCTGGCGCAGCGCGCCGCAGGCAGAGTCCCGGCGCTCCTGCGGGAGACACAGTTCCGCCGGTACTGGAGCGCGCAGACTATCTCGATGTTCGGCGATCAGGTATCCGGGATCGCCGTCCCGCTTGTCGCCGTGCTGGTGCTGCATGCAAGCGCGGCCGACATGGGCTACCTGACCGCGCTGATCTGGCTGCCGAGCCTGCTGTTCGGGCTACATGCGGGCGCCTGGGTGGACCGGCGGGGTCACCGCCGCGCCACCATGATCACAGCTGACCTTGGCCGATTCGCGCTGCTCGCCAGCATCCCGGCGGCCTACTGGCTTCACGTCCTGACGCTCGGCCAGCTATTCGCAGTCGCCTTCGGCGCCGGGGTCCTGAGCGTGTTCTTTACGGTGTCGGACTCCGCGCTGTTCATCGCCGTGGTCCCAGCCGACCGCTATCTCGAGGGCAACACGCTGATTTACGCCAGCCGGGCGCTGTCGTTCGTGGGTGGCCCGAGCGTTGGCGGGCTCCTCGTGCAGGTATTGTCCGCGCCCGCTGCGGTCGTCGCCGATGCACTGTCCTTTCTCGGCTCGGCCTTGTTCCTGCACCGGATCCGGCCGGCCGAGCCGCCAGTCGGTGGCGGCGGGAAGGGCGCGGTGCTGGCGGGCGTCAGGTTCATCGCCGGGTCGCCGATCATGCGCGCGTCCCTGGCGGCCGTGGCAATCATCAACTTGTTCAACTTGATGTTCAGCGCGCTGTTCCTGCTGTATGCGGTGCGCGAGCTGCATATCAGCGCCGGGCTCATCGGCCTCGTGCTCGGCGCGGCCGCCCTGGGCGGCGTACTCGGCGCGGCGGTCACGAAGCGAATCGCCAACCGGATCGGCGTCGGCTGGGCGTATACGCTCGGCTGCGCCCTATTCACCGCACCCGTGCTCCTGGTGCCGCTGGCCGGCGGCCCGAAGCCGCTGATCCTCGTCATGCTGTTCACCTCCGACTTTGTATCCGGCTTCGGAGTCATGGTGCTGGACATCAGCATCGGCTCGATATTCGCGGCGGTCATCCCCGACGAAGTGCGCTCCAGAGTTTCTGGTGCGTTCCAGGCGGTGAACTACGGCACCAGGCCAGCCGGCGCGCTGCTCGGCGGCGCGCTCGGCACGCTGATCGGGCTGCGACCAGCACTATGGGTCGCGGCCGCAGGCGGCATCCTTGGCTTCCTTGTGCTGCTGCCCTCGCCGGTGACGGCGTACCGGATGCCGGCCGGCGAAAGCTAGACCACGGCCCGCGTTGGCGGATTCGAAAGGCGATGGGCGGCGAGCGCGTCGGGTGGATTAGGCCGGCAGGCGTGCCCGGAATAGGTCCAGGTTGCGTTCCGTGTGGGCGAGCTCGTGCGCACCCCAGGTGATGAACTCCGGGTTGAGCTGGCAGAAATCGCGCACGGTCGCGACCATGGCATCGGCCAGGCCGCCGCCGGTCCAGCCGTACGCGCTGGCGGCCACTTGCAGCATGCGGGCGGCGGGTTCGCCATCGCCGTAGACGGCGGGGTGCACGAATGCCCAGAGGAAGTCGGCGAAGTTGGCCAGCCGGGTTCCCGGGTGCGTGCCGTCCCAGTCGATTATCGCGACCGGGATCATGTCGCGGAAGACGAAGTTTTGCTGGGCGAGGTTGGGGTGGCAGGCTACCTCGGAGCCAGTAGCGAACTCGGTGCCCGCGGTGAGGTCGTGCACCCGGCGCACCAGCCGGGCTCCGGCCCGCACGGCCTCCTCGGTGAGCTCGAACCCGTTGTGCGGCGGCGCGAAGCCCTCGATGAAGGACAGGATCTCGCGGCCCTGCGCGTCGACTCCCAGGAACCGCGGCGCGCCGGCGAACCCGCGGTCTTCGAAGTATGCGAGCAGCCGGTGAATCCGCTCGCTGCCCGCATCAGGCGGCCGGCGGACCGTGTCGCCGACGCGCACGACTCCGCGCATCGTGCGGCCGCCGGTGAGCGGCACCTCTGCCTGTGGGTCCGCCATACCGCCCATCATGGCGGGTCCGCCGCCCCGCACGGGCTGTGTCCGCGCGGCGGGCCATCGGGGCCGGTCTGTCCGCCGATGGCCCGGCACGTGACCAGGAGGTCAGATAGCGATGCTGACCTGGGGTTCTCTCAAATCCGGTAGAACAGGTTCAGGAACCGGTCGGCCAGCGCCGCATCACCGATGGCGGTGCCGCCGTTGACGCGCCCGAACGCGGTCAGGACCATGCTGCCCGGGTCGAATTCGACGATTGCTGGCAGGTCGTCGATGCTGCCTGGTTCGTAACTCATGCCCTGGTCGCTGATCGACACGCGCGTGTCGCCGCCGTTACGGCCGCTGACCCGGATGCCGATGGTGAACGGGCTGAGGTCCGCGTCCGGTCGGACGGTCGACTGCCAGATGATGAACATGAACGGAACGAGCAGATCGGCTGTGTCGGCCGGCAACGCGTGCGCGCGGCCGCTGCCCTGACGGATGTCCCAGGTGTGGACGCCGTAGTCCATCAGCTGGCCGCCGGCGTAGACGAACGCCGGTACCGGGCCCATGTAAGCGTGCGGCACAAGCAGGCCGCCCCACTCGTCTTCGGTCAGCGGCTGGAGTATTCCCATCATCTTGTCGAGGTCGGCGCGGGCCCGCGCCATCATCTCCTGCTGACTCAGCTCCGCGGCCAGCGACCGCGCGGACGACCCCGCCATCTCGTGCATGACGAGCAGGCCATGCGCAACGGGACCCGCCGCACCTGCACGCGCGGTGTCGAACGCCCTGAAATAGCCCTCGGTCGTGTCCACGACGTGACCGATCACGTCCTTGACCTTCCAGCTCTCGCACGCCGTCGGCGCATCCCACGCACCTGGCTGCTCGGCCAGCGTAAACATCTCACCCGCCTCGCGGCGGACCACTCGCAAGATCGTGTCCTTGCCCTCATAGGTCATGGCGTTCCACTCGCTCATGTCCACCTCTTTCGGCGCGCAGGTTCGGAATGTGAACCGGTGTGCGGTCCACAGTTCGTAAGCCCAGCGCACCCGACAGGCTGATGTCAACGGACATCGGCCATTCGGGTAAAGGATTCGGCGGGGTTGCGCTCCGCCGCGGTGTCGAAGGCGCCTAGGTGGTGCTAGCGGGCCAGGCTGAGGCTCGCCAGGGCAGCGCCGTAGCGGATTGCGACGAGCTGTCCGACGGCCCGGTGTGCACCTAGCGTTGCCGACGCCGGCGCGCCGAGGGCGGCGCTCAGGTCGTCGAGGACCTCGAGCGATGTCTCAGGTCCGATCAGGCACGGCGCGAGGGCTGGTCGCGAGCCCAAATCGCTCAGTCTTGTCACTGCGTCGGCAATGCTCGCTGGGTCGCCGAGCGAGGCGGGCACGACCGGCACCGATAGCCGCGACGCGAGCAGGACGGCGGCGACCGCGGCTGCGCTTGCGGCCTGTTCATCCTTGTCCGCTAGCACGATGATGCCGCGATGGTCGGCGGTGATACTGAGCCCAGCCGAGCGCGCGTGCCGGGCGAGACCCGCTTCGGCCAGCCGGGCGTGCAGCGCCTCGGCTACCAGCGGGTGGGGGCCAAGGTGGCCGGCCACGACCGCGGGCACCGTAGGCCGCGCTGCGACCTCGCTGAGCTTCGCGTCGATCGCGGGGCTGGGGCCAAGCAGCAGCGGCACTATCACGCTCGGGAACTGACTGTGGTCCGCGGCATCACCGTCGACGTCCGGAGGCATGAGGGCGTCGGTCAGCGACAGGTCGGCACCCTGGACGTAACCGATGCGGATGTCGACGCCGGGGCAAGACAACTCGGCGATGCCGACGACTCTTGGGCCTATTTCGCTTGTGTCGGCTTCGGCCGATCCTGGCACGGCCAGGACCAGCGCCGGTGCGTCCGAGGCGACGGAGAGCCGGTGCGGGCTGCGATGCCGTCCCGACGGCCGCGTCCTTGTTGTGCGCCGGGGGAGTGCGCTTGGCCCATCCGCCGCCGCGCTGCGCAGCGGGAGATCGCCGCCGCGCTGGGGAAGTGCGCCGCTGCGCAGCGGGAGATCGCCGCCGCGCTGGGGAAGATCGCCGCCGCGCTGCGGAAGTGCGCCGCCGCGCTGGGGAAGATCGCCGCCGCGCTGCGGAAGTGCGCCGCCGCGCTGCGGCAGGGGTGAACCGTTGCCGGCAGCCTGGTCGGGCGCGCGTTGCGGCAGTGGCTCGCCGCGCTGGGGGAGCTGCCCGCCGCTCTGCCACTGATCGGCGCCAGACTGGGGAACTTCGTCACTGCCGCGCGGAAGCGTGTCGTCGCTGTCGATCAGCGCGTCGCGAAGGCGCGCCAGGACCTCGCCCGACGGCCCCGCCGCCTCGTTCCCTCGGGAGGCTGGGTAGGGCGGCTCCCCGTATGCAGCAGACGATGACTCTACTGGTGATCCGCCACGCTGCGGCAAGGACTCGCCAAGCGGCTTGTGCTGCGGCAGGTTGCCGCGCTGCGGCCGGGACGCTCCATTATCGGGCTGCGCTCCCCCGGGCTGCGGCGCCTCTGGCTGGCTCTGGTCCGTCACGCTGTCGTATCGTAATCGGCTCGCGACGTGGTTGGCGCGCGTTCTGGGATGATCACACCAAACCGCCAGTGTCTCCCATTCGCACTACTCGGCCGGCAGCATGCTCCGGAGTACGGCAATCAGGGCGTTCTTCTGGTCGTCGGACAGCCGCTGCTCGGCCTTGATCGCTGCTTCAATGTCGGGCGGATCGGCTTCCGTCTTGGCGGCTCCTGACGTATCCCGGTGCAGCAGGCCAGCCTGGGTCAGCAAGGTCTCGGTCGAGACGTTCAGCGCATCGGAGATCAGCCGAATGACCCGAACCGACGGCTGATGAAGACCCCGCTCGATCTGGCTGAGGTAGGGGTTCGACAGCTTCGTGCGCTCGGCTAGCTGTCGCAGGGAGAGATTGGCCAGCTTGCGCTTGCTCCGGATGAAGGCGCCAAGCGCCTGCATCTGCGAGTCCCAGGGCTCATTCATCGGATCTTCTCTATCCCGGAACAGGCCGCTGAGGCGGGCTGCCCGCGGGCTGCCCGCCTCGGCGGATTGGTTGGCGTCAGCGCCGGCTGGCGCCGAGCCGACTGTTACTTCTTGGGCGCGCGAGCCTTGCTGGCGCCAGCGCCAGGGCTCTTGCGGGCAGTGGTGGTCTTGCCAGCGCTCGCGCTGCTGCGCGCGCCGGCCTTGGCTGTGCTGCTCTTGGCTGTGCTGCTCTTGGCGGTGCCGGTCTTCGCCGTGCGAGGCTTGGCCGGTGCTGCGGTGACGTCGGCGGGCGCGGTGACGTCGGCGGGCGCGGTGATGTCGGCGGGTGCGCTGGCGTCAGTCTCGGCGGTGGCCGCCTGACCAGCCGGGGCGACAGTCTCAACGGCGGTTGCCGCCGTCGGCGTCGCCGAATGCTTGCGTCCTGGCTTCCGCGCGTCCTGCAGCGTGCCGACAACCTGGGTCAGCCTGGCAACACTCTCGGCGACCAACGGACTAGCTGCGTCGAAGGCCTTGCCCGCGAGCTCGCGCTGGCGGGCGACGAACTGCTCGGCGACCGGGGTAGCCGCGTGGAAGGCCTTGCCAGCGAGCTCGCGCTGGCGGGCGACGAACTGCTCAGCAACCGGCGTGGCGGCCTGGACGGCCTTGTCCGCCAGGCTCCGCTGTGTGGCAATCACGTGCTCGGACAGCTCGTGGGCGCTGGCGCGCAGCTTGGCCGGGCTAGCGAGCGTGCTCAGCGGCGGAACGTGGACATTGGGCTTGGGCAGCGCCGGGATGCTCGGGCGCACTGCCTTGGCCAGCTGGTTGCCCGTCCGAATCACGTCGGCGACAGCGTCGCGGCTCTTGCGCATCTGCTCGCGGCTCTTGCGCATCTGCTCCTGGCTCTTGCGCATCTGGTCCTGGCCGCGCTGGACGGCGGCAAGCAACTGCTCCTGAACCTCCTGCGCGACAGCGCGGGTGTCAATCATGGTGTGTCCTCCTCAGGTCTACATGCAAACTATACCAAGCATCACGCGCAATATGTCAAGCGGAAGCGCCAGAGAGTGATCACTCGTTCTCGGATTGTGGCATTGATTACGGATGTCGCCGATGCCATACAGCGCAAAGGGCGTGCTACGGGAAGTGCTGCCAAGCTCAAGGCAGTACTTCCCGCGCGCGCCCAAACGAGTCCGCCGAAGGCCGCCGCCACGAGGACGAGTGCTGCGCTCCTAGCTTTCCGCGATGATCACCAGGCCGTTGCCATCCTGGTCGCGGAATGCGAACATCGGCGGCACGCCAGGCCAGCGCAATACGTCGTCCGCGCTCAAGCCGTGCGCGAGCAAATGGGCGTGCAAGGCGTCGACGTCTTCAGTGCGGAGCCTGATCCCGGTCTCGACTCCTGCCGGCGCGTTCGGGCTGGCGCTTGCCAGCGCGATCGTCGTGCCCCCGGCTGCCGGAGCGACCTCGATCCAGCGGGTGCCACCGCCCATGTCGACATCCATGGTCTTTTGCAGGCCGAGGATGCCGGTATAGAACTCGAGCGCTACGTCCTGGTCGCGGACTGGAACGGCTACTGCGTGCATCCTCGTGACGCGAGTTGAGGTGGTGCTCTCAGTCATGGGTTCTTCCTCCTCAGTGCTGGGTCGCGTGCCAGTCCTGGCCGTACATGAGCGAGCCAGGCGTGGTCAGCAGCTCGCCCGATTCCAGCCACGTCTTCAGGCCAGAGAGAACCATCGGCCAGCCGCCGTAGATCTGGTCGTTGGCCCCGTCGCGGAGCTGGTCGTGGGTGACGACCAGACGGCAGGAGTCAGCCACCTGCTCTATCTCCCACGTGACCCGGCTCGCGCCTTCTCTCTTGACCTCGTCGCTCCACAGGGCGGTCATGGTGTGCACGAGTTTGCGCGGCGGATCGGCCTCCAGCACTTCACCGTCGGCGAGCGGGCCCGGTGCGGCCGGGTGGCCCATCTCGAGGCGCGCTCCCGGCGTCCAGTCCGATCGGACGCCCGCGCCGAAGTTGTACTTGCTCCTGATATCCGGGTCAGTGATGGCTTCCCAGAGTCGCTCGGGAGTGGTGCGTATGTAGATCTCGAAGATCTTTTCCATCGGTCTCTCCAGCTTCTGCTTGATTTCGCTGAGCGCTGCGGCCCACGGCTCTGCGTACTTGCTGACCCACCGGTCATGGATTAGCCGGATCGGCACCGGGTTCAGGAAGTGGAGCTTCTCCCGCCCGCGCCTCCTGGTCACCACGAGGCCCGCCTCTTCAAGCTGGCGGAGGTGCTTCATGACGCCGAATCGCGTCATCGGGAAGCGCTCCTCCAGCGCGCTGAGCGTCTGGCCGTCAGCGCGATACAGCTCGTCGAGCAGTTCGCGCCTCGTCGGATCGGCCAGGGCCTTGAAGACCTCATCCATGACTCGAGAATAGGTGACCAATTGGTCACATGTCAAGCCGGCCAGGCCCGGCGGCAAGCCGTCTCGCGGCGCGAGCTAGCGTGCACCACATGTCTCCTGTCTGGCCGGCGGTGTCGTACGAGCAGTGGAGCGACACCTGCGACACGCTGCACGCGCACACTCAAGTCCTTGGCAAGCTGGCGGTGGCGCTCGCGCCGCCGGAGCCGCAGCTTCAGCACGCCGCCCTGCGCCTGACGGCTCGTGGCTGGGAGACGGCACCGTTGCCGGCGCCAGATGGGTCGGGGCGGCTGGTTGTGGTGCTCGACCTGCATACACACGAATCGGTGGCCGAGCACAGCGACGGCCGCACCGCGCGAGTGCCGCTGACGCCCAACCGTTCGGTCGGCTCCGTCACCCGGGACGTGCTGGCGGCCGTTAGCCGGCTAGCCGGCGACGTCGAGATCGATCCGACGCCGCAAGAGGTCTCGTGGACGATGCCGCTCGACGTCGACGAGAAGCACGCGACGTATAACGAGCAGCAGGTGTCGGACTACTTCGAGGCCGCTGGCCGGGCGGCGATGGTGCTGGCGGAGTTCCGAGCGCCGTACCGCGGCCGGTCCACGCCCGTCAACGCCTGGTGGGGTTCCTTCGATCTGGCGGTGAGCCTGTTCTCGGGCCAGCCGGCCGAGCCGCCTTCTGACGACTTCATCATGCGTAACTCGATGGATGCACAAGAGGTGGCCATCGGCTGGTGGCCGGGAGATCCGCGGCACCCGGTGGCCGCCTTTTACGCCTATACCCACCCGGCGCCGGCCGCGTATGGCGACGGGAAACTCAGCCCGCCAGCGGCGCACTTCGATGCTGGCCTCGGTGAGTACATCCTGAACTGGGATGACATCCGGAAAGCTGACGACCCGCACACGGCAGCGCTGGAGTTCGCGCGATCGGCCTTCCTGCACGCCTGCGCGGTCTGCCTCTGGGACCCGGCGCTCGCCGCGAGCGCTAAGGGCACGCCGCCGCCGGTGCATTAGCAACTCCCGACGGCTCCGCCTGCATTGCCGGCCACGAGCAGGCCGGAAGCTGGCATGCTTGCCGGGTGAGTTCCGAGTCGCCGCCCCAGCCGACGCGAAGGGCCCGCCTGTGGCACGCGGCGGAGGTCAGAAACATCCCGCTGCGCGCGATCCTCGTCACAGTCGCCGTGGTGGTGCTGGCGTTCCTGGCCGGAAAGATCGTCGATCGGCTGCGCGGCGTGATCTTGTTGCTCGTGGTCGCCGGCTTCATCGCGCTGCTGCTCAACCCGCTCGTCGTGATACTGCAGAGGTGGTTCGGGCGCCGCGGCATCGCGGTGGCCATCGTCACAGCGCTGGCCCTCATCGCGTTCGCCGGGCTGGCCGCGGCCTTCGGCTACCCGCTCGTCAACGGCATTGTGAATTTTTCAAACGCGCTCCCCGGCTACGTCAGCCAGGTGCAACAGGGCCACCACTGGCTGGGTCACCTGGTGACCAAGTACCACCTGCAGGCCTGGGTAGTGCAGAACGCGCCCAAGCTGGCCAGCTACGGCCGGGACCTGGCGCATCCCGCGCTCAGCCTCGGTAAGGGCGCCTTGTCGCTGGTCCTCTCGCTGTTCACGATCTTCGTGCTCGTGGTGCTGATGTTGCTCGAAGGCCCGAAGCTGCGCGTTGGCCTGATCGGCCTCATGGCGCCGGAACGTGCCGCCCGGTACACCAGAGTCGCGCGCGAGGTGAACCGGTCGGTCGTGGGTTACATGCTCGGCAACTTCACGACGTCAGTCATCGCGGGGGTCGTCGTGCTCGCGACGCTGCTGCTGCTCGGCGTGCCGTTCCCGTTCTTGTGGGCGCTATGGGTAGCACTCGTCGACTTCCTGCCGATGATCGGCGGCGCGCTGGCCGGAATCCCCGTCGTCCTGTTCGCGCTGACGCACGGGATCACGGCGGGGATCGTCACGCTCGTGGTGTTCCTCGTGTACACGCAGGTCGAGAACCACGTTCTGAACCCGGTCATCATGAGTCGCACGGTGCGGATCAACCCGCTGCTCGTCCTGGTCGCGATCCTCGTCGGCGCGTCCATCGGCAGCTGGGTCGGCGGCTTCTTTGGCGGCTTCGTGGCCGCGCTGCTCGCGATTCCAGCGGCGGGGGCGATCCAGGTGATCGTGAAGGAGGTCTGGCGGGACACCACGCCCTTGCCTGACCGCCCGGGCGATGTGCCGTCCGTCGGCAAACTGCCAAGCGAAGCCGGGACCGGCGCGCCGGTCAGCGCGGCGCCGATCACGCCAGTCACGGAGTGACGTCACCTCCCAGAGGCAGGCGTGACGGCGGCTTGATCTCCTCCAGCCGCAAGTAGGTGACAAGTCGCTGGCCCCCCCGCGCCGCGAGTCGCGCCAGCACTTGCTGCAGCTCGCTGACGTTCCTGGCGACGACGCTGAGCATGTAATCCATCTCGCCGGTCACGTTGTCGGCGGCGATGATCTGCGGCAGCGCCCGGACTTGCTCCTCGAACGCGCGGGTTGCGCGCGGATCGTGCCGTCCGAGTGTGGCACCCACGTACATCATGAGCGGGAATCCGACAGCGGCCGGATCAAGACGGGCACTGATGACCTTGATGACGCCGGACTGCTTCAGCCGGCGGACGCGGTGCAATGTGGCGGCGGGAGACAGGCCGGCGAGCCGCGCCAGCTCGACGTTAGTTCGGTCCGCGTCTGCCTGCAGCTCGGTCAGCAACAAGATGTCAATTTCATCAAGTTCAACGGGCATAGCACCGAACAATATCTCGTTCTGATGGCGAGAGGCCAAATTCAGGACCGTCCCGAGTAGACCTGAGGCATGACCACCAACCGTCGCCTCGTCTTCCTCGCACTCGTGGGCGCAGGGCTGCTGTGGGGCACCACAGTGCCGCTGTCCAAAGTCGCCCTCGGCTGGCTCCCGCCTGCCTGGCTGGCGTTCGCCCGGTTCGCCCTGGCCGCGGCCGTGCTGTTGATGGCTGGCCGGTCTCGCCTTCGGGCCGCGGTCAGCCCGGCGATCATGATGACCGGCGCGATCGGCTACGGCGGGTCGGTCCTCCTGCAGAACATCGGCATCGAGCAGACCAGCGTGACGCACGCGGCGCTCTTGATCGGCGCTACGCCGGTCCTGGTCGCGATCGGTGCCGCGGTCCTCGGGCACAGCGTGGCCCGGCCGCTTGCCTGGGCCGGATTCATGCTGTCGCTGTCTGGTGTCGGCTTCATCGCAGGCGGCCAGGGCTCGGGGTCGAGCCTGACCGGCGACGGGCTGGTGCTAGCGGCGCAGCTGATCTCGGCCGGTTTCACCGTCTCCCAGGCCAGGATGCTGCGCGGCCGGGATCCGATTGCGGTCACCGGACTTCAGCTGCTGGGCGCAGCCTTCGTCGTCCTGCCAGTCGCCCTGATAACGGAGCACCACGCGACTGGCGCGGGCAGCGCCGCGGCGGTGCTGGCCACCATCGGTCTCGTCTTCGCCGGCACGGTGCTGCCAACCTCGCTGTTCGCGTTCGGCCAGAGCCGCGTATCCGCCGACGTCGCAGGCGCCTTCCTGAACCTGGAGCCGCTGGTCGGCGGTGTCATGGGGATGGCGCTGTTCGCCGAGCCGGTCGGCGCGGTGCAGCTCGCCGGGGGTGCCGCGATCACCGTCGGGATCGGGCTCAGCAGCGTCCACGTCGTGCGCAGCGAGCGGCGCATGGGGGCTCCGAGCCTGGCCAGCGGGAACAACAGCGCGGAGCCGACGCTCGCCGCGCGCACGGCCGTGACCGCGAGCGGCCGCGGCACCACGCCGCCTGGCCGTCCCGACAGCGGCCTTGCCGTCGCCACGCTGCAAGCGCCTGGCGAGGCACCCAGCGTGGTGAAGCGGACCAAGCTGCGGTCGTCGGCTCGGGCTGGCGCGGGCCGCCTGCGACGGCGCGCAAACACCGCATTGCGCCGGCCGGCTCGCCGCGGTCGCCGGGCTCGAGCCGGCCGCCGCGGCTCACGACTGCGATGACGCGCTGACTGACGGCTTGCGGATCACCGCCACTTTCAAGCAAGCTCGCGTCGTGGCGGTTATGAGATCCGTCGGCGTCGTCGGCGCTGGCATCGTCGGCCTGGCGGTCGCCCGGGAGCTGACCCGTCGATTCCCTGGCATCGCCGTCACCGTGTTCGAGAAGGAAGGCCACGTCGGGGCCCACCAGAGCGGCCACAACAGCGGCGTCGTGCACGCGGGCGTGTACTACGAGCCGGGGAGCCTCAAGGCCGTACTCTGCCGCCAGGGCGTCGCGATGACGCGCGAATTCTGCCAGGAACACGAGGTCAGGTACCGCGAGTTCGGCAAGCTGATCGTCGCGGCTTCGGCGCAGGAACTGCCCGGTCTCGCGCGGATCGAAGACCGTGCGACCCGCAACGAGGTTCCCGGCATCAGGCGCATACCGCAAGCGGAGATCACGGAAATCGAGCCCTGCGTCCAGGGTGTGGCTGCGCTCTACTCGCCGCGCACGGCCGCTGTCGACTACCCCGGGATGTGCGCGGCGCTGGCGCGGATCATCAGCGCCGAAGGCGGGAAGGTCGCGCTTAGCACGCAAGTCACCGGCCTCCGTGAGACCGCGTCGGCCGTTCAGGTGCACACGACGGCCGGGTCCTTCGAGTTCGATCGCGTGGTCGTGTGCGCCGGGCTGAACGGCGACGGTTTCGCCCGCAGTCTCGGCTGGCTGGGGGACCTGCGGATCATTCCGTTCCGCGGAGAGTACTACGAGCTCGCGCCGCACGCCCGCCACCGGGTACGCGGCCTGGTGTACCCCGTGCCCGATCCACGCTACCCATTCCTTGGTGTGCACCTGACCAGGCACGTCGACGACAGCGTCCATGTCGGACCCAACGCCGTGCTCGCGCTCGCGCTCGAGGGCTACCGCTGGTCAGACGTCAGCTTTCGCGACCTCGCGCGGATGGCCCGCTGGCCGGGCACGTGGCAACTAGCTCGCCGGCACTGGCGGAGCGGCGTCAATGAGGTCACCGCGTCGCTGTCGAAGCGCCGTTACCTCGCCAGTGTCCAGGCTTATGTGCCGGGCCTCCAGGGCGCCGATCTGGTCCGGTCCACGTCAGGCGTGCGCGCACAGGCGGTCCGGCGCGACGGCAACCTGGAGGACGACTTCGTGCTCCAGAGCCAAGGGCGGATCGTGCTCGTCCGTAACGCGCCATCGCCCGCCGCCACCGCTAGCCTGGCGATCGCCGAGTACCTGGTGGCGACGCTGCGCGGCTAGGCGACCGCGGGCGTACCCGCCTTGCTCATGCTGAATCCCTCGTAGCCGCTGGCCGCGACCGCGTTGCACTTAACCCGGAACTCGCCGACCCCGCCGATGTAGGGCATGAACACGCGCGGCTTGCCGGGCACGTTGGCGCCCGTGTACCACGACTCGGCCTGCGGGAACAGGGTGAATGCCCCAACGTCCGCGACGTGCTGAACCCACTCGTCTTGCGCCGCCTGCGTGGCCTCGATCACCTCGTACCCGTGCTCCCGCATGTAGGTCATGCACTCGGTGATGAAATCCACGTGCTGCTCGATCGAGACGACCATGTTGCTCAGCACCGACGGCGACAGCGGCCCGGTTATCGTGAACAAGTGCGGGAATCCGGCCATCGCGAGTCCGAGATAGTTCCGCGGCCCGGCCGACCACTGCGAGGCCAGGTCAACCCCGTTCCGTCCCCTGATGTCGATCGCGGTTAGCGCGCCGGTCATCGCGTCGAAGCCGGTCGCGAACACGATGGCGTCCAGCTCATGCTCGGCCGCTGCCGTGCGGATGCCGGTCGGCGTGAACTCCACCAGCGGCGTCTCGCGCAGGTCGACCAGGTGCACGTTGGGCCGGTTGTATGTCTCGTAGTAGCCGGTGTCCAGGCACATCCGCTTGGTCCCGACCGGGAACGTGCGCGGGCACAGCGTCTCGGCGACCTTCTGGTCCCGTACGGTCGCGCGGATCTTGTCCCGGACGAATTCGGCGGCGGTCTCGTTGGCTGCCGGATCGATCAGGATGTCGATGTAGGTGCTGACGAGCGCCGTGAGTTCGCCTCTGACCCAGGCCGCTTCGTACTTGGCGGCGCGCTCACCGGGCGTCGCGGCGACAGCGGAATCCATGGATTCCGGCCCCGGGATGCCGGCCCTGGAGCTGCGCTGGAGCGCGCGCCAGTCGGGGTAGGTGGCCTTCATGCCCGCGACTTCGTCCGCAGAAAGCTGCCGGTTCCCGGCCGGCATGGAGAAGTTGGGCGTCCGCTGGAAGACCGTGAGGTCGGCGGCCTGCTCAGCGATGATGGGGATCGACTGGATGCCCGACGAGCCGGTGCCGATGACACCGACGCGCAGCCCGTCGAAGCGAGCCTCTTCCTTGCCCCAGTTCGCCGTCTGATGCTTTCGGCCCAGATAGCGCTCAAGGCCCGGAATCTCAGGCAGCTTCGCCGCCGACAAGCAGCCGGTCGCCATGATCAGGAACTGCGTGTCCAACTCGCCGCCGGCGTCTGTCGTCACGGTCCAGCGCTTGGTCTGCTCGTCGAAGTGAGCCTTCGTGACCCGCGTGCTGAACGTCATGTCCGGCCACAGCTCGAACCGGTCAG
Source organism: Streptosporangiaceae bacterium (assembly GCA_035472835.1). Classification (GTDB taxonomy): domain Bacteria; phylum Actinomycetota; class Actinomycetes; order Streptosporangiales; family Streptosporangiaceae; genus JAJYUU01. The sequence continues at coordinate 10,134 of DATIOU010000148.1, read as the reverse complement.
CTACGTGATTGATGTAGCGGAGGATCTCCGGCTGCGTGGGGTACTTCTCGGTCCAGGTCCAGTCCTGCTCGAGCTCGGGCGAGAACGAGTAGGAGTACGACATGCTCTGGACGTCGCAGCGCGCGCCGGGGTAGCGGTTCCAGTACCAGGTGCCGCCGACGCTGCCGGCCGCTTCGATGACGCGGGCACGCAGGCCGAGCTGCCGCAGCCGGTACAGCTGGTACAGCCCGGACAGCCCGGCGCCGACGATTATGGCGTCATAACTGTGCTGGTCAGGCACGTCGTCACGCCCCAAGGTGCCGGCCGAGCTGGTCGGTGACATACGCGATCCCGTCGGCGCTGCCCGGCAGCAGGTTGACCATCGGGAAGAAGCCGTGCATCTGGCCCGCGAACCGGCGGTGCGCGAGCAGGCCGCCCGCTTCCCGCAGCCGGTCGGCGTAGGCCTCGCCCTCCTCGCGCAGTACGTCGTGCTCGGCGGTGAGAACGATCGCGGGCGCAAGGCCAGCCACGCTCGCCGCCTGGAGCGGCGAGGCGTCCGGGTTCGCCCGGCTGGCCAGGTCGGGGGCGTAGTGATCCCAGAACCAGATCATGCCGTCTCTGGTCAGCATCAGCTGGTTCTCGGGGTCGATATACGTGCCGTTGTCGAGGTCGGCGTCCGTGACCGGATAGATGAGCACCTGCGCGGCGAGCCCGGGGCCGCCAGCGGCGCGCGCCTTCTGCGCGACGACAGCCGACAGGTTGCCGCCGGCGCTGTCACCCATCACGACGAGCGGAACGGGGCCGCCCGCGATTTCCGCCATCTGACCGGCCGCCCACGTGAGCGCCGTCCAGGCGTCGTCGGCTGCGGCTGGATACCTGTGCTCGGGCGCCAGCCGGTAATCGACGTTGATCACCGCAGAATGCAGGCCGGTGGCCAGCGTGCGCGCGAGGTTGTCGTACTCGTCGATGTTGCCGACGACCCACCCGCCGCCGTGATAGTAGACGATCAGCGCCCGGACGTCACCCGCTGGGATTAGCACCCGAAGGCTGAAGTTGTGGCCGTCGGCCGTCGGCAGCCGGACGTCATACGTCTTAGCGACGTCGGGTCCCGGGCCGTACAGGTCCCGAAGCACTGCGAAGGCGGCCCGCGCTTCTTCCGGCGTCATCTCTTGCATCGGCTTGACGCCGCTTTGAGCCATCGCGGTCAGGAAAGCCGCAGTTGCTTCATCCAGCGCCATCAGTGCCTCCGCTGCTCGTCGGTCATGGGCGGGCGGGCACCCTGCGCGCAGTTGTCGGCCGCCGATCGCCGGGGCGCCGTTCCCGCAGTGGCCTGCGTTCCGGACGCTACTACGGGGCAGATTGGGCGGCAATAGTCCAATCTGCGCTCAGCGGGGGACCCGCTCGACTCAGGCGACGTCGGCTGGCGCCGGGCCGGCAGCCATGTGCTCAGCGAGCCGCTCCACGGCTGTGCGCAGGCGCCGGAAGTACGCAGCCCGGCTCAGCAGCAGCTTGCTCGCGGCTTCCTCGTGGCTGCGCATCGGCTCAAGATAGCCAGCGATCAGCACGCTGCGCAGCAGCTTCTCGGTCTCGCTGTCACCGAACGCCTCGTCTGCGGCCTGCCAGACGAGGCGCTGCACCGACTCAGCCCGTTCCGGTATCGAAGAGCCCTGAGCGAGCGGGCTGCGCGCCAGCTCTCGCGGCACCCGGAAGTTCTTGAGTATCTCTCGGACGGTGTCCAGGTCGGCCACGGGCCGTCGGACCGGAACGGGTACCGGCAGGCCGAGCTCGCTGTAGATCTGGTCGCGCATGAACGTGAACAGTCCGCCCGGTCCGTAGTCGAGCCGGTGGCACTGGACCATGTCGCCGCCGAGGCGCGCGTCTAGCTCGGCCAGGTGCGCGGCCCCGAGCGCATGTGCGAACTCGACAGCGCCCGGCAACCTCGGGTCGATCGGCAGGTAGGCGAACCGCGGACTCGCCGACCCGCAGCGCAGGACGCCGGCGATCCCGAGCATGGCCTGCACCTTGCCCTGACCGGTGAAGTCGACAGCGGCGTGCCACATCACCGAGTCGCCGAGCGCGGCGTTGCGGCGGGCGTGCGCCAGCCACGGACCGGCGAGCGGGTCGTCGTCGGCGAACGCAGGCGCCGTCGCCAGGCTCATGCTGACCAGGAAGCCGCAGATGCGGTCGGACAGGTCTCTGGCGATCGCGACGCGATCGGGTGCCTCGGTGAAGTACCGGCGTGTCAGCTGCCACCAACGCGGGTTATGGTCCGTGGTCAGTGCTTCGACCGCGGCCGCGTCGCCAGGCCGGACCGAGTCGATCCGGAAGCTGACGTTGCCGTCCCAGCTGAAGCCCCAGCGCAGCAGCGGGTTCTCGACCAGGTGGGCCATCTCGATCATCATCATCTGGTCGCCGGCGATGCCTTGCGAGTACAGGTAGTCCGCGACGCGCCGCCGCAGATCGCGCTCCAGCAACGGGTTGCGCTGGCGCAGGTCGGCCAGCAGGGCCTTCCGGGCGAGATCGTGCATCGTGAGGCCGGTGCCGAGTCGCTCGGTGATGGTCAGCTCCGACAGCTCTCGGTAAGCCGCGTCGGCGTTCTCGGCGGGCAGGACGGCTCGCAGCAGATCCGGCGTGACGTTCCTTGCCACGACCGCGATGCCGAGCGCCGACGGCCGAACGTCGTGCAGCTCAGTCTCGACGAGCCGGTGCAGCAGGGCGCGGAGGATCTCGGGCCGGCCGGGCGCGCTGGCCGCGTTCCAGTCAGCGTCGGCGATCGCAGCGTCTGCCGCCAGGGCCAGCGCGAGCGGCGAGCCAGCCGCCCAGTCGACGATGGGGTTGACGCGATCGTCGGTGAGCCCTCGCGCGGCGAGGAGGCGGCGCGCTTCTCGCGGCCGCAAGGCAGTCAGGTCGATCCTGGCCGTCACGGCCTCCCAGCCGCCGGTGAACCAGCCAGGGTCGGGGGCGCCACGCCCGGCGATCAGGACGAGCGCTCGGTCTGGCAGCTCAGGCAGCAGGTCCTGACGGAGGTACGAGTCGAGCGCGGTCATCCGCTCGTACGAGTCGAGCAGTACCAGAAGCCGGTCGGCCTGCTCATCTTTCCGCAGCGCAGCCTCGATCGCGCCGGGCGCCGGGCCGAGCTCGCGGCCGTCGACGGCGACCACGCAGACGCCGCGATCGCGCGCGTGCCGAGCGATCTCGCGCAACAGGGTGCTCTTGCCGACGCCACCGGGGCCGCAGATATGAACCACGCTGGCAGGCGGGTCGTCGGCGTCGAGGCACCGATCGAGAAACGCGACTTCGTCGGCGCGCCCGGTGAAACGGGAACGATCACGGTCTTCAAGCCGGGCAGCTAGAGTCCGGCGCGGTGGCTCGTCCCCCATCGGATCCCATCCCTGCGCACGACGGCAGAACACGTCCGCGCGGAGGGGGCCGGCATCGCGGACTTGCGACACGGTCAGCGTACCAAATAGAGACTCGGCTGATATTGCCGCCGATCAACCGGTATCGCAGTCTGGAGCGCGGTGTGCCTGGAAGGAAAATCACCGACCGGGGCGGGAATCACGAGGGAGTAGCCCGTGGGAATGCTCAAGCGCATGAAGGACATGAAGGACATGGTGAATGCCGCGCCAGGCATGATCCAGCAGGCGCAGCAGCTAGGCGCGCAAGCACAGCAGATGGCCCAGGCCCAGCAGGCCGCTGCGCAGGCCCAGATGGCGACGGCGCAGCAGATGGGCCAGTTCGGGGGCCTCCCGGCTACCCAGGGCGTGGCCGCCACCGGCCCAGACTTCGACCCCATTGCTGGCGTCACGCTTGAGGAGTTTGCCGCCGTTTCTAAGGGCGTCGCTGCCTATAACTATGACGGGACGAAACTGCCGGAGATCGCGGCGTCGCGCGGCATTCCGGCCGCCAGCTGGGACGAGGCGAGCAAGGGCTGGAATGCACGGATGCAGGCCAACCCCGCCGTCGCTCAGCGCTTTAACCAGCTGTACCGCGAGAGCTGACCGATGGGCGTCTTCAAGAACATGCGAGACCTGCAGAAGCAGGCCAGGGAGATCGAGCAGTCCATGCCGCCGGTCGGCGAGCGGATGGCGGCGGCGCAAGAGCGGATGGCGGCGGCCAACCAGATGCTGGCGGCGCAGACGCAAGCCGCGAACGCCGCCGCGGCGGCCGCCGCCGGCCTGGCCAACGGAACCGCGGTACGCAGGACCGTCATGATCTCGAACATGCGCCAGGTCGGGATGATCAACTTCGATCTGCTCATCGAGTTCGAGCTGACCGTGATGGCCGACGGCATGCCGCCCTACCCCACGACCATCGAGCAGCCAGTTAGCCAGATGCAGATAGGCCGGCTCCGGCCGGGAATGACGCTCCAGGGTGCCGTCGATCCGTCGAATCCGACCGCGGTCTGGCTCGATCTGACGAGCATCTGACATCGCGGCGTGGCGTCGACTCGGCGCTTTGAACTTGGCGTTGCGGGGGCTCGAGTTCGGGCCCGGCGGCGTCCGGCTGCAGGTCGCAGGCCGGCTGACTAGGTGGGGGAGCCAGCCGGCCGCGGCCTGTAGGACTTACGGTTGCCGATGTGGAGTTCAGTCAGGACCTGCGCGACGCGGTGATCGGGGGCGACATCACCGTGTCGATCCGTCTGTGGCAGCGGCCGAAGGTCAAGGTCGGCGGCCAATACCCCGTCGGCCCCGCGCGTATCGAGGTCGACTCGATGGAGCTGGTGCCGTTCGCCACAATCGGCGCCGAGGACGTGCTCCGGAGCGGGGAGCACGACCTCGAATCGCTCCGACGGCGCGCGGCGCACGCGGGTCCGATCGACGACGACACGTTGGTGTACCGGATCGAGTTCCACGTCCTCGCCGATTGACACGAGTCACGGCAGCCCGGTCGTTCGCGGCCAATTCCGGCCGCGAGCACCCCGGGCCGCCCGCGACCAGCCCGGCGGCGGCCGATCAGCCGTTCCGCCGCTCGCCATCCGGTTCGACGTTGTAGGTGTTGAGTGGCCAAATCGGACGGTCGTAGGTTTTCGGTTGGCACGAACTACGCATATCACCCAGAAAATCCCACCGAACACCTACGACCCTGGGCCAGAGCCAAGTTGAGCGCCCGAAATGTCGGCAGTCCGCTGGACCCTAGTTCCATGAACCCCGCAGAATGGCCCGAAAGATTACCTTTGTACACGACGTATCGACTTCGGGCCGCTGGCAACTCTCCCGAGCACATCCGGACACTGGTCCGGCGGGGAAGACTTGTCCGAGTCGGCCGCGGTGTCTATGTACGCCCCGCAACCGCGAACATCTTCGCCGCGACGCCTGACGGCGAGCACATCTTGCGAGCGGCGGCAGCGGTGATCCGATTCGGCGGGGGCGCGGTCTTGAGTCATGGGTCTGCGGCCGTGTTGCATGGGATCGAGCTCTTAACACGCCCTGGCAATGACAGCACCATTACTGGCCGCCCGGGCAGCGGCCGAAAGGGCCCGTCTCATGTGCATCTCTACACGACGCCGCTGCGACCTTCGGAAGTTACGCGCAAGCTCGGCCTGCCCGTCACGACAGCCGCGCGGACCGTGATCGATGTCGCCAGGACGCTGACGTTTATCGACGGCGTCTCGGCCGCTGACTCGGCCATCCGGAAGGGCCTCACGTCGAAGTCGGAGCTGCGGACTGTGGCCGCCGCGTGCAGCGGCTGGCGCGGCGTCGTGCGGGCGCACCGCGTCATCGAGTTCGCATCCGGGCTGGCAGAGTCCGTGCTCGAGTCCATTGCGCGAGTGACCTTCGACGCGGTTGGTCTCCCTGCTCCGCGGCTCCAGGTCTGGATCGCAACGGCGGACGGCGAGGTTATCGGCAGGGTCGACTTCTACTGGGAGCAGCACGAGACAATCGCCGAGGTGGATGGCGCGCTGAAGTACGATCAGGACCCGAGCCGGGCAAAAGCGCAGTTGCGCCGGGACAAGCGCCTGCGCGAAGCCGGCTACGAAGTGGTGCACCTCACCTGGGCCGAGATCACTGGGCGGCCCGAGGAGGTGGCCGCGTCGATCAGGGCGGCGTTCCGGGCGGCCGCGCGCAAGGCCCAGGATCCGGCGGCGTAGCCGAGGTCATTTCCCGGCCGATCGCGTTCAGCTCGGCGCCGTGCAGGTTGTGCGCGGACCGGCTCCGGCCGCCCAGGATGTGCGGGACCAACGGCTCGGGGCTGGCGCACCATGACTCGATACGGCACCTGGTTCAGCTACAGCGGCAGTGGGCGCCTCGCCCTCGCCATGGTCATTCTGGCCGTCGCCTGCGGGTTCGCCTATGCCGCAGCACGGTAGGGGGTCGTTCTCTGAAGCCACCCACGCCAAGCCGGGTGGTCTCGGGCCTCTTCCACGATGCGGATACTCCGCTCTGACGCTGGCTGCCAGCGCGCCATGCGAGAATCCGGCGGCCTATGGCGGCTCATTGCTCGGCGAGTATCGCCTCGAGTTCCGCCAGCGGGTCACGGACTACCGGACCGGTTGCCCGGACGACCGCGCGGCGAATAATTCCACGGAACGGGAACGGGGCCGTGTACCCCCCGCCTACGGCGGGCCCCCATTCGTACCCGCAGGTCAGGCCCACGCCAACGCCGTTGAAGCTGGATGGGGTGACGCGGGGGATCGAGCCGCGTCCGATCTCACTGCCGTCACAGCGCAGGATGCCCGTTCCGCCGAGGCCATCATCCTTGGTGAAGGCGTACTCGATCCGGTGATCGCCGGCTGACACTTGCTGCGTGGACTCGATGACGTGCACCGCGGACCCGTACAGGTTGTGGGCGTACCTGACCCGGCCACCGAGGATGTGCAGTGACCAGCCGCCGAGGGCGCAGCCAAGCGCGAGCAAGACGCCGTCGGTGTCGTCCGGGCCCGTGATCGTCACGTCGACGACGAACTCGTGCGAGCGGTTGCGCACGTTCACGGCGACCGACTCGGGAACCTGCGCGCCGCCCTGAAAGTACTCGTATTCATCACGCGGCTGACGGCGGTCCGGCTTGGGATGCACCAGCGTCCACAGCGCCCGGTTGTCGAGCGGCAGCACCTGGTTTCGCCTCGCCTCGGCCCACCAGAGCCTGATGAGCTCGGCAAGCAGTCCCGGCTCCTCGGCCGCCAGATCGCGCGACTCGGACAGGTCGCTGGCGACGTGGTAGAGCTCCCAGACGTCAGCGCTGAACGGCGCGTTCGGGTTCTGGTCGTCGTAGAGCGGCCCGATCGGGTGAAACGCCACAGCCTTCCAGCCCCGGTCGTAGATGGCGCGGGAGCCGAACATCTCGAAGTACTGCGTCGTGTGCCGTTCAGCTGCGTCCGCGGCGCCGTACGGCAGCAGGTACCTCATGCTCACGCCGTCGAGCGTGGCCTGCTCGATGCCGTCGACCTCGGCCGGGATCGGCACGCCTGCCAGCTCGGTGAGCGTGGGCAGCACATCGATGGCGTGCGTGAACTGGTGCCGGATGGCGGCGGGCTCCAACTCGCCGCGCGGCCAGGCAATGATGCACGGGTCTGCGACGCCGCCTTCGTGCACCTCGCGCTTCCAGCGGCGGAACGGCGTATTGCCGGCCATCGTCCAGCCCCACGGGTAGTTGTTGTGCGTGAGCGGGCCGCCGATCTCCTCGAGCCGGGCGAACATCTCGGCTGGCGGGGCCGGGTCGAGGTTCTGCATCCGGATGTCGTTGATCGAGCCGTCGGCGCCGCCTTCGGCACTGGCGCCGTTGTCGGAGACCACGCAGACGATTGTGTTGTCGAGCTCACCCCGTTCCTCCAAGAAGGAGAGAATGCGGCCCACCTGCTCGTCTGCGTGCGACAGAAAGCCGGCAAAACACTCCATGAAGCGGGCCGCGACCGTCCGCTCGCGGTCGTTGAGCGCTGCCCAGGCGGGCACCCAGGGCGGGCGCGGCGACAAGACAGTCGACGAGGGGAGCAGGCCCAGCTCGAGCTGTCGGGCGAAGACCTGGTCGCGCCACGCGTCCCAGCCGAGGCCGAACGCGCCGCGGTAGCGGTCGAGCCAGCGGCGGGGCGGCTGGTGCGGCGAGTGACACGCGCCTGTGGCGAAGTACAGGAAGAACGGCTTGGCGGCGTCGGCCGCGCGCAGGTCGGCCACGAACTCGATCGCGCGATCAGCGAGGTCGGCCGTCAAGTGATAGCCGTCCTCGATCGACCGCGGTGGCCGGATGGTGTGGTTGTCGTGGTACAGGGCAGGCACGAACTGACTGGTCTCGCCGCCGTGGAAGCCGTACCAGCGGTCGAACCCGCGGGCAAGCGGCCAGGTCGCGCGCGACGCGGCCATGTTCGTCTCGTCTTCGGGGGACAGATGCCACTTGCCCACGGCGTAGGTGGCGTAGCCGGCGGCGCGCATGATCTCCGACAGGTAGCCGTTTTCTCGCGGCGGCTTGCCCCAGTAGCCGGGGTAGCCGATGGCGAGGTCGGCCACCCGGCCCATGCCGCTGCGGTGATGATTGCGGCCGGTCAGCAGGCAAGCCCTGGTGGGGGAGCACAGCGAGGTCGTGTGGAAGTTGGCGAGCCGAACCCCGCGCGCGGCCAGGCCGTCGAACACGGGCGTCTGAATGTCCGAGCCGTAGCAGCCAAGCTGCGCGTAGCCGACGTCGTCGAGCACGATCAGGAGCACGTTCGGCGCGCCGGCCGGCGGTGCCGGCTCGGGCGGCCACCACGGCTCCGAGTCTCGCCAGTCAGTCCCGATCCGCCCGCCAAAGTACTGAGCCACCGCGTGTCGTTCCTTCCGTCGTGACTTCCGGACCCGCGCTAGTGCCTTCTCGCGGCCCGGATCTGAGGCCATGCTGCCAGGGGGCTAGCCGTCTGACGGCTGCTCGGTACGGTTGTGGCGTGGCGAGCGATGTGGCTGACTCGGGCGCGGGCCGCGACCTCAGGGCCGTGGTCCGCTATCTCGTTGGCCTCGCGATCGGGTGTCTAGTCCTGCTGGTGCTGGTCGGCAAGCGGGGCGAGCTGGCCGGTGCATGGCATCATCTCGCCGGCGCGAGCGCCGCATGGTTCGCCGCCGCGATAGCCGCTGAATCGCTCTCGCTGCTGACGTTCGCCTGGCTCCAGCAGCGCGTGCTGCGGCTCAGCGGGGCGGCGATCCCGCTGGGCGGCCTGTTCCTGCTGACCCTCGCCAATGACGCGATCGCGTGTACGGTACCGGGCGAGCCGGCGGTCTCCAGCGCATACAGGTACCGCTATTACCGACGCCGGGGCGCGAGCGGCGCCAGCAGCGGCTGGACCATCTTCACGATCCTGATCGCGCAGGCCATCGGTATGTCGCTGCTCCTGCTGATCGGCGTGGTCGTCGCGCTGGCCGGCCACGCGAGCACGCTCGGCGCCGGGGTCACGGTCATCGGGCTGATTCTGGTGCTCGGCGCCGGCGCCGTCTTGATCCGCCGCGACCTGGTGCTGCGGCTCGCGAGCGCTGTGGTTCGGGGCGCAGATCGCCTTACTAGGCGTCGGCGCGGGCCGCAAGCCAGACAGGTCACGATCGCCGCGCGGATCGAGCGCACGCTGACCCGGATGCGCGAAATTCCGCTCAGCCTGCGGTCTACCGTGGCCGTCGTCGCTACCGCTGCTGCGGTGTGGGGCTGTGACTGCCTATGCTTGGTGTGCAGCTTCCGCGCGGTGCATGCGGGGATTCCCTGGCACGCGGTGGTGCTGGCGTACGGCGTGGCGCAGGTGGTCGGGTCGCTGCCGCTTGTTCCCGGCGGGCTGGGCATCGTCGAGGGCAGCCTGGCGGTGGTACTCGTCGCTTATGGTGTCGGCCGGGTCACCGCCGTCTCGGCGGCGCTCGCGTTCCGCCTCGTGAACTTCTGGCTCGCGATCGCCGTTGGCTGGCTCAGCGTCGGGGTGATCGCCTACCGATTCCGCCGCGAGCGAGCGTCAGACGCTGGGCCGACGCCAGAGGCCGGCCCGGCCGACGTGTCGTAGGCCGGTCCGGCTGCGAGAAGTCGCGCATGGCGCATCGCACGACGGGTAGTTAGCGCCATCGACTGCTGGCGAGCCGGTTTGCTCGACTTGCCGCGGGGCTGCCCGCGTACCGGCTAGTTTCGGGGGCAGCAGCGCTCAACGGAGGTGCGCGCGATGTCGGAGTCCAGGTATTCCATCCAGGTGATCAGGGGAGTGCCGGTCATCGCCGCGCCTGCAGC
>DATIOU010000147.1:0-5141 GCA_035472835.1 Streptosporangiaceae bacterium | reverse complement strand
CTGCAGCGCCGTTGCGGGCGGAGTGTGAATCGCGCTGGCGCCAGGCAACCGCCGTGGTAGCGAACTGGGTTGGCGTGGTAGCTGCGGCCGTTCGGGATGGTCGGCTCGCGCCGAATCGGATGGCAGCCCTGGCACGGACGTGACCGGGGCCCGCGCGGGCAGAAAGCCGCGGCGTGCTTGTCCTGGCGTCAGACCACCCGCCCCAGGGGTTCGCCGCGGCAGCGCTGACGGCTCCTGCGGCGGCGGATGGCTTTCTTCTGCCATTCGGCGCACCCCCCATGCTGCTACCAGGGCGCCTTGGCCCAGGTCAAAGCGCAACACACGACGGCCTGCCGTACAACCGGAACGGCGGAAATAGCCGGTGTCTACCGATCCGTGGGCAGCCGATACCCAATGTGCGTTATAAGCCCGACGTCAGCATGACGGAACGGTTGGATCGCAGTACCCAGAATGGTCGGGATTGCACCGGCTGAGCGCGGTGCTAGCGGGGCTCGAACAGTTCGACCACGTTGCCTGCGGGATCCTCGATCAGTATCTGTTTGCCGCCAGGACCGGTGAGAATGTCGTTTCGGAACGGCACGCCCTCGGCGCGCAGCCGCGCTACTTCGGCTGCGATGTCGGGGACGATGAAATGGATGCGGTTCCAGCCACCGGGCTCGGGTGTGCGGCCGTCGGGCATTGGCCGGCCGGCCGAGCTTCTTGGTCCGGCCAACAGCAGCCGAAGGTTGCCGCGCACAACGTCGGCGAACGCGGGCGCCGCGCTCGTGCGCAGCGTGAAGCCGAGATGGCCGGTGTAGAAGTCGATGGCTGCCTGCACGTCGTCGACCATGTAACGGACGCTGACCATGTCTTCTGGGGTGCTCATTGAATCCTCCTGGACGGTTGCATGCGCGGGTGCGCGGCGACGCTGGCCAGCCAGAACTCGATGCGGGTTTCCAGCTCGGCCGCCATCATTTCGAACGCTGGATAGGTGTCTTCGTCGCTGCTGACGCAAACTGCTGGGTCGGGAATGCTCCAGTGGAGGTAACCGGGATGGCCGGGGAACTCTGGGCAGACTTCCCGTACCTTGTCGCACAAGGTGATCACGTAGTCGAAGCTCTGGTCGGTGAACGCGCTGAGGTGCTTGGACTCCCGCCCCGTCAGGTCGACGTCGTGAGAGGCCATCACCCGCACGGCATTCGGATGCAACGGCTTGGGATGGCTGCCCGCGCTGGACGCGTGGACCCGGCCGCCGGAGCGCACACCGGCGAGCGCTTCAGCGACCTGCGACCGGGCGCTGTTGCCCGTGCACAAGAACAGCGCTGTGCAGAACGCTGGACCGCGGCTTGCAGGCGGGGGCTCTGCGGCGCCTGGGCGCAGACCGGGATGCAGGGCCGCCCCGGCGGCTCTTAACGCCTCAGCGCACTTTGGCAGGTCCAGGTGATAGTAGGTGTCGCGGCCGTCGAAGCTGCTGCGCCGCGCCCGTGCCAGCCCGCTGGCACGCAGCTGGCCCAGGTGGTAGGAGACCAGGTTCTGCGGCTGCCCGGACAGCGCCACGAGTTCGCGAACGCGGCGATCGCTTCGCGCCAGCTCCTGCAGCAGCCGCCAGCGCACCGGATCAGCCGCCATCCGCGCGAACGGCGGCGGCAGCGCAGGTTTTGGGCGGGACGCCATGCTAGCAGCTTAGATCAATTTAATTTGATGGACTACTCCCCGGACGCGATCTGCGACCATCAGAGCGCGTGCCAGGCCGCCTTGAGTGCAATCACGTATTCGTCGAAGCGCCGCAGACTGGTCTCGAAGCCGGCAGCTGCGTACGCCGATGGAACGTTGGTCTGGTGCGTCACGACCTCGGTGCGGCCGTCGCCGAGATCGGTGAAGGTGATCGTCGTGATCATGCCGCCTTCGACGTCAGGCTCTTGCCACGAGAGCAGCGCCGGCCGCTCGACTGCCAGGAAAACCGCGCACATCGTGTACTCATTCTCGTCGGCAGCGTTCACCATCGTCGTCTCGAACCTGCCGCCCGGCCGAAGCTCCATCGTGATCCCATCGAGCGGCGTCGTGGTGCCGTCCGGCCCCCAGAAATGCGTGAGGTGCTCGGGCTGCGTCATGCAGTCGAACAGCAGCTCCCGGCTCGCATGGTGAGTGCGCCGGTATGTGAACTCGCCCGGCTGCGTCACGTTTCCTCCTCGGCCTGCGCGCCGGCCATGAGATCGGCGTCGGCCAGCGCCGCCAGGTGCGCGTCGAGCCGGTCGTAGCGCTCGTGCCAGGCCTGGCGGTGCCGGCCAATCCACTCGGCGACGGTATCGAACCGAGCCGGCTCCAGGCGGCATGGCCGCGCCTGCGCGGCCTGCGAACGCGAGATGAGTCCCGCGTGCTCGAGCACCTTGATGTGCTTGGAGATCGCCTGCTGAGTGAGCGCGAACGGGGCCGCAAGTTGCCCGACCGTCGCTTCACCCGACGAAAGCCGGGTCAGGATCGCGCGCCGCGTCGGATCAGCGAGGGCCGCGAACGTCAGGCTCAGCTCGTCGGTGACCGCTGTCGTCACAGGGCTGTCACCGGCCAGAAGCGCGATACGCCAGCGCCCGCGAACCGCTCGCGTGGTATCCGGCGCCCGGCCAGCAGCGGCACCAGGTCGCGCCCGCGCCCGGACAACTCAGCGCCTTTCCCGACCGACCAGTCGAGATCGGTGGCTGTCACGCTGATTCCCGCCAGCGGGACGCCGAACAGCGAGTCGTCGCCCTGGCTCGTCAGCGAGCCCAGCACCATGGTCAGGCCGCGTGACGGGATGTCGTACTCAATGCCCAGCGGCCAGCAGATGTCGAGTCCGTGGATCACGTCGTGACTGAGCGCGCCGTCCAGACCTCCACCGGGCGGGCTCCATGGCGTGTCGGCGTTATCCCGCAGCGCGCTGATCAACTCGGCCGGAGGCAGCGTGCTGTCCCTAGCCGCCACCTGGTCGGAGAACGTCGTAAAGTCCCCGCCACTGCGCTGAAGTCCGGACATGAACTCCGCGGTAGGAATACGGAACGGCATCGTCTGGTGTGCGAGCACGTGGGCCGGCGTCCAGCCTGCGCATAGCGACTGGCCATGCCACTGCTCGGGCGTCAGGCCTGCCAAGGCGTCCGCGAGTGCCCGGCGATGCGCGGAGATGACATCCATCATGGCTGCTCCTCGGTTCTAAACTAGCTAGTTGTACAACTAGACAGTTTAATAAAGGAACGTGGCCGAGTCAATCCGGGGCCGGAAGCGGGTCAGGTTGTGTGTGCCGACGGGGAGGGAGGTAGCGACGCCGAAATTCCCGCCGCCGCCACCGCGGCCTGCCGTCGCTGTCCGCCACCGCGGCCTGCCGTCGCTGTCCGCCATCACGCCCCCCGATGGTCGCATCTGTCGCGGCGAAGGATGCGGCGCATTCCGCCGCATCCTTGACCGAAACTAAAGGCGCGGTGGATCAGCTCGCGGTTGCGGCGACTTGGACGCGGATTGAGCTGCCGTCGGCTACCGATTGCGGTGTCGCGCTGACGGACGCGGCCGGGACTACGGCCACGTCGAGCGCGAGCGTCTCGCCGGCAATGAACTCCGCGTGGGCGCGGACTGCATCGGCGACGGTACCGTCGGCGCCGATCGTGAGCTTGATCCGGTCGGAGACCGCAAGCCCCGCCTCCCGGCGCGCCTGCTGAACGACCCGCACCACGTCCCGGGCCGTGCCTTCGGCGGCCAGCTCCGGCGTGACGTGGATGTCGAGCGCGACCAGGCCGGCGCCACCGGGTAGAGCCGACACAGACTCCGGCTCGGCCGCGACCAGGCGCAGGTCGTACTCGGTATCCGCAAGCTCGATTCCGGCCGCAAGGATGGAGTCACCATTGCGCTCCCAGTTCCCGGCCTTGACGGCCTTGATGACCTCCTGCACCTTGGCGCCGATCCGCGGCCCCAGCACACGCGGGTTGACCGCCAGCTCAAATGTGCCGAGGCTGGCTGGATCTGGCGAGAGGACGACGTCCTTGACGTTGACCTCATCGCGGATCAGCTCGGCGTACGGGGCCAGCGCGAGCGCCGCTGGGTGCGCGACTGTCAGCCCCGCGAGTGGTAGCCGGACCCGGAGCTGGCGGGCCTTGCGCAGGCCGAGCGCGGTGCTGCAGACCGCGCGGACGAGATCCATGGCGGTTGCCAGCTCGTCGTCGGCAGGCCAGCCCGTGAGGTCAGGCCAGTCGGTCAGGTGCACGCTCTGCTCGCCGGTCAGGCCGCGCCAGATCGCCTCGGTTGTCAGCGGCAGCAGCGGCGCGGCAAGCCGTGTGACCGCCTCGAGCACCGTCCACAGCGTGTCAAGCGCCGCCTTATCGCCGGCCCAGAACCGGTCGCGTGACCTGCGGATGTACCAATTGGTCAGCACGTCGGTGAACTCGCGCAGCTCCTGGCACGCAGCCGCCACGCTGTACTCGTCGAGCAGCGCGGCCATTCTGCCGGCCAGGGACCGGGTCTTGGCCAGGATGTACCGGTCGAGGACGTTTTCGCTGTTGATGCGGGCCGATGCCGGATAGGACTCGGCGTTCGCGTACAGCGCGAAGAAGTAGTAGCTGTTCCACAGCGGCAGGATCGCCTGGCGCACCGCGTCGCGGATGCTGGGCTCGGTCACGACGAGGTTGCCGCCGCGCAGGATCGGACTCGACATAAGGAACCAGCGCATGGCGTCCGAGCCGTAGGTGTCGAAGACCTCGCTCACGTCCGGGTAGTTGCGGAGGCTCTTGGACATCTTCTGGCCGTCGCTGCCGAGGATGATGCCGTGGCTGACGCAGCTCCGGAACGCGGGCCGGTCGAAGAGCGCGGTCGCGAGCACGTGCAGCGTGTAGAACCAGCCGCGGGTCTGGCCGATGTACTCGACGATGAAGTCGCCGGGGTAGTGGCTGTCGAACCAGTCGGCGTTCTCGAACGGGTAATGTACCTGCGCGAACGGCATCGACCCGGACTCGAACCAGCAATCAAGCACCTCGGGCACGCGCCGCATGGTCGAGCGACCGGTCGGGTCGTCGGGATTCGGTCGCGTCAGCTCGTCAATGGCGGGCCGGTGGAGGTCGGCGGGCCTCACTCCGAAGTCCCGCTCCAATTCGTCCAAACTGCCGTAGACGTCGATCCGCGGGTAGCGGGGGTCGTCGCTTTTCCAGACC
>DATIOU010000146.1:0-3243 GCA_035472835.1 Streptosporangiaceae bacterium | reverse complement strand
GGTCAACTAGCAGCTGCACGCGTCGGGACGAGCCCCCTAGCCCGCGTCGCCGACCGCCAGCTGATCGAGGTGAGTAGCGACATCCTGAACGAGGTAGCCGGGCCGATGGCGCCTAGGTCCGCTGCCGCCTTGCTGCCATGGCCGCGGCCCGGCCAGCGGCCTGAACTCGACTCCAGCCGCCTCCAGCCTGCCCAGATGCGATGCGATCCGGCTCTCGAGGCCGGGCCGCCCCGGCTCGTCGTCAGCCAGTGCTACCGGCCCGCCGGACCAGGCGACATCGGCGAGAGCGCAGGCCCGCGGGAAGATCATGTACTCCAGCGCCCGGCCGTCACGGATGTATTCGGTCCATACCTGGAACTGGGCGCCGATCAGGTTGTCCCGCGCCTGCTGCGGCCAGTCCGCCGGGACCGGCGCAAACGTGGCTACGTCGGCAAGCCGCACCGGCCCGCCAATGGCGACCGGCTCGGTCGAACCCCGTTCCTGGTAGTAATCGAAGTAGGTTGGCAGGACCGGCGCCGCCACGACCTGGTGTCCTGCGAGGGCAGCGTCGCGTGCGATCTGCATCCCGCGCCAGGCCATAACGACCGTGTCCGGCCGCAGCATCCCGGCGCGACCCCCCGAACTGGCGAAACCCTCGTCCCATACCACGGACCTGGTTGCAAAGTCTGTCGCGAGCATGTCGGCGACATCGCGCAGGAACGCGGCGTGCAGGTCCTCCGCCGTCGCAAGGCCGCGGTCGCTGCGGACCGCCTCGATCCGAACGTCGTCACGCCACCGGCCGAGCAGGCACTCGTCGCCGCCGATGTGCACGAAGCGCGAGCCAGTCGAGCCGAGCAGCTCGCCGAAGATGTCGCGCAGGACGCGCATGGACTCCGGCAGCGGCGCGATTAGGTACGGGAAGATGCCCCAGTCGGGGCTGACCTGGTATCCGCCGTCCGGCAGCGGGCCGGAACCCAGCTCGGGCATCGCCGCGAGCAGCGCGGTGCAGTGACCTGGCAAGTCAATCTCCGGCACAAGCGCCATGCCACGTTGCCCCGCGTAGCTCGCGATCTCCGCAAGGTCGTCAAGGGTGTAGTAGCCGCCGTACGGGATTTCCTCGTAGACCCGCGGCGATTCATCGTTGAGGCTGATCCTGGTCCGCGCCCGGTGCGAGCCGATCTCGTGCAGCCGCGGATGCAGGCGGCTTTCGATCCGCCAGCCCTGGTCGTCGGTCAGGTGAAGGTGTAGCCGGTTCAGCTTCAGGGCCGCGAGCGCGTCGATGACGGCCAGCAGCTCGCGCTTGGTTGCGAAGTGCCGGGCGACGTCGATGTGCGCGCCGCGCCAGGTGAGGGCCGGCTTGTCGTCGATCTCGATGCACGGGAGCTGCCAGCCGGGCGTTCCCGGCAAGGGCGCCGCGCGCCACGCTTCGTCGGGTAGCAGCTGACGGAGGGTCTGCGCCGCGTAGGCAGCGCCGGCTGTATCACCGGTCCGGATGACGATGCCGTCTGGCTTCACGCCCAGGTGGTAGGCCTCGGGGCCGAGTTCGGCGTCGATGCTGACCGAGCACTGGACAGCCCCGGCTTTCTCGCCCGGCCGTGGCCAGGGCAGGGTGCCGAGGAGGTGGCGGACGGCTGCGGCCGCGTTCTCTGTTTCCGGGCGGTTGCCGGTGCCGACCGGGTGAATGTCGGGCATTGCAGTCAGGTCGAGTGAACCGGGCCGCTGGCGGACCGAAACCGGCTGCGGGATCAGGCTGCCCAGGCGGTCGTTCATCGGCGTGCTCGCTCCTAGTCGTCCCGGTCGGCGGCGGTTTGTCGGCGGAACACTAGCAGCGCCTTTCGCACAGGGCGCGCCTCAGTGTGCACAGTCGACGGCTATCTGGCCGGGGATGCCGGGCAATAACGGGTAATACAAGGACTGCCGCTGGGGCGGAAGCCTGCGGATGACTCAGCAGGCACACGAGATTCACGGGGGTTCACGATGACTGACAGCGGCGGCGTTCCCGGCCCGCGATCAGCGTCCGCCATCATGCCAGGACCCGTACGACACAGCGGGCGCTGGCATGTCGGCGACGTCATGTCCACCAATGTCGTCGGCGTGGGCGAGCACGCTCGCTACCGGCAGATCGTCGAGCTGCTGCACGAGCACCAGCTAACCGCCGTACCCGTCGTCAGCGCGGACTGGCGCGTGCTCGGCGTCGTGTCGGAGGCCGATCTGCTCCGCAAGCAGGAACGCCATGAGCACACGGACCGAACGCCAGGCTGGCAACTGCGCGCGGCGGTGCGCACGAAAGCGGAAGCGCAGACTGCGAAAGGGCTGATGACCTCTCCGGCCATCACCATCGGACCTGGCGAACTGCTGGGGACCGCAGCCAGGGTTATGGGCACTCACCACATCAACCAGCTGCCTGTGGTGGACGCTGACGGAAGGATCAGAGGGGTCGTCAGCCGCACGGATCTGCTGGCGGCGTACCTGCGTTCGGACGAAGATATCGCGGCCGAAGCGACCGGGGTACTGACGGCTGTCGTGCTCGCCGATCCAGCCGCAATCCGGGTTACCGCGCACGGCGGAGTGCTCACGCTCGCTGGCCGGCTCGGCAGCCAGGAGCAGCTCGACCAGGCGTTGCGGCTCGTCGAGTGCATCGACGGTGTCGTCTACGTTGCGAACAAGCTGCACGCGCCGCCGCCGGAGAACTGGCCTGGAGGCGGTTATCACATCCCGGCGTGACGAGGTGATGTCGCGCGGATCAACTCGGGGTCTGACGGGATTCGGGCGACGCGGCGCTAGTTGCGGGCCAGGCACGGCCCGGGACATCGGAGCGCTAGGTGCGGCCTGTTCTGCGCTAAGGTAGTGAAACCCGCCGCTGACCAGGCGGGTTGGCGGTAGCGGGACGTAGCGCAGCTTGGCAGCGCACTTGACTGGGGGTCAAGGGGTCGCGGGTTCAAATCCCGCCGTCCCGACAGGTAGATTGTCTTATTCGAATACTAGTCCATCATGCAGAGAGCCAAAAGGGGAGCCAATCTCCCTCAAGGGGACCCCTTGATGGGCGTCAAGGGGTCACGGATCGCCTGCTCGTCCTCGGCGATAGTGCGACAGGCCGCACGACTAGCGCAAATCGGTATCGCTCTCGAATTGACATGGCCGAACGCTATCGACAACGGCCGCCACGTCCGCCAAGCCCAAACCGGCACCGCTCAATCTGGGCGAGCTCGTAGCAGCAGTACGGCGTAGGGCCGGAGCAGGCAGATCGCTCGTCCGCCTCTGTCG
>DATIOU010000145.1:0-15675 GCA_035472835.1 Streptosporangiaceae bacterium | reverse complement strand
AACTGCCGAACATCTACCACCGGGGAAGAGCAACTGCGTGATGCGCAGGACCGTCTCTCCTGGCTAGGCACAGCGCTACCGAGCGGTATTCACGGCCGAGCTCTACACAACCAAGAGTTAGTTCTGCTCCTCGGCAAGAAGGAAGCCTGGACGCCGCTGCCCGCCACTGCAGCCGTATGGGGATGGTTCCTGCCGGGATGACAATCTCACCTCACTCACCGCAGTGCACCCTGTCGGCTGGCAAGGTGAGGTGATGGACTTCCAGCATTCCGGTGAGATCTGGCGTGCCTTCCCCGAACTCGTTGCGGGGGTTGTGTTCGCCGACGAAATCACCTCCGATGTTGCGGCCGGCGATCGTATCGCAAAGTTCACCGGCATCGCGAACTCCCGGCTGGCCGGGTCAGCCGAAAGTGAGCTGCCCGAGATCCGGGCCTGGCGGCGCGCCTTCGCCATGATGGGACTCAAGCCCACCCAGTACCGGTGCGCGTCGGAAGCACTGCTGCGGCGCTTGCGCAAGGACGGCGCGCTCCCGCCGGTGCATCCGCTCGTCGACGTGTGCAACGCCGTATCGGCTGCCTTCGCGACTCCGGTCGCCGTCTTCGATGTGGCTAAGATCACCGGGCACCTGGAAGTCAGATACGCCCGCGGCGATGAGGACTACCTCGCCTTTTCCGGCCAGACTGGGCATCCCGGCCCGCAGGAGGTGATCTTCGCAGACCAGGCGGGACACGTGCACGCCCGGCGCTGGACGAACCGGCAAAGCGGCCTGTCGGCCGTCCAGCACTCGACAGCCGCCGTACTCGTAGTGGCCGAAGCCATGCATGAATCAGCACCATCGGACATGCCCGAACTCGTCGCCGCGATCGCTGCCGAGCTGAACATCCTCTCGGCCACCACGCCGCTGACCGCCGTGCTGAGCCAGTCCGCGCCACGTTTCACATTCTCGACGTGATCACCGACTATTCCGACCCCGCGGCAACAGCGGGCCATCGGGGGGAAAGTTAATGTGCTCCTGCGCGGCTTCGGCGAATCAGGTGGGTGGCCGGTAGATCCAGGACGCGAACACGACTTCGCGCCCGTCTGGGTCGCGGTAGGTAACGCCGCCGCTGTCCTGCCAGTACTCGATCTGAGCAACCGGGTCCACCCCCGCTGCGGCCAGCCGCGCCATGATCTGCTCCTGGGCGGCGCGATCTGGCAAGTAGAACACCAGCTGATCAAGCCCGGTCGTGGAGGACTGCCCTCCAGGCGAGCGGACGATCTCCAAGTGAACCGGACTGTCAGGAAGGCCCAGGATGGTTCCGTCCAGGCCGTAGCTATCCTCGAAGGCGTCCAGGACCGGCAGCCCGATGATGTCCCGGTAGAAGATGACCGTCTGGTGATACCGCGGGCTCCACCGCACCACACGCAGCGCACCGACGGGCAGATGCGCTGGCCAGCGCGCACCTGTTGGTTCAGGGCTTCCCATGGCGACAGTCTTCAGCAGCCAGGTCACGCGCCGGCAAATCAGGCCGGCAACAAGGAGCCACATCACCGCAGCCGCACGAAGTTGGCGGCGCCCCTGGTCCCCGCAAAACAAGCGACTGGGCTAACCGGTCGCCGCACAGGGGAAGCTGACAGCCGGGGCGAGCCCTCCGCGGGCGTCTCACGCTGATGAGGGTAGTTCCGTCTATCTAAGGTGTCCCGCGCCGTCAAACGGTGGTCCAAGCCCAAGCTCGGATCGACGCTCGGGTGTGTCCTTTACCAGCCGCCAGCAGCGCAGCTGTCCGTTGCACACCTCCGCCAGCCAGATGAGCGTTAGCGCGCGCTCCTCCAGATCGGTCAGTCCAAGGTGCGAGCCAGTCGTGTGCCCAAGCACGGCGACCCACCCTGCGCGCGGCTCTTCGATCGCGCGCGGATAGATCACGTAACGAGGGAATGCCGCCGCATATCCTTTCCACGCCTCCAAGTTCGCTGTCTTGCCGCGCAGCGCCTCTTCGTCAAACACGGCCAGCTCATGGTCGTCGGTCATGAGCAGGCTCAGACCATCCGCGTCGCCACGATTGACACAATCGATGAAACTGATCACCGCGGCGACAGGCGGCAGCTGCCTGTGAGCCATGCAGTCAATCTAGCCGTCGAGTCCAGGGAACTGTCTTTCCCGTGCCCTACTACAAGCCGCTTACATCGGCACGAGCGTGCATTTGAGGCAGCCGGTGTTGAGCTCGAGGGGCTCGGTGTGTCGCAAGCCTGGCTCCACCGGAGCTGGATGCTCTTGATCGTGGACCGGCGAAGGTGACGGCGTGCGGCGCCGCCGCCCGCGTGGTCTGACTGCGCGGCCGGCGGGTGCGCGCTTACGGCGCGCTAACGCGGTGCTCATGGCGTGCTCGTAGCGTGCGGAACGCCGGTTCAGATTCGACCAGCTGCTAATGGCTGCGCGCCTGGCCGGCGGAGCCTGAAGGAGCGCGATGACCGGGCATGTCCGGCAGCAGGGCGGAGGCTGGCGGTGACACTGCAATGGCCGCCCGCGCCGCCGGAGCACCTCGGGGGATCCCAGACGTGGGAGCAGCCAGCACCGCCCCCCGATGACACGCACGCCGATGGCATCCGGCAGGAGGTGCCAGATCTGCCAGCAGCGACGCTGAGCGATCGGCGGCTGATCGGCGCGGTCGCCGACATTGCCGCACTGGTCGGCACTCAGCTCGACGACGGCGCCAGCGTCGCCGAGGTCATGCCCGTGATCCGCGAGACCGCGCGGCGCTGGCTGGAGCGAGAAGTCCGTGCCGGACACTTGCCTGCGTCCGCTGGCGGCGCGCTGGACGAGCTCGCCAGGGCCGTCCATGACCAGCGCTACGGGCTGGGACCGGTGACGGCCTACCTGCGCGACCCGCATGTCGAGAACATCGACATATGCGGGTGGGATCAGGTCTGGATCACGTACGCCAACGGCGAGCGAGTCGCTGCGCCTCCGATCGCGGCCAGCGACGACGCGCTGATCTCGATGATCAGGACATGGGCGACCCGCGGCGGCCAGACGGCCCGAGACTTCTCGGCGGCCGCGCCGCTCGTGAACGTTGCGCTGGCGGACGGCGCCCGGCTGACGGCGACGATGTCGGTGACGCCACGGCCGTGTGCGTCGCTGCGGCGGCATGGCCAGATCGACGTGACGCTTGATCGCCTCGTCGACCTCGGCACCGTCGACGGCACGCTCGCCGCATTTCTTGCGGCCGCGGTCAGAAGCCGGTGCAACATCATCGTCACCGGCGGCGTCAACGCCGGGAAAACAACGATGCTCCGCGCCCTCGCCAGCGAGATCCCGCCAGCCGAACGCATCGCGACGCTTGAGAGCGAGTACGAGCTCTACTTGCATGAACTCGCCCGGCACCCCGATGTGATCGCGTTCGAAGCACGCGAGCCCAACTCCGAGGGGGTCGGCGGCATCAGCCTGCACGACCTGATCGCACATGCATTGCGCCACAACCCGCGCCGGATTCTGGTCGGCGAGGTCAGACGCGGGGAGATCATGCCGATGCTCGAGGCCATGAACTCCGGTCAGGACGGCTCAATGTGCACGCTGCACGCGAACTCCCCCACTGAGGCCTTCGACCGCATCCTGATCCTCGGATTGCGCGGCGGGCTGGCCCTCAGCGAGCGCGCCATTCACGTTCTAGTCGGCATGGCCGTCGATCTCGTTGTGCATCTGCGGCGCGGTTTCGACGGCACGAGGACGGTTCGCTACGTCTCGGAGGTCCTTGAGGTGATGCCGCCCGCAGATACTGAGCGGCCCGCCGTCAACCGGCTGTTCCTGCCAGTTCCGCGGGCAGCCCGGGCGTTAGCCGCCCACACGCCCTCGCCCGCCCTGCTGAGCCGGCTCACCGCGGCCAGATTTGATCCTGATCTGTTGGAACAGCACCGCTCCTACCTGTACGAATCGCCCGGGAGATGAACCCGATGACAGAACTTGCTGGCCTGGCCGGCGGTCTGGCTGTCGCGGGCCTAGTCCTGCTCGTGCTCGAGTTCACCCGCCCTGGCCAGCAGGTCAGCACCCATCCGCGGCCTCGCCTAGTTATCAGCAAGAAGACGCGTCGGCGGATGCTTACCGCCTTCGCGGGTGGCTTATTCGCCCTTGCACTGACCCGGTGGCCCGTCGCATTGATCGCGACAGTGCTCGGTGTCATGTATCTGCCCGTCCTCACCTCCACCCGCGCCGCGCAGCGACGCGAGGCCGTGCTGGACGGCCTGGAGCAGTGGACGCGCCGGTTGTCCGACATGCTGACGGCGAGCAGAGGCATCGAGGACGCGCTCGAGGCATCGGCCCGGCAGGCTCCAGCGGTGATCGCGCCCGCAGTCGCCGTCCTTGGCCGTCGCCTTGCGGCCAGAACAGGCACCGAGGCCGCCTTGCGGGCATTCGCGGCTGACGTGGCTGACCCGGCGGGCGACCGCATCGCCGCCGCGCTCATCATCGCAACGGGGCGGCGTGGTGGCGCCGTCCGCGATGTGCTCAACTCGCTTGCGGGCATGCTCGCCCGCGATGTTGCCGCGCGCCGGGAAATCGAGGCGGATCGGGCACAACACCGAACGACCGTGAAGTGGCTCACGCTTTTCGTGCTGGGCTTCACTGTCTTCGCGGTGCTGAACAGGACGTACTCGGCGCCCTTCGGGACGGTGCCAGGCCAGATCGTGATGGCCGTCGTCGTCGCCCTGTACGCGGGCGGGCTCGGCTGGCTACATCGCCTTGGTTCGATACCAGTGCCAGGCAGATTCCTGGCGCCCGCCGCGGCAGCCGAGCCCGCGCCCGCGCCCGCGCCCGCGCCCGCAAGTAGCTCTTCTCGCCGAAGGGCCCGGCGCGCTACTGGCTCTTGGGCCATTCCCTCCCAAACCGGCCGTCGACGGAGGCGATCGTGAATTCCTGGCTGGTTGTCGCGGGCCTGCTGGCTGGCCTCGGCTGCTGGCTCTTTGTCAACGAGCTGATCCCAGCCGCCCCGAGCCTGCGGGGCGCCATGGACCGGCTCGACTCAGCTGGCGGCCGAGCCGACGACCACGCCCCCTTCCGGGTCCGGCTCGGCCGCCACCTCGCGACTGTCGCGCCTTGGCTGCCACTGCCCACCGCGGACCTGCGGATGCTCGGCAAGGATCCAGCCGAGTGGCTGGCCGGAAAGGTCGCATTGGGCGCGGCGGGCTTGGTCCTCGCGTCGTTGGCGTCGGCGCTCGCCGCCCTCAGCGGGCACTCGCTGCTGCCCGCTATCCCGGTCGGCGGCGCCCTCGCGCTTGCGCTGCTCATGTTTTTCGTGCCCGACGCGCACGTGCGCGTCAGGGCGACGCAGCTCCGGACAGACTTCCGGCACGCCCTGACGAGCTACCTCGACCTGGTAGCCCTGGAGCGCGGCGCAGGCGCTGCACCGACCGAGGCGCTCGAGGCGGCAGTCGAGGTCGGCGGCGGCTGGGCCTTCGAACGGATCGGCGCTGCGCTCGACCGGGCCCGCAAGGCGAGCCAGCCACCGTGGGACGGTCTGGCGCGGCTCGCGGACGAGATTGGCGTCATCGAGCTCAGCGACCTGGCCCAGATAGCCGCGGTAGCCGGGCAGGAAGGAGCCCGGATCCTCGACACCCTCACTGCTCGCGCCGAGTCCATGCGCACCCAGGCACTGGCCGCTGCGAAGGCGCAGGCAGGCGCGCGGAGCACCACGATGGTGCTTCCGATCGCGCTGTTGGCGGGCGGCTTCCTGGTGCTGCTGATCTTTCCCGACTTCTATCGCCTGTTTGGCTAGCCAGCCTCGATCCGTCAGGAAGGAGCCCCAATGCAGAGACACGAGTGGGCTATTGGAGCGCGCCACCTGCTCACGCAGCTACGCAGGCGCCTCGCCGCCATAGCGTCGAGCGACACCGAGTCAGGTGCCTTGAGCCTGGAATGGGTGGCGATCGCGATCGTCCTGGTCGCGGCCGCGCTTGCGCTCGCCACGTTCCTCGCCGGCAAACTCAGCGCGCTCGAAGCGCTCATCCCGAGGTGAACAGTGTCTCGGCGCGAACGGCGTGATAGCCGGGACCGCGATGATTGCGGCGCGCTGACGCGCCGCGATGATTGCGGCGCGCTGACGCTGAGCTATGTCGTCACGCTGCCGTTCGTCTTCGTGCTCATCATGGTGCTGATCCAGGCTTCGCTCTGGTTTCTTGCCAGGAACGCCGCCCTGGCCGCGGCTCGGCAAGGCGCGGACGCGGCCCGGGCACTGCATGCCGCCCGCGCCGCCGGGCCGTCTGCCGCACTAGCCTTCGCGCGCCAAGCGGGACAGGGCTATCTCGACGATCCGCGGGCGACCACCGCCGGAAGCACGGGCACGACCATCTCGATCACGGTCAGCGGCCACGTTCCAAGCTTTGTGCCTGGCCTGGTCGTGAGCGTGTCCGAGACTGTGAAGGCACCCGTAGAGGGGTTCAGGCCGTGACGGGGACTCGTCGTACATCGGGTCGCCGGCCGGGCTTAGACGATGACGGTAACGCAGCCCTGGAGCTAGTCATCCTGGCGCCAGTACTGCTGTGTCTGCTCGGGCTGGTCATTGCTGCGGGCCGCACCACGATCGCCCAGGGCGCGGTAGACGCCGCCGCCAGGGATGCGGCCCGGCAGGCGTCGATCTCGCTCACGCCGGCCGCCGCTCAGGCGGCGGCGCAGTCAAGCGCGCTGGCTGCGCTGCGAAGCGACGGCCTCGGCTGCCGCCCAGTCGTGGTGGTTGACACGAGCCAGTTCAAGACCGAACCCGGCCATCTCGCACTCGTCACGGCCACCGTCAGCTGCACTGTTGCCTTAGCGAGCCTGGCTGTCCCAGGCCTGCCGGGCAACGCGCGTCTGCAGGCAACCTTCACAAGCCAGCTCGACACCTACCGGTCGCGGTGACCGTCATGGTCCTGTCACTCAGACGTCACACCCGTCTCTGCAGTATCGGACGCATGTCGGACCACCGTCGCGATCCTGACCGGGGCGGGCTATCGCTCATGATCGTGACTCTCTTCGTCATGCTCGTGACACTGGCTGGCATCGTCGTGGATGGTGGCGCCAAGCTCGTTGCCGACGAGCACGCAGTCGCACTCGCGCAGGAGGCCGCCCGCGCAGGAGCCACGACAGTGGACGTGTCGACCGCGTATGCGTCGGGCTCGTTCGTGGTCGACCAGGGGCAAGCGCTGGCAGCTGCCCGCCGATACCTCGTCGGCGCCGGATGCGACAAATTCTCCGTCGCGCCTAAGGGCGCGCGGGCCATCCGGGTAACCGTGACGATCACCGAGCCGACAAAGTTCCTGTCCCTGATCGGAATCGGATCCTTCACCAGCACCGGCGCGGCCACTGCCACGCTGGTGACGGGCGTGATGGGAGGGACATGATCACTCGTGCACGCTCCACACTCAAGGCGCTGCTGGCGCTCGCCACGCTGGTGCTGATGGTGGTCGGACTACCCGTCGTGCTGTACCGGTCTGGCGGATCGCCTCTGCCCGGTCACGTGCCCGACTGGCAACGCGTCACGACGGTCCTGACGAGCCGAGACGACGGGACCGTGCTGCTTGGGATATTCCGCACGTGCGCGTGGCTGGCCTGGCTGCTCTTCACTGCCTGCGTCGTCGCCGAGGCTCAGGCCGCCATACGCGGGCGGCGGGCCCCACGCTTGCGCCTGGGCGGGATGCAGGGAGCGGCCGCGCACCTCGTCGCACTGTCCGCCCTGGCATTCACAGCTCCGTCCGGCGTCACGCTGTCCGCGTCGGTCACGGCCGCGAGCCAGCCTGCTTTCCCGCCGGTGGCTGGACATCTGGCCGCGCCAGCTCCGCCCTCGGCCGTGCTCACTGCCTATGAGGCCACGACGAGCAGGCTGGTAACCGTGCGACGGGGGGACTGCCTGTGGTTACTCGCCCAGCATTACCTGGGCGCCGGCGACCGATACAGCGAAATTGTCAACCTCAACAAAGGCCACCATATGGGTAGTGGCCAGGTGTTCACGAACGCGTCGCTCATCGAGCCCGGCTGGCGGCTACTCCTGCCCGCGGGGGCAGCGACGAGTCCGGCCCATCCGGCTTCCGCCAAACATCATCCCGGCCACCCGACGGCGGATCAGCACTACCGCCGTCGCCACCGCGCGACGGACAGCCCGGCGCAGCAGCCGCCAGTTCGCACCCAGCAAGGGAACGGGGCCGCCGCTCCCGGTCCCGCCTTAACCCCTCGAGCCGACGAACCCGAGCCAACGGGCGCCGTCGGCGGGCACGCCGGCTATCAATCTGCCGCGGACGTCAATCGCACCGGGGCGCTCCTGCCTGATACCGCGGCCTTCGTCACGGGCGCGCTTGCCGGTGCCGTGCTGACAAGCCTGAGCCGACTCCGCCGCTGGCAGCGACAGTACCGTCGGCGTGGCCGCAGAATCGCGCTGCCCGCCGATCCCGATGTCCTGGCGACCGAGCAACGACTTCGCGCAACCGTGGCGACGGAGCAGGTAGAGACGCTGCGTGACGCCCTTGTCTGCCTCGAGGCCAGCATCGTCAACGCTGGCGTGGTGCTGCCGGACATAGTCGGTCTCCACGTGAACTCCGAGGTGCTGGAGGTGCTGCTGGCCGGGCCGGCGCAAGACGCACCGCCAGCCCCGTTCGCGATCAGCCCGGGCCGGCAAGGCATGTGCTGGCAGTTGGATCTGCCGGCGACCGTGACCGTGCCGGCCGGCGTGGCTTCGCCCGATGGCCAGGGACTCGCAAGTCTCGATTGCCATCTGCTACCAGGCTTGATAACCGCTGGGGCCACCAGCAGCGGCTTCCTCCTACTCGACCTGGAGTCCATGCAGGTTCTCGGCTGCGACGGGCCGCAGGAGCTCATCGACCAGGTCGTCGCGACTATCGCCACCGAGCTTGCGACGGGGCAGTGGAGCGGCTGGTATGACCTGATCTTGGTCGGCTGCGACGAACTGGCTGACATCGGCCGCGCCGAGCACTGCCCGACGTTGGGCGAAGCCATCAACCTGCTCGAATCCAGGCGCGAGATAGTGGCGCAGCGGATTGCGGTGCGTGCGCCAGCAGACGTGCGCGAACTGCGGCTGGCCGAGCCCGACAACGAGGACTGGGGGCTCACCGTCCTTGTCAGTCGCGCCGAGCCATCGGCCGAGGAGATGACCCGGTTGCTGCAGCTCGTCGAGGACGGCCCCGGCGGAGTCGCCGCGGTCTTGGCCGGAGACCCGGAGTCGGATGACGGCCGCATGGCGCCGACCGTGATTCAGGTGGCTCCAGACCCGGAGCAGCCCGATGGCATCATCGCCAATGTTGTCCCGCTCCAGATCACGGTGCGGCCGCGTGCCCTGTCAGCAGGGGAGTACGACGCAATCGGGTCGCTGCTCGCCGCGGCAGCCGACCTTGACGACGTTGGCCAGGACGAACAGCCGTACGCCGCCTACGGCGCTCCGCCGTGGATTCCGCAAGCCAGTCATATCGGGCCGGAGCCGGCCGCCGGTAGGTCGTCACTAATCGACCCAGCCGAGCCCGCGGACACAGCGCCGGGCCTCGGCTCGGCGCCGGAGGAGAACTGGGCGCCGGAGGAGAACTGGACGCCCGAGGAGAACTGGGCCCTCGTGCGGAGCTTGCCCCCTCAGCAGGTCGAGGCCCGTGATAATGCCGCGCCGCCAGGACTAGAGATAAGGATTCTGGGTCAGTTCGCGATCCTTGGCGCCGCTGAGCAACTCCAGCCGAAGCAGGCCGAGCTCGTCCTGGCGCTGGCGCTAGCAGCTCCAGCCGGGCTGTCGAACTCGGCGCTGAGCACCATGCTCGGGGCTGATCCCGATCACCCTAAGCCCGCCGATGCGGTCAGGCAGATCATCACCAGGGCGAGACGACGGCTTGGACGCGCCAGCGACGGGCAGGAGTACATCATCCACGCGGGCAATGGGCAGTACGTGCTGCATTCCGAGGCGGTCCTCGACTGGTCAAGGTTCCGCCAGCTCCTCGCGTCTGGACGGGCCGAGGACCTCCGCGCCGCCGTCTCGCTCATAACTGGTCAGCCATTTGCGGGCAGCTACTTCTGGTGGATCGACCTCCCGCTGGCAGAGACCGTGCGCGCCGAGGTCGTCGACGCCGCCGAGACGCTGGCCGAATTCGAGCTCGCGGTCGATGCACCGCGGTCGGCCGCGAAAGCCGCCCGGGCAGGACTGCTCGCCGACGCGACCGCCGAGCAGCTCTGGCGCGCGGTCATGCGAGCCGAGAACGCGGCCGGCAACCTGGCTGGCGTCGCGGAGGCCTGGCGCCGTTGCCTGGATGCGATCGAGGACATCGCGCCAGACGGCGAACCGCACCCGGATACCGCCGCGCTGTACCGGAAGCTGACGGACAGCGCGCGCCAGCACGTTCAGGCTCGCTAGCCCCGCGGACGCTGGCCCGGATAAGGGAGCAGCCGGCGTACGTGCAGCCGGCGTACGTGCAGCTGCGCGTTAAGAGACGCGCATGGAGGAGCTGGTGTAGCAGCCCTGAATGGGTAGACAGCCTGGGTGAGGTCAGAACCGAACTCGGTCAGCGGCGGGCAAGGCATCCGAATCGGGCTACACGCGCTCGGCATCGGCACCGGGAGCACGCCCGAGGTCATGAGCGCCGTCGCCGCGGGGGCGGACGAGCACGGCTTCGCGACGCTGTGGTGTGGCGAGCACATCGTCATGATCGACAGTCCGACGTCGACGTACCCGTACTCGGCCGACGGCAAGATCGCAGTGCCGTCAGACACAGACTGGCTCGACCCGATGCTCGGCCTCAGCTTCATCGCCGCCCATACGCGGCGGATCACGCTGGCGACCGGGGTGTTGCTGCTGCCCGAGCACAATCCGCTCATCGTCGCCAAGCAGGCCGCGACGCTCGACGTCCTGTCCGGAGGCCGCTTCAAGCTGGGAGTAGGCGTCGGCTGGTCAGCCGAGGAGTTCGAAGCGCTAGGCGTGCCCTTCGCGCGGCGCGGCGCGCGGACGACTGAATACATCGCGGCGCTGCGCCGCGTCTGGGTGTCCGACGTCGTGAGTTTCTACGGCGAGTTCATCCGGTTCCACGAAGTCCGCGTTTACCCCAAGCCAGTGCACGGCCGGAAGGTCCCGATCGTCGTCGGCGGCACTACCGATGCGGCGCTGCGCCGCGTCGCCATGATCGGCGACGGGTGGTACGGGTTCAACCTGGCCGCGGCTGAGGTCGCCGATCGGGTCGATGCGCTCGCCGGGTACTGCCGCGAGCGCGACCGGGACCCGCGCAAGGTCACGGTCGCGGTCTCGGTGCGAGACGGCGGCCCAGAACTGCTGCCCGAACTATCATCGGCCGGCGTGGCCGAGCTTGTCGTCGTCGCCGCACCGCCAGCCGAGCCAGCGGCGGCCGCCGCATGGGTGGACGAACTGGCCGAGCGCTGGATTCGCGCTCCAGCTCGCCGCGGTGCGACCTGATGATGGGGTGCGCTCCGCTGGGGGCACCGGCCCCGCGATCGATCAGCCCCCACCGCTAGATTAGGGCTGCGATCCTCGCCGAAGGGACTCCCCAATGTCGTCGCCAGACGGATCGGCCGCCATGCCCGCTATGTGGAATTCGTTCGCGAACATGGCTGCTGTCGCGGATCACACCGTCACGATCGTCGGAGGCCACGGCGCGACGGTCAATGACGCGGACGGGCGCTCCTATCTGGACGCCATCGGCAGCCTGTGGTACTGCAACGTCGGCCACGGGCGATCCGAGCTCGCCGAGGCGGCCGCGGCGCAAATGCGGGAGCTGGCGTGCTACCAGACTTTCGAGCTGTTCTCCAACAAGCCTGCCGAAGCCCTGGCGGAACGGGTCGCGGCGCTCGTACCGATGACCGGCGCGAAAGTGTTCTTCACGCCCGGCGGCGGATCCGACGCCATCGACACCGCGGCCAAGCTGACGCGAGCGTACTGGCGAGCGGTCGGACAGCCCGGCAAGCAGATCATCGTGGCACGCTCACACGCCTACCACGGCGTGAACGCCTACGGGACGTCGCTGGGCGGTATCCCCATGAACAGCGATCCGTTCGGCGAGCTGGTGACCCTGGTCGAGCACGTTCCCTGGGACGATCCCTCGGCGCTCGCCAAAGCCATCGAGCAGGCCGGGGCCGATCGGATCGGCGCGTTCTTCTGCGAGCCGGTGATCGGCGCCGGCGGCGTGTATTTCCCGCCCGACGGCTACCTGTCCGAGGTGCAGCGGATCTGCCGTGACAATAACGTGCTGTTCGTCGCCGACGAGGTGATCACCGGGTTCGGCCGAACGGGTGAGTGGTTCGGCAGCATTCGCTACGGACTCGAGCCGGACCTGATGATCGTCGCGAAAGGCCTGACATCCGGTTATCTTCCGCTCGGGGCCGTCATAGCGGGCCCGCGGGTCTGCGAGCCGTTCTGGCGGGCTGGCTCGAGGGAGGTGTTGCGGCACGGGTATACGTACTCGGGCCACCCCACTGCCTGCGCGGTCGGGCTAACCAACCTCGACATCATCGAGCGCGAGCAACTCGTGCAGCGGGTCCGGGAGCTCGAGCCCGCGCTCGCGGCCGCGCTCGCCCCGCTCGCCGGGCACGAGCTCGTCGGGCAGGTGCGAACGGGAGCCGGCCTCCTGGGGGCGGTCGAGCTGAGCCAGGCGGCCAGGGACGCCGACCCGGGCCTCGGCCCGCGCGTCGTGGCCGCTGCGCGGCGTCGCGGCGTCATCACCAGGCTGCTCCGCGGAGTCGCCCTGCAGATATCGCCGCCGTTCGTCATCTCCGCCGCCGAGTTGCACCAGATCACGGAAGTGTTCACAGCGGCGCTCGACGCCGAGGCGCGCTGACCGCTACGCCCGCCAGGCCCGCCAGGCCTGGCCGGCGCCGGATAGCGGTGGCCGCCGATCCGGCGCCAGTCGGGCTCAGTACGAGTCGTGCCGGCGCAGCCAGGCCATCGTCCACGTCAGGTCTTGCTCGTCCCGGCCCTTGGGCGTCACATCGAGCAGCTGATACGCGCTGTTGATGGGGTCGAGCCCCCGGCTGTAGGTGGAGTACGTGTGGAATATCTGGCCCGCGTCGTCCCTGGCGAAGACGCTCAGCCCCGGCGACTCCTCCATCGGCTTTTCCACATGGCGGAAGTTGTACTCACTGCCCGCCGCCAGGTGCTCGGGCGTGGAGGAGACGCCGAGGTCGAAATTGAAGTCGCTCGGCGCTGACGACACCCACGGGAACGACCAGCCCATCCGCCTCCGATACGCCTCGATGTCCGGGAACGGGGCCCGTGACACCGCGACGAATGCTGCGTCCCGGTGAGCGAGGTGCACCGACGTTCCGTCGAAGCTGTCCGCCCAGAACGAGCAGATCGGGCAGCCCTCTTCCCAGCCTGGTCCCATCATGAAGTGATAGACGATGAGCTGGCTCTTGTCCCCGAACAGGTCGGCCATCGATAGCCGGCCGTCAGGGCCGTCGAACTCGTAGTTCTTGTCCAGCCGGACCCACGGCAGCTGTCGGCGCTCGGCGGCCAGCTCGTCACGGAGCCGGGTCAGCTGCTTTTCCCGCGCCAGCAGCTCGAGCCGTGCGGCCCGATGCTCGTCGGGGCTGCCAGTCGCTTGGTCAGCCCGCGCCTGCGTGAATGCATTCATCGGTTACTCACCTCGTTTGCTGAGGCCAGAGCGGGCGCCTGACCAGCGCCTGCGGTCGGCTGGACGGCGCCTTCTGCGGCAACGCTACGCCGGCGGCCGCTGACCGCGAGCGCCGAGAGCCCGCCCAGCAAGGACAAGCCAGCCGACGTCGCGAGCGCCGGGCGAACGCCGTCGACGATGCCCGCAGCCGAGCCCAGGTGTCCGCTGGCCGAGAAGACAGCAGCGACGATGGCCACGCCGAAGACGGCACCGAATCGCTGCATGGTGTTGAGCACACCCGACGCCGTGCCGATATCCCCTGGCGGTACGGCGCCCAGGGCAGCCGTCGGCGTCGTCGGGATCGCCATCGAGATTCCGATGCCGGCGATCACGAGCGGCAGCACGAGCTCGCCGTAAGAGGCGCCGGTCGTGATGTCCAGCGCGACCCAGAGCAGGCCGCCGGCCTGCATCGCCATGCCCGTCGCCATGAGCGGCCTAGCGCCGATGCGGTCGGCCAGCCGGCCGGCAATGGGAGCGACGATCAGGGGTGTGGCCGTCCACGGCAGGAAGCGCAGGCCGGTACCGAACGGCGTATACCCGAGGCCGAGCTGGAAGAACTGCGACATGAGGAACGCAGCGGACGTGATCGCCGCCATGCTGGTGAACCCGGTCGCGTTCGCGGCGGTGAAGGCCCGGATGCGCAGCAGGCGCAACGGGAGCATGGGCTCGGCCACGCGTCGCTCCCACGCGATGAACGCGGCGATGAGAACCGCGCCCACGCACAGGGCCGTGATCACCTGCGCATTGCGCCAGCCCACGTCCGTCGTGCGTACTAGCCCCCACGCCAGCGCGACCGCGCCCACAGCTACCAGCACCAGGCCGCCGATGTCGAGCCTGCGGGCCTGGCCGCGGCTTTCGGGCAGCCGCACCGTGGAAAGGATGGCCGCAGCGAGGCCGATGGGCACGTTGATCCAGAAAATCCAGTGCCAGTCCAGACCTTGGACGACCGCGCCGCCGACTAGCGGTCCTCCAGCCACCGCGAGGCCGCCGATCGCGCCCCAGATGCCGACGATCGTGCCGCGGCGCTCCGGCGGGAACACCGCCGCCAGGATCGTCAGGCTCAGCGGCGTCACCAGCGCTGCGCCGAGGCCCTGGAACGCCCGGGCGGTGATCAGCGCGCTGGCGGTAGGCGCGATAGCACACGCGGCCGACGCGACCGTGAACAACAGCAACCCGGCCACGTACATCCGGCGTCGGCCGAACTTGTCGCCGATCGCCGCGGCCGTAATGATCCCAGCCGCGAACGGAAGCGTGTAGGCGTTGACCGTCCACTCCAGCGTCCCGACACTTCCGCCGAGACTCGCGTGGATGGCGGGCAGGGCGGTGACGACGACCAGGGCGTCGAGTGCGGTCATGAAAAATGCCACCGATGTGAGCACTAGGGCCCAGCTCCGCTGGCCGCGCGTATCGGGGGCGGCCACGGTTCCGGTGAGCTGCATGTTCCCCACCTCCGGGGGACCGGGCAGCGGCGCCGGGCGGCACCTTCCGACTGCCCGAACTCACCCCTCCTACGGTGGCTGGCGCCTCAGATCGACAGCTGCCGAAGATTCAGTGCTGGCCGACACGCGGTCTAGTTCGTTGGCGCGCGGCTTGCGGATCGCGGCTTGCGGATCGTCTTCAGCATCGTGGTGTCAGCGCTGCTTCTCGGCGTCGTCGCCGAGGTAGGCCCTGGCGACCGGTGTCTGCAAGATCGAGCTGACTGCTGGCTACGGGTAACGCCCAAAGCGAGGGGGACCACCACGCGCCTAGCACGGTCGGGCGCCCGGCCATCACGATCGGGATCGTGCCCGAGAGCTATGGTGCGGCTCGTTTCCGGCACGCCGGATGAGCTGATCCCGGAGCGGGCCATTCTCGGTTGTCTCGATCGCGCGCGCCCACGCAGCCGTCGCCGCGTCAGTTTGCCCGGCCTGCTCCAGCAGATCGGCATGCGCGGTGTGCAGCGGACCGTACGTATCGAGCTGGCCCGCGGCCAGCACAGGCTCGAGTACCGCCAGGCCGGCCAAGGCGCCGTCGGCCATCCCGACCGCGACCGCCCGGTTCACCTCGACGACGGGCGACGCCGCGCGCCGCGAC
>DATIOU010000144.1:0-16422 GCA_035472835.1 Streptosporangiaceae bacterium | reverse complement strand
TTCTTTTACTGGGAAAGCGATGACGCCTCTCGGCGCACTTGCGTCTGAGGTGGCGGAATCGGGAATGGGTGGATGTAAGCACGCCGACCGGCGGCATGACGGGGAGATCATGCGCACAATCAGGGCGCCGCAGGTGTAGCGGCCGGAGGGAGTTGCATGAGCGTTCAGGGGATTGTGCCGGTAGTACCTACGCAAGGCCGTGGATTCCGGGCGTATTCCGCTAAACACCTCGACCAGCTGGCTGCTCGAGCAGGACTTGATGAGGCTGAACGGCTTGCGGTCCGGGCGGTGGCGACGGTCCTGCCCTTTCGCACGAACGACTACGTGCTCGAGTCTCTGATCGACTGGTCAGCCGCACCGGACGACCCGATCTACCGGCTGGTATTCCCGCAGGCGGACATGCTCCCTGCCGACGACATCGCGCCCATTGCGGCCCTGCTGGACAGTGGTGCGCCGGAGCGGGAGATCCAGGCCGCCGCGCACAGCGTCCGGATGCGGCTGAATCCGCATCCGGCAGGTCAGCTGGCGCTCAATGTCCCGGCCCTGTCAGATGAGCCGCTGCCCGGTGTCCAGCACAAGTACCCTGAGACTGTCCTGGTCTTCCCTAAACAGGGACAGACGTGCCACGCGTACTGCACGTATTGCTTCCGGTGGGCGCAGTTCGTCGGCGAGCCCGACCTGAAGATCGCGACCGACGACATGTCCCGCGTGACGTCGTACCTGCGCGGTCATCCGGAGGTAACGAGCGTCCTGGTGACGGGCGGCGACCCGATGATCATGGGGTCTGCTGTGTTGCGCCGTTATGTCGAGCCGCTACTCGACCCGAGCCTCGCGCACATCGAGTCGATCCGCATTGGCACCAAGTCGCTCGCGTACTGGCCGCAGCGATTCCTGACCGATCCGGACGCCGACGACACCCTGCGACTGTTCGAGCAGGTCGCCGGCGCTGGGAAGACGCTGGCGCTAATGGCGCACTTCTCGCATGTACGTGAGCTCGAGCCCGTGCCGGTGGCCGGCGCCATCAGCCGGATCCGGAGCGCGGGCGCGATCATCCGCACGCAGGCGCCGCTGATCAGGACCATCAACGACGACGCGGCTTGCTGGTCGCAGATGTGGCGAGCGCAGCTGCGGCTCGGCTTGGTGCCGTACTACATGTTCGTTGAGCGCGACACCGGGCCGCAGGGCTACTTCGCCGTGCCGCTCGCCCGCGCCGCCGAGATCTTCCGTCACGCCTACGCAAGCGTCTCCGGCTTGTGCCGCACGGTTCGCGGTCCGTCTATGTCTGCGACGCCCGGAAAGGTGTGCGTCGACGGCGTTACCGAGATCGCGGGTCAGCGCGTATTCGTCCTGCACATGATCCAGGCCCGAGATCCATCGCTCGTCGGCAGGCCGTTCTTTGCGCACTACGATCCCGATGCGGTGTGGCTGTCGGACCTGCGCCCCGCGTTCGCGGACGGCTTCCCGTTCGAAATCGGCCACGCTGCGGGCGGCCGGGACTGGGATGCCGAACTGCTGGCCTCGGCCGGCTGACGCAAGCTGCTGGCCTCGGCTGGCCGACGCAACCTGCTGAACCTCGGTGGGCCCAGGCAGGGCCGCTCGCCCGCGCCCGACTTGCGCGCCGGTCCGCCAGCGCCGGTCCGCCAGCGCGTGGTCCGCCAGCGCGTGGTCCGCCAGCGCCGGTCCGCCAGCGCCGGTCCGCCTAACCCGCGGTGGCGGTGGTCGCCTCGCCAACCTCTGCAGGTGCGCCGGCGCGGGCGGCAGCTGACCGCCGTTTGATGAATACGCAGCTCAGCGCCCCGGCGGCGATGAACACGATCGGCACGAGCATTGTCGGTCGCATGGCGCTGACGAACCCGTGCGTGAAGATCTGACCGGCGACTCCGGTCGTCTGGTGGCCCGACCCGGCTCCCAGGCCACGCTTCGCGGCTGCCTGGAAGCCGGCAACGAGCTTCTCCCTGGCCTGCGGCGGCAGGCCGGCGGTGCGAAGCCTTGCCTGGCTTGTGAGCGCCGAAACGAGACGGTTCTGGAGCAGCGCGCCAACGCCCGCGATGCCGATCACGGTGCCGAGCTGGCGCGTGGTGTTGAACACGCCCGAAGCGGCGCCAGCCATGACGGGGTTCACGTTGCGCATGGCCACGGTCGTCAAGGGCGCGAACGTGCAGCCGATGCCGATGCCGGCGACGACCTGCGGCAGGAGGAAGTCATACCAGGCGGACGTCGGCTGCGCCACCAACGCGATGGTGCCCATGCCGCCGCCGAACAGGAGCAAGCCAACCATGAGGATGTACTTGCCACCGATCCGGTCCGACATGCGGCCCGCCACCGGCGCGACAAACATCGATACCAGCGACGCGGGCGCCATGGTCAGGCCTGCCTTGAGCGCCGAGAAGCCAAGCACCGACTGCAAGTAGATGGAGAACGGCAGGAAAATGCCGAGCATGCCGATCGCGATGAATCCGGCGACCATGTTCATCAGCGCATAGTTCCGGTCCCTGAATAGGGCGAAGGGCACGAGCGGCTCGTCGTCCTGGCGCCTCGCCTGGAGCCACACGAATACAGCCCCCAGTACGACGCCGACGGCGGCCAGCAGCGGAATCGAGATGAACGACTTGATCGTGCCCCAGTTGTACTTCTGGCCCTCGACCAGCGCGTAGGAGATCGCGAGCAAGGCGAGGCTGGCGAGCACGACGCCGCCGACGTCGAAGCTGTGCTTGCGGCCGGTGCGCAGGTCAGGAATGAGGAATGGCGTCATGAACAGGACGGCAATTCCGATCGGCACGTTGATGAAGAAGATGTAACGCCAGTCGAACGCAGTCACGAGCAAGCCACCGAGTGTCGGGCCTGCGATGGTCGCTACGCCGGCGACCGCCCCCCAGACGCCGAAAGCAGCGCCGCGCCGCTCGGGCGGGAACACCATTGTCAAAATGGCGAGCGTCTGCGGCATGAGCAGCGCCGCCCCGAGGCCCTGGATCGCGCGGAATGCAATGAGCCAGCCTGGCGACGGCGCTAGACCGCAGGCCGCCGAGGCCAGCGTAAACACAGCGATCCCCGCGGCGAACACCCTGCGCTGGCCGATCAGGTCGCCAAGTCGGCCAGCCGTGATGAGCAGCACGGCGAGCACGAGCGCGTATGCGTTGATCACCCAGAGGATGTCATCGAGGGACGCGTGCAGCTTCGAGATCATGTTGGGGATGGCGATGTTGACGATCGTCAGATCCAGCAGGGTCATGAAGAATCCCAGCGAGACCACCAACAGGATGATCCACGGGTTGCCGCGGTTACCACCGCTGCTGGCGCCACTGACCGCTGACGGTGCCTCTGCTGCCACTGCTCTCCTCCGTAACCGGACTCGCGCACCACGGTACGGCACGGGTCGGACATAGCGCTTCATGCATTTCGCGGCGAACACTCGCCGGGCGCGTCCGACGGCTGAACGGCGGCGGATCAGATGCGCCATGCGAAGGCCGAACCCCGTTCGGTATGGCAGCGCCGCGCCAAGTATGCTCCGCCCATGAAAATCAACGGAACCGCCGCAATCGTATCCGGAGGCGCCAGCGGCCTCGGCGAAGCGACCGTCCGGGATCTTGCCGCGGCAGGCTGCAAGGTAGTGGTCGCCGACCTGAACGAGCAGCGCGGAAAGGCCCTGGCCGACGAGGTCGGCGGCTTGTTCGCCAGGACCGACGTGAGCGATCACGACTCGGTGCGGGCGGCCGTAGAGCTGGCTGCCTCGGCTGGCGCGCCCCTCCGCTTCGTGGTCAGCTGCGCTGGCATCGGGTGGGCCCAGCGCACTGTGGGCCGCGACGGCGAGCCCCACGACCAGGGCGCGTTCCGCAAGGTCATCGACGTCAACCTCGTCGGCACCTTCAACCTGCTGAGCATCGGCGCCGCCGCGGTTGCGAAGACCGAGCCTGCCGATGCGGATGGGGCGCGCGGAGTCGTGATCAACACGGCGTCGATCGCCGGCCTCGAGGGCCAGACCGGCCAGCTTGCGTACTCGGCCTCCAAGGGCGGCATCATCGGCATGACCGTCCCGGCCGCCAGGGACCTCGCCGCGATCGGGGTGCGGGTCAACACGATCTGCCCCGGGATCATCGACACGCCCATCTATGGCACTGGCCCCGCCAGCGACGAATTCAAGGCCAAGCTCGCGGCGCCGGTGGTCTTCCCCAAGCGCATGGGCACCGCCGCTGAGTTCGCTCAGCTTGTGCGGTCCCTGATCGAGAACAACTACATGAACGCCGAGGTCATCCGGTTCGACGGCGGCATCAGGTTCCAGCCCAAGTAGGCCACCAGCGCGGCTGGCCCGCCGCGAGGCGGCGGCGCCGGACATGGAGGGAAATCGATGCCCGAGGCAGTCCTGACCGAGGTCAGCGACGGCGTTGCCGTCATCACTATCAACCGGCCAGAGGCCAGGAACGCGATCAACGGCGACGTGGCCCGTGGCGTCGCGACCGCAGTCGACGAATTCGACACCCGCAAGGATGTTCGGGTCCTCGTGCTTACTGGTGCCGGCGGCACGTTCAGCGCGGGCATGGACCTGAAGGGATTCCTGTCCGGCGATAACCCGAGCTTCGCCGACCGCGGCTTCGGCGGCATCGTCGAGCGGCCACCGGCCAAGCCGATCATCGCCGCGGTCGAGGGTTACGCGCTCGCGGGCGGGTTCGAACTCGTCCTGGCCTGTGACGTGGTGGTCGCGAGCGAGGCGGCCAAGTTTGGCTTGCCCGAGGTCAGGCGCAGCCTGGTCGCGGGCGCCGGCGGCCTCCTGCGGCTGCCCAAGCGGATCCCGTATCACCTGGCCATGGAGATCGCGCTGACCGGCGACCACTTCCCGGCCGCCAGGCTGCACCAGGCCGGTCTGGTTAACCACATCGTTCCGGCGGGCGAGGCGCTCGCGAGCGCCAGGGACCTCGCCGCCCGGATCGCGCTCGGCGGCCCGCTCGCCCTGATGGCGACCAAGCGCGTCATCGTCGAGTCGGCCGACTGGGACTCGGCCGAGGCGTTCCGGCGCCAGGGCGAAATGATCGCGCCAGTGTTCACGTCGGCGGACGCCCGCGA
This sequence comes from Streptosporangiaceae bacterium, assembly GCA_035472835.1. Classification (GTDB taxonomy): domain Bacteria; phylum Actinomycetota; class Actinomycetes; order Streptosporangiales; family Streptosporangiaceae; genus JAJYUU01. The sequence goes on along the minus strand of DATIOU010000144.1, from coordinate 11,367 downwards.
AGGCGCGCTGGCGTTCGCCGAGAAGCGCCAGCCGCAGTGGCGGGGAGAATAGCCGACCCGTTGAGGTCCGATGTAAGCCGGCTGCTCCACGGCTGCCGGGAGTGCGGCGGCGGGGCATCGGCCGGACCTCGATCGGCCCGATCTGACCGATATGCCGGGTTCCCTTTGAACGAGCGGCATAGGTATGCGGGGAAACTCGAAAGAGCCTGGAGTTTCCCCGCAGGCGTTGTACAGCGATCTTGGTAACGCCGGCAGCAAAGCTCGACCGGCTAGCCGGCCGCGGGCGCGAGTGCGCGCCGGGGCGCGTAGCCGGCCAGGCGGTCCCTGAGCTTGGCCCGGCCCCGGTGCAACCGGGACATCACGGTGCCGATCGGGGTGCCCATCAGCTCGGCCACCTCACGGTACGGATAGCCCTCGACGTCAGCGAGGTAGATGGCCACCCGGAACTCTTCTGGCAGCTCCCGCAAGGCCTGGAGGACCTCCGAGTCAGCGAGCCGGTCGAGGGCCTCGGCCTCAGCCGACCTCGCCGGGGGCGTCAGCGGATCGTTGCCGGTCTGCCAGTCTTCGGAAAAGTCAAAGCCAAGATCCTGAACCGGCTCCCGGCGCTTCTTCCGGTAGCTGTTGATAAACGTGTTCGACAGGATCCTGTGCAGCCAGGCGCGGAGGTTGGTGCCGGGCCTGAACTGGTGAAATGCGGCGTAGGCCTTGGCAAACGTCTCCTGCAGCAGGTCCTCGGCGTCGCTCGGGTTTCGCGTCATACGCAGCGCAGCCGGGTATAGCTGGCCGATGAACGGGATGACATCCTGCTCGAATCGCTCGTCGCGATCTGGCATCAGGACATCTGCCGGGCGCGCTTCGGATGACGGCTGAGCCGCCATCGGCACAAGCTGATTCGGGTCTAGCTGCCGCACGTCGACGTCAAGCTGGGTCACTGCCTGCTCCGCTCGTTCGGGGGGACGGACAGTGCTATGACGTAACTGGCCGGTAACCTCGATGCGTGATGTGCGTAACAACGCGGCTACGGACAGTGATACTTGTCCGGACAAGGCACCCTAAGACGGGCGATTAGATCCAGCGGTGGAACCACATTCGGTTCAGCCAGGAGCCGTAAGGAATGATTTCGGCCGTGAACACGGGATACAGGTAGGCCAGGTTCAGGAGGACGAGGAAGAGATAGCCTCCAGCCACGACCGCCCCGATGGCGCGTCGGGCTGGTGGAGCGTTGGACGGCCCGATGATCAGGCCAAGGCAGAGCACGATGGCGATGATCATGAACGGCTCGAAGGCAATAGCGTAGTAGTAAAACTCGGTGCGATTGTCGTGCCAGGCGTACCAGATCCAGGGCAGCCAGCCGGCTGCAACGCCGAGGAGCACCGCTCCCGCCCGCCAGTCGCGCCGCGGGATCCGCCGGAAAACCCGGTCCCCGACAAAGCCGGTGAGCCACCAGCCGAGGCAGAACGCCAGGGCGAGCGTGCCGCCCCACCAGATCAAAGGCGTGCCCATGGCTAGCACTTCTTGTGCGTTGCCAGTACTGACCCCGCACTTGGGCGCCGAGTTCCCCGCGCACCAGTAGAACGAGATGGGCCTAGCCAGGATCGTCCAGCCGACCGGATTGGACTTATAAGACTGGAAGCTCGACAGACCGAGCCCGAACTTGAACATCCAGTGGTTGTACTGGTACCAGGAGTCAATCGTGGACCAGATTGGCGTGTGGTTGCCGTTGGCGGCAGCCCAATTCCGGTCGTATCCGTTGCCAGTTGCCAACCAGCCCGTCCACGACGCGACGTAGACGGCGAGCGGTGCCAGGCCGAACCAGACGGGCAGCCACTTGCCGTCGCTGCGGAGGCCGCCGGCGAGCCAGTGACTGAATCCGGCGGCACGCCTGGCGCCGAGGTCCCACGCGATGGCCAGGCCGCCGAAGGCCAGCAGGAACCAGAACCCGTTCCACTTAGTGGCGATGGCGGCCCCGATGCACAGCCCTGCAGCCACCCGCAACCAGCGGATGCCGAGCTTCGGTCCTGCCAGGTCAGGCGAGCCCGGCTCGGCGGCGGCGTCGGCCAGCCGGGCTAGCGTTCGGTCTCGGTCGATCACCAGCAGGCCAAACGCCGCGAGCACCCAGAACATCACGAAGACGTCGAGGATTGCGGTCCGGCTCAGCGCAAGTTCCAGGCCGTCGAGCGCGAGCAGCAGCCCGGCCACGCACCCGAGCAGCGTCGACCTCGTCATTCGCCTGGTGATGCGGGCCAGCATCAGGATCGAGACCGTGCCGATCAGCGCGACCGAGAATCGCCAGCCGAATGGCGTCAGACCGAACAGCCACTGGCCCACGGCCATCATCATCTTGCCCAGAGCCGGGTGGGCGACGATCTCACCTACTAGGCACGGCGGCCGGTGCGGAGCGCAGGTATTCGGGTCCGTGCTCTGCAGGAATATGTTCGAGTTGCCGTTGACGAGAAGCTTGTTCACGGTGCTGAGGTGGTCAAGCTCGACACCGTGCCGCAGGATCGAATTCGCGTCCGGGACGTAGTACGTCTCGTCAAAGACGACAGCCTTGGGCTGACTCAGCCGGTAGAAGCGCAGGAAGCCGCCGAAGATCATGACGAGGATCGGCCCGGCCCAGCCCCAGAACGGGCTGCCCAGCACCAGCGCGGTGCTACGGCGGCTGGCCCTGGCCAGCAGCGAGCCGTCGTCGGTCCCGACCGGCGACACCGTCTGGTAGGCGTTCATCGACTGCCATGTTAGGGGCCCGACCCGCTAGCCTGGGCCGGGAAATGGCACAGGACGGTGACGAAGCCGCACCATATCCGGCTATGACGGATGCGCCGGCAGACGTTGGGCCCGCCGACCGAGAGCGGTCGGCCGCCCGCGGGGGCGCGGGCACGCTGACCGTCGCCGCGGTGCCTATTGGCCAGCCTGCGGACGCGTCTGGACGGCTCGCCGATGCCCTTGCCGCCGCGCCGGTGATCGCGGCCGAAGACACCCGGCGACTGCACCGGCTGGCGGCTGCACTCGGCGTGCGGCTTACCGGCCGGGTGCTGTCTTATTACGACGACGTCGAGGCGCGGCGAGTGCCGGACCTGGTGGCAGGCCTGCTGGCCGGGCAGGACGTGCTGCTCGTTACCGATGCCGGAATGCCGGGGGTAAGCGACCCTGGGTACCGCCTCATCGCCGGCGCCGCCGCGGCTGGCGTCCGCGTGACGGTGCTGCCCGGACCATCGGCCGTCACTACTGCGCTCGTGATTTCCGGCCTGCCATCTGACCGGTTCGTCTTCGAAGGATTCCCGCCGCGGCGAGCCGGGGAGCGCGCTCGCCGGTTCGCCGAGCTGGCCGCCGAGCGCCGGACCCTGGTCTTCTTCGAGTCGCCCCGGCGGATCGGGGCCACCCTGGCCGAGCTTGCGGCCGCGTTCGGCGGCGACCGCCGGGCAGCGGTCTGCCGTGAGCTGACCAAGACCCACGAGGAGGTCATCCGCGGCACGCTGGCGAGCCTCGCCGCGGACCTGGCTGGTGGCGTGCTCGGCGAGGTCACCCTGGTCATCGACGGGGCCAGCCAGACCGCGGGGGCCGTCAGTCCTAGTGCGGCTGCGGCCGCGGTGGCCGACCGTGAAGCGCGGGGTCAGCCTCGCAAGGAGGCGATCGCGGCCGTAGCCCGCGAACTCGGCGCCCCCAGGCGTGAGGTGTATGACGCCGTTGTGGCTTTCAGACGGCCGGCTTCAGCCCAGCCACGTTGATCCAGAGACCGCGGTATGCCGGACCGCGGTATGGCCGGACCGCGGTATGGCCGGAAAGCGGTATGGCCGGAAAGCGGTATGGCCGGAAAGGCAGGGTTCGCCCGACGCGAGGGCGGCGGCCGACCCTGCGGATCGTCCTCCCCTAGGCTGAGGGCATGACGAGCCGTCGCATTCTCGCTGCCCCAGCGTGGCCATATGCCAACGGGCCACGGCACATCGGTCACGTGTCTGGCTTCGGCCTGCCGTGCGACATGTTCGCCAGGTACCAGCGGATGTCGGGGAGCCGAGTGCTGATGGTGAGCGGCACCGACGAGCATGGGACGCCCATCCAGGTGCAGGCGGACGCCGAAGGCGTTACGGCGCGCGAGCTCGCCGACAGGTACAACCGCGTGATCGCCGAAGACCTGGCCGGGCTGGACATGTCGTACGACCTGTTCACGCGGACGACTACGCGCAACCATTACGCGGTGGTGCAGGAGATGTTCCGCGGCCTCTACGACAACGGCTACATCTTCGCGCGCAAGTCGCTCGGCGCGGTCTCGCCATCTACTGGTCGCACGCTGCCCGACAGGTACATCGAAGGCACGTGCCCCATCTGCGGTTACGAGCACGCGCGCGGCGATCAGTGCGACAACTGCGGCAACCAGCTCGACCCGGTCGACCTGATCAACCCGCGCTCCAAGATCAACGGTGAGACGCCGGTCTTCGTCGAGACCGAGCAGTTCTTCCTCGACCTGCCTGCGTTCGCCGAGGTACTAGGTTCCTGGCTGCAGAGCAAGAGCGGGCAGTGGCGGCCAAACGTGCTGAAGTTCGCGTTGAACCTCCTGGATGACCTTCAGCCACGCGCCATCACCAGGGACCTGGACTGGGGCGTGCCGATCCCGCTGGAGGGCTGGCGCGACAAGCGGGACAAGCGGATCTACGTCTGGTTTGACGCTGTCATCGGGTACCTATCGGCGTCGATCGAGTGGGCCCGCCGTTCCGGCGACCCGGACGCCTGGCGTGCGTGGTGGCAGGTGCATGACGCCGACGCCTACTACTTCATGGGCAAGGACAACATCGTCTTCCACGCGGAGATCTGGCCAGCCATGCTGCTGGGGTACGACGGCAAGGGCGCCAGGGACGGTAAACCCGGCCAGCTCGGCGAGCTGAACCTCCCGTCGGAGGTCGTGTCGAGCGAATTTCTCACGATGGAAGGCAGGAAGTTCTCCTCATCCCGTTCCGTCGTCATCTACGTGCGCGACTTCCTCGCCAGGTACGACGTCGACGCGCTGCGTTACTACGTCGCCATAGCCGGGCCGGAGAACCAGGACACGGACTTCACCTGGAATGAATTCGTTCGGCGCAACAACGATGAGCTGGTGGCCAACTGGGGCAACCTGGTGAATCGCTCAGTCTCGTTCGCGGCGCGTAACGTTGGCGAGATCCCGGCAGCCGGGCAGCTGACCGACGTCGACCGCGCGGTACTCGACCGGTCTCGGGCGGCCTTCCACACCGTCGGAGGGTCGCTCGAACGCTGCCGGTTCAAGGCAGCCATCACCGAGACCATGCGCACGCTCGCCGAGGCCAACAAGTACCTGTCGGACCAGGCACCATGGAAGCTCCGCGACTCCGACCCCGATCGGATGCGAACCATCTGCCACGTCGCGCTGCAGCTCGTCGATGACGGCAAGACGCTGCTGACGCCGTTCCTGCCGCGGTCGTCGCAAAAGGTCTACGAGATGCTCGGCGGCAGCGGCGTGTGGGCGGGCATGCCGCGCATCGATGAGGTCAGCGAAGACGGCGGGCCGCACTACCCGGTCATCACCGGGGACTACGCGGGCGACGCCGCCCGCTGGGCGCCGGCCCCGATCCGCCCTGGCACAGCGCTCAGCCAGCCTGTGCCGCTGTTCGCCAAGCTGGACAGCTCTGTCGTAGCCGAGGAACTGGCCAGGCTGGAGTCAAGGTGACCGACCGCCCGGTCGCCGTCGGCGCGTTCGGGCCAGGGCCCGGCGTGGGACGACCCGCGGCGCCTGCGCCGGAGCCGTTGCCGGGCACTGCGTTCGATAGCCACTGCCACCTGGACATGATCGACATGGCCGTCGCTGACACGCTCGCGTTCGGAGCGGCGGCCGGGATAACGCGGGTCATCACGGTTGGCTGCGATACCGCGTCGTCACGATGGGCGGCGGACTGCGCGGCCACGTTCCCAGCTGTCTTTGCGACGGTCGCCATCCACCCGAACGAAACCGCGGTGGCCGCCGCTTCGGCCGGTGGACGGGATGCCGTGCTGGCCGAGATCGCCACGCTCGCGGCGCTGCCGCAAGTCCGGGCCGTCGGCGAGACCGGGCTGGACTATTACCGCGACAGCGCGCCGGCAGAGGTGCAGCGGGACTGGTTCCGTGCGCACATCGATATCGCCAAGCAAGTGGGCAAGCCGCTGATGATTCACGACCGTGACGCGCACGCCGACGTGCTGTCGGTCCTGGCCGCCGACGGACCGCCCGAGCAGGTGATCTTTCACTGCTACTCCGGTGACGCCGAGCTCACGCAGCGCTGCATCGAAGCTGGCTACGTGCTGAGCTTCGCCGGGACGGTTACGTTCGCGAATGCTGGCGAGCTGCGCGAGGCGGCCGCGGTCGCGCCCGCGGAGCTGATCCTGGCCGAGACCGACGCGCCGTTCCTGACCCCGTCGCCGAACAGGGGGCGGTCGAATGCGCCCGCGCAGGTGGCGCACACCATACGCGCGCTCGCCGCCGCCAAGCAGATAGATGTCGCCAAGCTGTGCGGGATCATCGAGGCGACCGGGGAGCGCCTGTTTGGGCCGTGGCCGACGTAGCGCCGGTTCCGTCCGGCCGTGCGCCCGGGCCGGCGCAGCTGCTGGGGCCCACCGAGATCAGGGCAATCGCGGCACGACTTGGCATCCAGCCGTCGAAACGCCTCGGCCAGAACTTCGTTGTCGACGCCGGGACTGTGAGCCGGATCGCGGGCATGGCGAGGTTGCGTGCCGACGACGTGGTTCTCGAGGTCGGTCCGGGGTTCGGCTCGCTGACGCTGCCGCTGCTTGCCGCGGCAGGCCACGTCATCGCCGTCGAAGTCGACAAGGTGCTGGCCGCTGAGCTGCCGGCGACGGTCGCCGCCAGGACGCCGCAGCTGGCCGGGCGGCTGTCAGTAGTGACGGCCGACGCGGCGCGCGTTTCCGAGCTGCCCGGCGACCCGCCGACGGTCCTGGTCGCGAACCTGCCGTACAACGTCTCCGTGCCGGTGGTGCTCCACTTGCTGGCGACCGTTCCGTCGCTGCGGGGCGGTTTGGTCATGGTCCAGGCGGAGGTCGCCGACCGGATGTGCGCGCCCCCCGGCAGCCGGATCTATGGCGTGCCCTCGGCCAAGCTTGCCTGGTTCGCGACCGCGCGCCGAGCCGGATCTGTCGGCCGGGCGGTGTTCTGGCCGGTGCCGCGCGTGGACTCGGGCCTGGTGGAGCTCACCAAGCTCGGGCCTGGGGAAGCGGCGCGGATCAGGGACGCCGCCGGGCGGGCCGAGACGTTTGAGGTTATCGACGCCGCGTTCTCGCAGCGGCGCAAGACGCTGAGGTCGGCGCTGGCAGCCTGGGCCGGCTCGCCTGGCGCGGCCGAGGACACGCTACGCGCGGCTGGCGTCGACCCGGCGGTGCGCGGTGAGGCGCTGGGCATAGCGGACTTTGCCCGGATCGCGGCTGCGAGCGCGCGGGCTCGGCAGCGGTGAGCCGCCCGCGGAGCCAGCTGGCTGCGCCGTGCCCGACGGCTCGCCAGAGCTGGCGGTGCCGGCATTTCTCGTGGTCGGGTCCGCTCCAGATACGATCAGGAGATCGTGATCTCAGCAATCAGGCCGGCCGCGGCCGCAGTGACCGCACGAGCGCCGGCGAAGGTCAACCTTCAGCTCGCCGTGGGACCGGCGCGCGCCGATGGCTATCACTCCCTGGTCACCGTGTTCCATGCGGTGTCGCTGTTCGACGACGTGACTGTCGCGCTCGCGGACAAGACGACGATCACCGTTGCCGGCGAGGACGCGGCCGCGGTGCCAGCCGACAGGTCAAACCTCGCATGGAAGGCCGCCAGCGCCCTCGCGAAGGCGACAGGGCAGCGGGGCGCCTCGGTCCGGATCGAGATTCGTAAGCGCATCCCGGTTGCTGCCGGGCTCGCTGGCGGCAGCGCTGACGCGGCCGCCACCCTCGTCGCGTGTAACGAGCTTTGGCAAGCGGGCCTGTCCGGGCGTGAGCTGGCTGAGCTAGCCGCGACACTCGGCAGCGACGTTCCGTTCGCGCTGGTCGGCGGCACTGCCGTCGGACGCGGCCGGGGCGAGCAGCTAACGCCAGCGCTTGCCACCGGCACTTATCACTGGGCGCTGGCGTTCGGCCACGAGGGGCTGTCGACGGCGCAGGTGTACGCGACGTGCGATCGGCTCCGCGCTGCGAGGGTGGCCGCCGGCGATCACGCAGCCGAGCCAGGCGAGCCAGAGCTCAGTCATCCGCTGATGGCCGCGCTCCGGTCTGGTGAGCCGGCCCAAGTCGGGCCGCTGCTGACGAACGATCTCCAGCCAGCCGCCTTGTCGCTGCAGCCCGCGCTACGACGCACCCTGACGGCGGGCCGTGAGCACGGCGCGCTCGGCGCAGTCGTGTCGGGATCAGGGCCGACGTGCGCGTTCCTGGCTCGAGACGCCGCTCGCGCTCGCGATCTGGCTGTCGCGCTCACCGGATCGGGCGCGTGCCGCTCGGTCGCCAGGGCTAGCGGCCCGGCGCCGGGCGCCGTGGTCGTGCGCGACCTTGATCGGGACCGGAGTCGCCAGCGGTCATGAGCCTCGCGAACCTCGTGAACCTAGAGCAGGCCGCGAAGGGATACAACGAGCGCGTGCTGCTCGACGGCGTATCGCTAGGCGTCGCGACCGGACAGCGAATTGGCGTGGTGGGCCGCAATGGCGCCGGCAAGACCACGCTGCTCTCCGCCCTCGCTGGCACCGCGAGCCTGGACTCTGGCCGGACGACGCGGGCGCGTGACGTGGCTATCGGCTACCTGAGGCAGTCGGAGCAGCTGAGCGGCAGTGTCGCCAGCGTGGTGTTCGGCGGCATTGCCGAGCACGAGTGGGCAGCAGATCCGCGAAGCCGGGCCGTGGTCGAGGCCCTTCTTGGCGGCATCGACGTGCACACCGACGCCAGCCAGCTGTCCGGCGGAGAGCGGCGTCGGACCGCGTTGGCGGCATTGCTGCGGTGCAGCTACGACTTGCTATTGCTCGACGAGCCGACGACGAACCACCTGGACATCGAGGCGATCACCTGGCTGGCCGGCTATCTGCGGCAGTACGCGCCTAGCTACATCGTCGTCACGCACGACCGGTGGTTCCTGGACACGGTGACGGAAGAGACGTGGGAGGTCGAGGCCGGGCAGGTGCACGCGTACGAAGGCGGTTACTCGGCCTATGTGCTGGCCAAGGCCGAGCGCACGCGCATCGCCGCGACCACGGACCAGCGGCGGCGCAACCTGTTGCGCAAGGAACTGGCGTGGCTGCGACGAGGCCCGCCGGCGAGGACGAGCAAGCCGAAGTTCCGGATCGAGGCGGCCAGCGCGCTGATCGCGGACGAGCCCCCGGCGCGCGACAGCGTGGAACTGACGAGGCTGGCGGCTACTCGGCTCGGCAAGACGGTGGTCGAGCTCGCTGACGTCTCGGCGATGACGGGCAGCAGGACGCTGCTCGATCACGTGACGTGGCAGCTCGGGCCGGGAGATCGCGTCGGGATCGTGGGCGTCAACGGTACTGGCAAGACAACCCTGCTGCGGTTGCTGGCCGGGACCCTGCCGGCTCCGTCTGCTGGTCCGGATGGTGACGTGCGCACGACCGGCCGGGTCGTCACGGGCAGCACCGTAGAGCTTGGCTACCTGACCCAGGAACCGGTCGCCGTCGACCCTGACCTGCGTGTGCTCGAGGCTGCCGAGCGCGTGCGCGGCACGGCGCGCGTCGGCAAACGCGAGCTGTCGGTGAGCCAGCTGCTCGATCGGCTCGGACTGAGCGGTGACCGGCAGTGGACGCGAATCGCCGACCTGTCCGGTGGCGAGCGGAGACGACTCCAGCTGCTTCTCATTCTGCTGGCTGAGCCGAACGTCCTGCTGCTCGACGAGCCGACGAACGACCTTGACATTGACACGCTGACGGAGCTTGAGGACCTGATGGATGGCTGGCCCGGCTCGATCGTCGTGGTCAGCCATGACAGGTACTTCCTCGAGCGCGTCACCGACCACGTAGTTGGCCTCATCGACGGACAGCTCCCGTATTTGCCGGGCGGCGTCGACGAGTACCTCGAGAGGTGGGCACAGCACCGGCGCGTGGCGACGGGGGCGAGACTTGCGGCTGGCCCGGCGGGGGCGGCTGGCCCGGCGGGGGCGGCTGGCTCGGGCCCGGCAGGCGACTCGGTGCCGACAGCTGCGCGGCAGCGGGCCGGGCAGAAGGAGCTGGCCAGGCTCGAGCGACAGATTGCCCGCCTGACGGAATCGGAGACGCGCCTGGAGGCGGAGCTTGCCGACAGCGCCAGCGATTACGCCAAGCTGATCGAGCTGGGGGCGGAGTTGCGAGGCGTTCAGTTGGAGCGGGCGAGCCTGGAGGAGCGGTGGCTTGTGGTCGCGGAGGAGATCAGCTAGGCGGAGCCGGATAGTGTCCGACCGCGTCGAACGGCGCCAGCAGGATGCGCAGCAAGCCAGATAGATCCCTCTGGTGGGCAGCGTCGAGCGCCGTCAAGATCGCGCGTTCGCGGGTCAGCAGGTCCGACATCGCTGCGTCGACAGTCCGCCGGCCCTGATCAGTTAGCTGGACCAGGACGCCGCGCTTGTCGAGCGGGTCGCGGCTGCGGCCAACCAGCCCGGCCGCAGCGAGCCTGTCTATCCGGTTGGTCATGGTGCCGGACGTGACGAGAGTCGCTCGCAATAGCGCGCCGGGACTCAGCTGGTACGGAGGACCGTCCCTGCGCAGCGCGGATAGCACGTCGAACTCCCACGTTTCGAGGCCGTGAGCCGTGAAAGCGGCGCGTCGCACTCGGTCCAGGTGGCGGGCCAGCCTCGTCACGCGACTGAGCACCTGAAGCGGCGTGACGTCCAGGTCCGGCCGTTCCGTCTGCCAGCGCTCGACGATGTCGTCGACCTCGTCCCGGTCTGGCTGCCGGAGCGGGGCGCGGTCTGACGCCGGGCCGGGTCTGAGCCGGCCTGAGGCCCGGTCTGGCCGTGGTGACGCCCGGTCCGAGCGGGGCGCGCGTGGCATGACCGCAGCATATCTCTTGACATCGAGACTTCGAGCGCGCTAGACAGAGGGCATTGGATATCTTGATGTCGAGAGAGATGTGTGGTCGCGATGTGGGATCCCGCGCAGTATCTGAGCTTCGCTGATGAGCGCTCGCGGCCGTTTTTCGACCTGGCGGGCCGGATCGCCGCCAAGTCGCCTCGATCAGTCGTCGATCTCGGGTGCGGCCCAGGCCAGCTGACCGCCTCCCTGGCGGCCCGCTGGCCGGACGCCGACGTGGTGGGGATCGACTCGTCGGCGAACATGATCGCGGCCGCCGAGCGCATCGCGGCAACAGGAAGTGCTGGGCAGGGGAGCCTGAGCTTCCGGGTCGAAGACGTGCGGGACTGGCGGGCCCAAGCGCCTG
>DATIOU010000143.1:0-2200 GCA_035472835.1 Streptosporangiaceae bacterium | reverse complement strand
GTTCCAGCCGAGCAGCGCGTTCAGCGCGAACGCGCCGCTGACGCTGTTCACCGCGAACCAGCCGACGCCGGCCACCAGCGCGTTGATGCCAGCCGGCAGGATGTTGCCGAACCAGCCGAAGCCGATCCGCGACAGCACCATCTGCGGCACGCCAAACAACGGCCCCCGAGCAGCTAGCGCGCCCATCGACAGCGAACCGAGCGCGGTGCCGAGGACGATGGCGAGCGTCGCCGCCCAGAACGACTGGCCGAAGTACCAGACCCCGATGATGCCGACGAAGATCGTCGCGAACTCCATGTTCGGCGACACCCACGTCCAGAACTGCTGGTGCGGCTTGCCGTGCCGCTCGCTCAGCGGGATGTACTCGGCCCCGCCGGGCTCGATTGTCGCGATCTTGTCGCCGTACGTACCCTCGCGGACGTCGGCCTCGATAACTGTGGTGCCGCCCGCTGTTGTGGTCTCGGTCACTTCCTGTACACCCCTTAGGTAAGCGTGGGCGGTACGGGCATACCGGAGCAGCTGGAACTACTCGGGTCTAAGTGTGACTCACATTCTTTTCCAGCACATGTCACGCCACGCTCTATCCCATCGATGCCAGCGACATTGGCCACAGTGACGCTGCCGTCTTGCTCATGGCAGTCCTTCTTTTCAGCGGTTCTGAGCCGCTAGATTCAGTTTGTCTGGCGCGAGGAGAAGTCGATGCAGGCTCTGCAGGTGACCAGGAACGGTCGGCCGAGTGACGTCCTGGCCGTCGTCGACGTCGATGTACCGGAGCCTGGGCCTGGCGAGGTTCGCATCCGCGTCAGCGCCGCGTCGCTGAACTTCAACGACATCGACCGGTGCTGGGGCAGGCTGGTCTCGGTGCCGACGCCGCCGCCCTACACGCTTGGCATGGACGCGTGCGGCGTCGTGGATGCCGCCGGAGCTGGCTGCGAACACTGGATCGGCAAGCGGGTCGTGGCTATCGCCAAGATGGCGCTCGGCGGCATCGCCGACTATGCCCTGGCCGAGGGCGTGAGCGTGTTCGACGCACCGCCGGGCTTCGACGATGCCGAGGCGGCTGCGTTCCTGCTGCCGTATCAGACCTCGCATCTGGCCCTGTTCCGGCGCGGCCGCCTCACGGCCGGCCAGACGCTGGTGGTGCACTCGGCGGCGAGCGGACTCGGCACCGCGGGAATACAGCTCGGCAAGGCGGCCGGCGCGCGCGTCGTCGCGGTCGCCGGCGGCCCGGAGAAGGCGGCCCGCTGCGCATCCGTGGGCGCCGATGTCGTCATCGATCACACAGCCGAGGACTTCGTCGAGGCAGTGCTGGCGGCGACCGGGGACGCTGGCGCAGACGTCATCTATGACCTGGCGGGCGGCGAATTCGCGGAGCGGTCATGGCGGTGCACTGCGCACGGCGGCCGCTACCTGGCCGTAGGGTTCGCCGACGACGCCAGCAACGGCATGACGGGCAGGCCGCTGCGGATGGCGTGCATCGGCAACATCGACATTGTCGGCGTGATGCTCGCCTGGGTCAGCGCCGTCGATCCGGGGATGCGACGGTTCGGGTTCAATCCCTTCGGCCGCGACGTGGCCGACGAGATTCACGCCGATCTGCTGAGGCTCGCCGAGGCCGGCCAGATCCGGCCGGTGATCGGCCAGCGCGTCTCCATCGACGCGGCGGGCAAGGCACTGGATGAGCACGAGGCCAGGCGCTCGGTCGGCCGCACCGTCGTCATCATCGCCCCTGCCGGCGACGTCCCGGGCCCGGTGGCACCGTGACGGCCAGCCTGGAGTACACCTGGCGTGACTCGGAGCTGCGCAGCCCGCCGCTGCGCGCCATCAACGCGATCGGCGCCGGGCTCAACCGCCTCGGCCTCGACCGTCCGGCGTTGACGTCCGAGTCGGTGATCGACGCCGCGATCAAGGTGGCTGGCTGCGACGACTTCGGCAGCGATAGCTACCGCGAGCCGCTGGACGTCTTCATCGGCGCGTGCCGGTCGGAGGCCGAGCTGACGACGTTCGGGCGCTTCCTCATCAGCCGGATGCTCCAGCGCGCCCTGGTAAACCGGCTGGCCGTGCAACGCTGGGCGACCGATCATCCTGAGGTGCGCACCGAGACCATCGCGGGCCCGTGGGTGATCGTCGGGCTACCGCGGACTGGAACGAGCATCCTGTCCATGCTCCTCGGCCTCGATCCGCGCGCCCGGCCGCTGCT
>DATIOU010000142.1:0-53832 GCA_035472835.1 Streptosporangiaceae bacterium | reverse complement strand
ACCGCTACAGGATCGAGGCGGACCTGCCCTTGCCCGAACCCAGCAGCCAGGAGCGGACGGTAGGCGAGGTGCTGGCGCTTCTAGCCGGCCGCGACCAGCTCCCGGCTGGCCAGTAGCGAGGCTCCGGCGCGCTCACGACATCGGCGGACTCGCAGTCTTGTGACCCTCGCGTGCGGTGGCCGATTAGTTACCCTGAACGGGCCGCGCTGCGTTACCTGTCAGGAAGTCCGTTCAATGCCCCGGTTGCCGAGGAGCCTGCCGAGAGCTACGAGCCGCGCGATCTGGTCAGCCACGACAAATACGGGCTTGGCAGCGTTCTGGACGTCCAGGCCAGGCCGCAGTGGTCGTGGACTTCGCACGCACCGCAGGCGGATCACGCTGCTGTGCGCCAGGCTCGTCAAACAATGAGCAGAGCATATTTCGCCGGCTTGCAGTCCCCTCGCGCTCCGCACGGCGGTGTTACGCGCGCTGGTTCTCCTGCACTGCGGTAGCCGTCGGCCTGGATGGCCGAGTGGTGTACGAAGACGTCGGCGCTGCCGTCGGGGGCGACGAATCCGAAGCCCTTGTCAACGTTGAACCACTTCACCGTGCCCTCCGGCCCGCCTGGACTCGCCGCCCGGACGGCGGCGGCGCAACCTCGGCTGCGCGGAGCTCCTATTATGGAAGCAATTTGCTGGTAATCCTGTGCGGGCGTAGCGTGAGGCAAGGCACCGGCATCACCCGCCGGCCGGGGCCAGCGCACCGGGCTGTGGAAGGGTTGGCCCGTGAGCTGGCGATCGCGCAGGACGGTGCGCGGCGAGCTGAGCCGGGCCGGGCTTGGCCGTCGGGGCGGATCTATCAGCGCGGAGGCGGCTATCGACGCAGGTACCGGCGTGACGGCGGCTGACCCGGCGGCCGGGGCGGCCGGGGCCGGGCGGGGCAGCGACTATGCCCGGCTGTCGCGGGCGGTGCGGCGGGCCGGGCTGATGGACCGGCGCGCCGGGGATTATGCGTGGCGGATCGCGGTCACCGTGGCCTTGCTGGCCGGCGGCTGGGCCGTGTTCGCGGTGACGGGGGACTCGTGGTGGCAGCTGGCGGTCGCGGTGTTCCTCGCCGTCATGTTCACCCAGGTGGGGTTCCTGGGCCACGACGCGGGCCACCGGCAGATCTGCGCCGCCCGCCGCCCCAGCTACGTCCTCGGCCTGCTGCTGGGCAATCTCGGCGTCGGCCTGAGCTTCGGCTGGTGGGTAGCCAAGCACAACCAGCATCACGCCCACCCCAACACCGAGGGCGCCGACCCGGACGTCATGCTGCAAGCGCTGGCGATGACCCCGGGCCAGGCCGCCGCCAGCCGCGGCCTGTCCAGGACGGTATTCCGCTGGCAGGCGTTCCTGTTCTTCCCGATGCTGCTGGGAGAGGCTTTCAGCATCCACGCCGCCAGCATCCGGGCGTTGACGACCGCGTCCCGCCGGCACCGCGGGGCCGAGGCGGCCCTGCTCGCCGCGCACTTCACCGCCTACCTGACGGCCGTCTTCCTGGTCCTGAGCCCGGTGAAGGCCGTGGTGTTCATCCTGGTCCAGCAGGGCCTGTTCGGCGTGTACCTAGGCGCCTCCTTCGCCCCCAACCACAAAGGCATGCCCATCTTGCGCCGGCAAGACAACCATGACTTCCTCCGCCGGCAGGTGCTGACCTCCCGGAACATCCGCGGCAACTGGCTCACCGACCTGGCTCTGGGCGGGCTGAACTACCAGATCGAGCATCACCTGTTCCCGTCCATGCCCCGCCCGAACCTGGGCCGGTCCCAGCCCCTGATCAGCGAGTTCTGCCGCCAGCACGGACTCCCCTACACCCAGGCCAGCCTCGTCGGCTCCTACGCCCAGGCCCTGCGTTACCTGCACGCCATCGGCGCCCAAGCCACGCCGTAACACGGGCGCGTGCAAGCGACGCTGACACCACAGCGAAGATCAGGCGCAGGCTCGCCGCCAAACCGGATGGGATTGTCACAACGCACGTGCTACACCGTCGTGCTGAGTTGGTGCTGACAAGCGCACGTCCAGCAGGCGAGGGCACGTCGGAGATCAGCGCATGACCATCGGTAGGGCCGTCACCGGGCTTGACGTTAGGTGACGGCCGCAGGCGACCTGACCTGCCGCCGGTCGTGTCGCGGCGTGGGTCCCTTACTTGGTTGCCGGTCCGGCCGACGTAGCCGCGGCGAGCACGGCCGTAACCTTCCTGTCTGACGCTGTCGTGGGAGGACCACGTTCCAGGCGAGGTGGCCTAAGCCCCGGGTCACCATGTCCGTCCCAGACTTCCGGGCCAGCAACCCCTGGACGTCGGATCATCACACTGGCCGACCGTTCAGTACCGCCAGTTGACGGAACAGCTCGCCGACGCCCTGCACCGCATCTCAATGGCCAGTGAGCGCGTGGGGTGCCGCAACCAGACACGAGCTGGCTGCGGCACCTGCGCAGCGGGCCGCTTGAATCACATCGACATGACTTCAGCGACTTCGACGCTTACTCCGTTGGCCAGTCCGGGGCAGCCGCGGGCCAGCTCGGTGGCCGCCGTCAGATCGTTCGCGGCTACCACTACGTATCCGGTCAGCACCGCGGTTGCCGGATCGCCGCCATTGGCAGCTGGCACGGTGCGAGCCGCCCCGACTCGGTTACCCCGGTCGACAATGGATCCGCCGATGCCGCCAAACCACGCACCCCATGCATCCTCCTCGCCGGGCACTGCGCCGCGATCGGGCTGCCCTCGGAACGCCAGCACGTAATTCGTCATGGTTCTATGCCTTTCTGTCTGGCTGACCGGGCCCTGCGTCCGGCCTCTACTAGTCCCACGAATCGGCGGCGGCCGGGATGACGGGTAGGGGCGTGAAACTCAGAGGGCATGACGCGGATCGAGGCGGCCCACTGGCCGCCGGCAACCGACCGATCCGTGATGCGCCGGGTATCGCAGCGACGCGGGCGGTTGTTGACACCGTCACTGTCACATGTAATATCTAGCTGACAGGTGTCAAGCCGAGTTCGGGAGTCGACGCTGACCAGCGAGGCAGAGTTGCTTACCGTCCTCACCGCTGTGGCAAATCCGCTGCGGCTGCGGGTGGTAGCGGAGTTGTCTGGTGGCCGCGTGCACGTCAGCGAGCTCGCCCGCAGGCTCGGGATATCCAGGCCATTGCTCTATATGCACCTAGACCGGCTGGAGAAGGCCGGCCTGATCACCGGGCAGCTGGAACTGTCGGAAGACGGCAAGGCGATGAAGTACTACGACCTGGCCCCATTCGAGCTGCGGCTGGACGCCCGGGCCATCACCAATGCTGTCCGTGCGCATCCGCAGGACACCGAGATGAAAGAGACGGCGAGCGAAGAATGAACACCGCGCACCTCGCGGCCCTGACCAGCAGCGCGACGGCGGGCATCTGGATTGGCCTCGGCATCCCGGCATTCTTGTTTGCTGCGGTCGCAGTGATCGTGGCGGCCTACTTCCGCCTGCAGTCGCACCGCGCCGACGCGGTGGCTATGGCGCATTACCGCAAGCTGGCCGAGGAAGCCGTGACTAATCAGCAAGAGCTGCGTGCCGAGCTCACGAAGCTCACCGAGAAGGTTGCGGCCGTCGAGAAGCTGATGCGGGACGTCGGCTGATTACGGCCCCTCGCCGGCGAGTGCCAGCTCGCCGGCGAGGGCCACCAGGCGACCAGCCGCAGGAACCCAGGAGAGGCAACCATGCGCCAGCCGCACACATCAGTATCGCTCAGCTCCGGGCGACGGTCGCCCGATGACCGGCTCCGGCTGCGCGCCAACCCGCTCCGGCTCGCCCTTTCCGCCACTCCGTGGCTAGCCGCCGGCTACCTGCTGACCTACCTGCTCGTCAGCTGGGTGCTGTTTTCCGTTGTTGTCACCGCGTCGGTGCTGACAGCGATCCTTGCCGTGACGATCGCGCTGGTGCCGCTGCTGATTGCGACCGCGGCGGTGATCCGCGCCTGCGCGGCGTTCGAACGGTTCATGCTGGGGCTGGTCTTCCGCGAGCCGGTTCGCGGCGACTATCCGATGCCTGCCGCACCGGGTCTGTGGCGGCGGGCTCGATCAACGTGGAAAAGTGGCGCTACCTGGCGTGACATCGCCTATCTGGCGGGCCTGTGGGTCCCGCTGTTCCTGCTCGACGCCGTCGTGTTCGCGGTCTGGGCGGTATTCCTCGCTGGGATCACGCTGCCGCTGTGGTACCGGCACGTCGCCGATGTCTGCATCGGCTATTGCGGGAGTGAGCACACGCCGGGACTGCTGATCGGCAACTACCCGCATGGGCCGCACGGCGCCGGTGCCAGCGGGCTATGGATCTACAACTCGCTCGGCCCGGCGCTGCTCGTCGCGGCCGCCTGCCTGGCCGCGTTCCTGCTCTTCAACTACGTCGTCATCGCAACGGCGCAGCTGCACGCGCAGCTGGCCAGAACTGTGCTGCGCGGCGGGTCCGATCCGCTCGAGCCAGCCAGGGCTGTCCTGGCCGAACCGGGTCCGCTTGGCCCGCTGATCTAGCTACCTCGCTAGCCCGCGTGTGCCAGCGCGCGAGCGATCCAACCAAACACCCAGGAGAGGTTCCATGCGCCACCAGCTCAGTTCAGCCATGCCTGAATCCGGTCCGCCGCCCGATCCGAGGCTCGTCGCCGACGTGAGCGGTCGTCGGGTCGTCGAGCGAGTCGCTACCTGGAGCATGCGGCATCGCAAGGCAGTTGTGATCGGCTGGCTTTTCGCCGTCGCTATCGTCTTCGTCCTCGGCCACATGGTCGGCACCAGCAGCGTGCCGAGCAACGATCCCGGCCAGAGCGGCGTGGCCGAGGCGACCTTGCAGCGCCTGCGTGTCAGCCAGCCGCCAAGTGAGGGCGTGCTGATTCAGTCCCGCGACAGCGGCGACACGTTCGGCACCAACGCGCAACTGCGGCATGCGAGGCGGGACATGATTCAAGCCCTCACGGCGCTGCCGAGATCGACGGCCAGTGACATCCAGTCACCGTTCACCACCAAGGCGCTCGTCTCGGCCGACGGCCGGTCGGCCCTCGTTACGTTTAATGTCACCGGGGCTAACGAGGACCAGGCCGTGCTGCCGGCCTTGCACGCGGTCGCGGCCGTTCAGGCCCGATACCCAGCCCTGCGGATTGCCGAGGCAGGCGGCGCTAGCGAGGACCGGGTCGCGAACGCCGTGCTGAGCCACGACTTCCGCCAGGCCGAGACGACCTCCCTGCCGATCACGCTGATCCTGTTGCTTTGCGTGTTCGGCGCCTTGGTGGCGGCCGGGATCCCGCTGCTGCTGGCGGCCACCGCCGTCATAGCCGCGATCTCGGTGAGTTCCGTCATCGGACAGTGGCTGCCGACGGGGCAGAGCACGTCGGAAGTCGTTCTCATTATCGGGATGGCCGTCGGCGTCGACTACAGCCTGTTCTATCTCCGGCGGGAACGGGAGGAGCGGGCCCGCGGTCGCAGCACGCTGGACGCCCTGCGGATCGCGGCTGCGACCTCTGGCCGCGCCATCGTCGTGTCCGGGCTGACGGTGATGATCGCGCTTGCTGGGCTGTTCCTGACCGGCTACTCGGTCTTCACCGGTATCGGACTCGGCACCATAGCCGTGGTCGGAGTCACGGTCGCCGGTTCCCTGACCTTCCTGCCCGCCCTGCTGGCGTGGCTTGGCCCGCGCGCTGACCGCGGTTACGTCCCGTTCGTCGGCCGTCGACGCGCTGCTGCGCAGCCGTCGAAGCTGTGGGCGGCGCTCGTTCACCGCGTCACGCGACGGCCGCTCGCCTGGGGTGTGGTCGCCACGGTGGCAATGCTCGCGCTCGCCGTGCCAGCACTCGGCTTGCGGCTCGGCAACCCGCCGAACGGCGGCTTCCCGGCCGATCTGCCGATCGTGCAGACCGCCGACCAGATCCAGCGGGCGTTCCCCGCTGAGCCGGCGCCGGCCCATGTGGTGGTGACCGGCCATGACCTGGGCGGCCCCGCCGCGCGAGCCGCCGTGACCGCGCTGGCCCGGATGGCATCGGCCACCGGCCCGGTCCGGCCGCCGGTGACGGCCGCGTCCGTCGCAGGCGGCCGTGCCCTGATCGTGGACGTTCCCCTCGCCGGAACCGGGTCGGACGCCCGGTCGGCTGCGGCGCTCGTCAGCCTGCGCGAACGTATCCTGCCGGCCACGCTCGGGAAGGTCAGCGGTGTCAGCTATGCGGTCACCGGCCAGACCGCGGGCAACTACGACGACGTCGCTGCCCTGCATACTCGCACGCCGTTGGTGCTCGCGGTGGTTGCCCTGCTGGCATTCGTGCTGCTCCTCGTGGCGTTCCGGTCGGTCGCGATCGCGCTCGTGTCGGTATGCCTCAACCTTCTGTCGGTGGGCGCCGCGTTCGGCGTCATCACGCTGATCTTCCAGGACGGCAGGCTCCAGTCGCTACTCGGATTCACTTCGTTCGGCGCGGTGGTGGCGTGGGTGCCGCTGTTCATCTTCGTGTTCTTGTTCGGCATCAGCATGGACTACCACGTGTTCATCGTGAGCCGGATCCGTGAGCTGCGCGCTCGCGGGGCCAGTACCCGCGAGGCCATCGTCGGTGGCGTCGCGAACAGCGCTGGCGTCGTCACCAGCGCCGCCGTGATCATGGTGGCGGTCTTCTCAATCCTGGCCACGCTCTCGATCGTCGCCACCAAGATGCTCGGCGTCGGACTAGCCGTTGCCGTGCTGATCGACGCTTCGATCGTGCGCGGCATCCTGCTGCCGGCCGCGCTGGCTGCGCTCGGCGAGCGCACCTGGTACCTGCCGCGCTGGTTGCGCCGAGCGCTGCCAGATCGTGAGGTGTCGGTGCGACTGGCGGCGGCCAGCTACGGGAGGACGGACCGAGCCCAACGGTAATCCGCTCGGCCACGGCGCCCCTAAGCTCCGCGTCGGTGCGAACAGCGGATCACCAGCTCCGCCGTCCGTTTCCTGAATGGTTGATCGCGCGCAACTTGGGAAGCTGAAATGGCCAGGCGAATTCGCTTCGCGAAAGCAGGTGTTCGAGATGAACAGCAACCACCGGGCCGATAGCGCGCTGGCTCGCGCGCGCCAAGTGGCAGCCAGGCTGCAGCCAGTAGCCCGCAGGACCGGCTCAGCGGCAAAGCACGGCGTCCGGACGACGCGTGCGTGGGCCGCACCGCAGCTTGAGCGCACCGGGGACCTCATGCAGGACCGCATTGCGCCGAGGATCTCCTCGTTGCTGTCCTCGGCAGCACAGCGGATAGAGCCAGGCAAGCCGCGCCGTCGGCGGTGGCGCAAGATGGCTGGCGCCTCGATGGTCACGGCAGCGGCCGGCGCGGTAACTGGTGCTTTCCTCAACCGCCGGCGCCAGGACGGAACTCCTTCCGACGATCAAGCAGACAGCCATCACGAGGGCGCGGCGCGCTACGGCCAGGTCGACGCTCAGACCGGCGCCGAAGCTGACCAGGAGAGCGAACCCAGCTCCTCCTGACTCGCTGCCGTGCACGGCCCAGCGCAACGAGCCCGCCGAGGCGTCAGGGCAGGCAGCTAGGTCGAGATGTTGCGGCGGTCCGCGTCGGTCGATCAAGATGAAGACATGACTTGTCATCAGCGCTGCGGCGCCCGATAGTTCAGGAAGGCCATGGAACTAACCCAAGGGAAAGTTGCCGTCGTCACCGGCGCAGCGAGCGGCATCGGGTTCGCTCTTGCCGAGCGCTTCGCCCGAGCGGGGCTTGACGTTGTTCTTGCCGACGTCGAGCAGGCCGCGCTGGAGGCAGCTGAGCAGAAGGTCGCGGAGATGGGCGTCCGGACGCTGGCCGTGACCACCGACGTCAGTGACGAGGCATCGGTCCAGGCTCTCGCGGCCGCGGCTATCGAGCGGTTCGGCGAAGTGCACGTGGTGTGCAACAACGCGGGCGTGGAGAGCGTCGCGGATCCGTGGTTCGGTCCGATCTCCGCCTGGCAGTGGGTGCTCGGGGTCAACCTGTGGGGAGTCATTCACGGCATCCGGGCCTTCCTGCCCCAGCTGATCGGACAGGGTGGCGGTCACTTCGTCAACACGGCCAGCATCGCCGGGCTATACCCAGGTTTCGCGCCGTCGTATGACGCGTCTAAGCACGCGGTCGTCGCCATCTCCGACGGTCTCTACAAGTCGATGACCCTCGCCGGCCTTCCCATCGGGGTCAGCGTCGTGTGCCCAGGCTGGGTCCGCACGAACATCATGGATGCCGGGCGCAACTGGCCCGCCAGCCTCGGTGAGCAGCCCCCACCGTCGTTCGCCGCCGAGCTGACGGTCCCGCACGTCCAGAAAGCCATCGACAACGCGATCCCGCCGGCCCAGGTCGCCGAGCTCGTCGCCGACGCGGTCGTCGCCGACCGGTTCTGGGTGTTCACTGAGCAGCCCTTTGTCGACTTGGCGATCCGGCGGTGGCAGACCGTCGCCGACGGTACCAATCCGGAGATAGCCATCGACGTGCCCGGCCTGCCGCCTGCCGAGCAGTTGCGCGAGGAAGTCCAGCGGCTGCTTGGGACACAGTGATGGCGAGGTAACCGAGTCCTGGCGCCCGCTACCCGTCCGCTGGACTGGCATGGCGGGCGAGCCGTAATGATGGATGCATGTCCACGTGGGCGACTTCGAGGCCGAGGCAGTTTAGCCGCCCCGCGGGACGCGCGTGAGCGCGCTGCGCCGGTCGGGATAGCCCCGGATGTCCACGATCTTTGCATTGCTGACGGTGAAGACCTGGTAGAGCCGCTGTGGCGGCGCGGGCCGAGCTCCCTCTGCCTGGCTGGTGACGGAGAGCCCGAGCACAACGGCATCGCCGTCGACCTCGACGCTTCCGACTTCGGCCCGGGTCCCGTCCGCGAGCAGAGCTCGGTACCAATTGAGGACCTCGACGTTGTTAGTGCAGACGCCGGTCCAGTTGACCTGTGGGTGCAGAAGCGAAGCGAGCAAGTCAAGGTCGAGGTCACGATAGGCGGTTTCGAGGTGCTGGGCGATATCGCCCATGACGCCGGTGTCGACCGAGCCGGGTATCGCGGTCTCCTCGCCTGGCTGCTCCTGGGCAGGTTCGTCGGGGGAGATGCCGTAGCGTCGCAGGAGGTCGATGACCTCCTCGCTCGGTGGCTTCGCCGAGATCCACGCATCCTGCCGGGACGCGCCGGCGTCGACGAGCAGCCGGACAGTCTCTTGCCAGTCACCAGGCTTACCGGCCTGTTCGCCGCTGCCCACCGTGGCGAAGGCCAACGGGGTACCGTCAAAGTGATCGTCGCGCGCGTCAACGTAGGCCCCCGCATCCAGCAGCACTCGCACGACGGCCGCATTCCCGTGGTAGGCGGCGGCGTGCAGGGGCTGTTCCCCGTCGCTGCGAGCATGCGGCGAGAAGCCGAGGTGGAGCATCAGGGCGATGGTCTCGGCTGAACGCTCAGCGGCCGCGTCCACGATCACGGCGCGATCCTGGTCTGTGAGGCGGTCCAGCAGATCAGGGTGACCGGCGAGAATCGAGGCGGCCGCTTCGCGGTCGCCGTTGAGGCAAGCGCCTGTGAACCGATCGATATCAGTGCCGTCGTCGGCCGCACCGAACTTTCTGAGCAGTGCCGCCGTATCGTCTTTGCCGGCTCGGACTGCCAGCCGCAGAGCAGGCATGCGATCCTCGTCGATGGCGTTGGGGTCCGCTCCGACGTCTAGGAGAGCGGCGACGACGGGCAGTGAGGCGCTGGCGACGGCCTCGGGCAGTGCCTCGGTCGCTGTGTCGGCCGCGCCAGCGCCGGCAGCTTCGAGGGCGCTGAGCAGGAGAGACATCGCAGCCGCATTGTCGTGGTGGATGGCAGCGCCGACGGCCCAGGTCCCGGCCACTCGAGCGCCGTGTGCGAGCAGCAGCCGGAGGCATCGACTGTCGCGCTGGCCCACGGCCTCGCCGATGGGCTGGCCGAGGTCGGGATTAGCGCCGGCCTCGAGCAATACCCCGGTGATATCAGCGTTGTTGACCTCCACCGATCCCTTGAGGGCCGAGCGGAATCGGAGACGGCCGCCGTCGTTGGTGTTCGGGCTGGCGCCGGATTCGAGCAGGACGCGAACCACCGCGGCTAGTCCGGCCGCGCGACCGGCGTCGATGTGATGCCATCTTGAGTAGCAGGCATAGAGCAGCGGCGGCCAGCCCCGCTCGCTGTCGATGGTCACCGCGGCTGCAGGGTCGGCGGCAATGACGTCCCGGGCTGCCGCGGCCTCGCCGAGCACCGCCGCGGCGAGCAGGCTGCGGTCGGCGATGCCCGGATCGGCGCTGAAGATGTCGCTGGCCTGCCGCAACCGGCCTTCGATGGATGCGGCTACGAACGCTGAGACCGCCTGCCGGGACGCCGATTCAGCGTCGATTGCGGTTTTGAGCGCGGGCCAGCTCCCGAACCCCAGCTCACGCGCGATGACTAGCTGGGCGGCTGCGAGGCTCACCGCGTTCGGAGACGGGTGACGGGTGAACCGCCGTAGCGCCTCTGCATCCCCCCGCCGGGCCGCGTCGCGCAGTTCCTTGGCCTGGCGGCGCAGCTGGCCGATGTCGGGCCGTTCAGGCAGTGAACCGTACATGGCATCTCCCTACCACGCCTGCGGTCCGCTGCTCAGGCCGAGGAAGAGGCCACTGGAGCACATCTCGGTGGTTCGGAGGTGGACTCAGTCCTTCCCGCGGACCTGGCGGCGCCCTCCCGACGCCACCCGCGATCTTAGCGCGTCGTGGCGAACTTACATGTCGATCTGCGGCCCACGGTGGTGTCGTACGGGGTGAGAGTCAATCGCACCGAAGGCGGACACAACGATGGAGTTCATGCTCATGCTCTACGAGGACCCGGAATTGGTGGCGACTGCGGAGCAGCGCCAGGACGCGGTGCAGCGCGTCGGCGAGTACGCCATGGGGCTGCTGAGTGAGGGCAGCCTTAAGGGCGGTGCACCGTTGCATCCGGTGGCCGAGGCAAAGAAGGTGCGCACCCGACAGGGTCAGCAGCGAGTACTTGACGGCCCGTTCGCCGAGGCTAAGGAGGTCATCGCCGGGTACTTCATCATCGACGCGCCGAGCATCCAGTCAGCTGTTGACATAGCGGCAAAGTGCCCGAATGCTGAGTTCGGCGCCGTCGAGGTGCGCGAGATAGTGCCGATGGGGTGAGCGTTTACCTGCTGGCAGGCATCCGGCGTCCGCTAGATAGCGACCTGACGCTGGCAGTCGCCGCGCGGGACGTTATCGCGCTGAGAGCGTGGCATGGCTCCCTGCGACGCTGGGGCCTGCTGGAGTCGTTCGCGCTGCCGCGGGATCCGGTTAGTGAGCCGCGGGCGTGCCTGGTTATCCGCGCGACAGGGGAGGAAGCGGCTGCGCAGCTAGCCGAGCGGTGGGGGCGGTTGAGCGGCTACCGGGTAACGGTGCTGGCGCTCTCGACGACGACTGGGCGCACGGGAGGGCTGAGTTGATGGCGGAGGCCGAGGATGCGCTCGCTGACGTTTTCCGCGTCGAGTGGCCAAAGCTGATCGGCGCAGCGTTCCGCATCGTCGGCGACCTGCAGGCAGCCGAAGATGCGGCGCAGGACACGCTGGTCACGGCCCTCGACAGGTGGCCGCTGCAAGGTGTGCCGGACCGGCCAGGCGCGTGGCTGATGACAGTATGCCGTAACCGGGCCCGCAACCTGGTCCGTGACTCAGGCCGGGAGCAGCAGCGGATCGAGTCGCTCCGGAGGCTGCCGCTGGGCCAGCCCGGGCCAGATGCTGACCAGCAGCAGATCGCCGACGACCGGCTGCGGCTCATAGTGATGTGCTGCCATCCGCTGCTGCCCGCCGACGCGCAGGTCGCGTTGACGTTGCGGATGGTGGCTGGCCTGACCACCGAGGAGATCGCTCGCGGTTTCCATCTGCCCACGACGACGATCGCCCAGCGCGTTGTCAGGGCGAAACGAACCCTGCGGCAGCACCGCGTTACGTTCGCTGACGGCGAGGTCGACGTCCGCGACCGGCTGGGCTCCGTCCTGGACGTCATCTACCTGGCTTTCAACGAGGGCTACCTGCCGGGCGGCGGACAGGCCGTCACGAGGGAGGACCTCGCCCGGGAAGCACACCGGCTGGCCTGCATGCTGACCGAACTTGCGCCCGGCGAGGCCGAGACCTGGTCGCTGCGCGCATTGCTGTCGTTTCAGCTCAGCCGGTGGGCGACCAGGGCCGGGCCCGATGGCACCCTGATCACGCTCGAGGTCCAGGACCGGGCTCGGTGGGACCGGGCGCTGATCGCCGATGGTATTCAGGCGCTTGCGAGAGCCCGCCTGGGCGGCCGCTCTGCCCTGCTTCTTGAGGCAGAGCTAGCAGCCTGCCATGCCACCGCGTCGTCCTTCGCCGCGACCGACTGGAACGCGATGATCGACCTGTATGACGAGCTGGCGGCGATGCAGGACTCGCCGGTGGTCGCGCTGAACCGGGCGGTGGCGGTAGCCATGGCAGCCGGCCCGGAAGCCGCGCTGCCGCTGCTTGACCAGCTGACCCGTGATCCGTCGCTGCGCGACTCGCATCGGGTCTGGGCGGTGCGCGCCGACCTGCACCGGCGAGCTGGCCATGAGGAAGCGGCGATAGCCGACTACGACGTGGCCATCGACCTCGTCGGCAACCAGGCCGAACGCAACTATCTCGAAGAATCCCGCCGCCGCGCAGCAGCAACCCGGAACGAAGACCTCGCAGTCAAGAAACCTGGCACGAAGGGATGAGCGTTATGGCGCACTCCGAGCACACCATCATCATCGACCGCTCGGTCGATGACGTATTCAGGTACCTGGCCGACGGCACGCATAACCGGGAATGGCGCTCCGGCGTCCTGGAAATCGAGCGCACGTCATCAGCCGACGGCGAGGGGGCCACGTACCGGCAGGTCCTCGCCGGTCCTGGTGGCCGCCGCATCGCTGGCGACTACCGCGTGACCGAGTACAACCCGCCCTCGCGCCTGGGCTTCAGCGTCATTGCGGGACCTGCTCGGCCAGCGGGCATATTCGAGCTGACGAAGACGCCAGACAACAGCACGCGGTTGCGCTTTGCGCTTGATCTGCAGCCGGCCGGCATTATGAAGCTCATGACGCCGATCATCAGCCGCCAGATGCAGCGGGAGGTCGCCCAGCTCGAGGTCCTCAAGCAGGTGCTTGAGCGCTAGCGTCAACAGCCGATCACAGCGGACAAGCCCCGAGGGCTGTCCCGCGCGGCCAGCGACCGTGCTGGCTGTAACGTTGTAATCATGACCAACGACAACGACCACGACGCGACAGCCGGCCAGACGGCCAGCGGCCAGGGCAGGCTTGCAGCGGTCATCGCCACCAGGGGCGGTGTAGCGGCGCCCGAAGCGCCGTTCGTGATCGAGCATCGCGAAGCGCTGATCTACATGCTGTGCGAGGCAGCAGAGCTCGAGCACGCGATCATGTGTCAGTACCTGTTCGCGGCGTTCTCCCTGAAACAGGCGGCGGATGAGGGGCTTGGCGAGGCTGAGCTGGACGCTGTACAACGGTGGCGCAAGCAGGTGTCGCACGTGGCCGCGCAAGAGATGCTGCACCTCGCCCTCGTGCAGAACATCCTGTCGGCTATCGGCGCCGCGCCGCACATGTCCAGGCCCAACTTGCCTGCCCCGGCGAGCCACTACCCGGCCGGGGTGCGACTCGCGCTCCTGCCGTTCGGCGAGCAGGCGCTTAAGCATTTCATGTTCCTGGAGCGGCCCGAGGGCATGGACCTTGACGATGCCGACGGCCTCGCAGCGATGGCCGCGGCTACTCCAGTTCTGAACAAGCGGGACATCGTGCCGCGCGGTCAGGACTTTAAGACAGTGGGGCACCTGTACCGCTCGATTGAGGCGGGGCTGGCCAGGCTCGTCGTAAAGCACGGCGAGGACTGGCTATTCGTCGGCCCGCCGCGGGCGCAGGCCACGCCGAAGCATTTCGGCTGGCCGGAGCTCGTCGCGGTGACGGACCTGGCAAGCGCGCAGCGGGCGATCGACGAGATTCTGGAGCAGGGCGAGGGACCGCGCGGGAACTGGCGCGACGCGCACTTCGGCCAGTTCGTCGCGATCCTCGACGAGTACCAGCGGCTGAGTGCCGCCAACCCGGGCTTCGATCCGGTGCGATCAGTAATCGCAGCCAACGTGCGGCAGCCAGAGCGCGACGTCGAAGTACCGCTGATCTCCGATCTGCTGACCGCTCGGGTCGCCGACTTGTTCAACGTCGGCTACGAGATCCTGCTGCAGATTTTCGAGCGGTTCTTTGCGCACACCGAGGAAACCGACGAGCAGCTGCAAGTACTGGCCGATGCCACAGTCGCGCTCATGCTGCGCGTGATCAAGCCGCTGGGTGACGTGATCACCACCCTGCCGGTCGGGGCCGAGCATCCTGGCAAGACGGCCGGGCCAAGCTTCGAGCTGTTCTATGAGACCGACTACCTGATGCCACACCGGGACGCGGCTTGGGCGCTGCTCGCCGAGCGGCTGGATGAGGCGAGCTGGCTATGCGACCAGGTGCAGATAGGCCGGGGCACAGCGATATCGGCCCGGCTAACGCCGGTGCAGGGCGTCTTGCGGGACGTCGCGCGATCGCTGGCGGCCCAGCTGCCAAGCACGTCCTCGCACGCTTCGCTCGCGGCGAAGCCAGCCGCGCTCGCTCCGGCTGAGCTTGCCGATCTGGTCAGCTGGTCGAATGAGCTAGCCGCGAGTGCCGGCAACGCGGGCGGCGAGCTTGGCAGCCTGTTCGCGGCGGCGCGGTCGACAGTTACCGCCGCGGCGAACCTGCAAGGCTGCGATCCGAGCGAGCAAGCAGTCATAGCGCCGCGGCTGGTCGCCAGCGTCCTGCGGCCGCTCGCGGGCGCGCTGTTCGCAGCAGCCCAGAATGGGCCGGGCCGCGGAGCATCGCCTGGTCCGGCAATGCCGGCACCCACTGAGGCTGAGGCACCGGGGGCTGCCGATCTCAGCGCCCGCGTGTGGGATCTCGCCAAGTCTGCTTCCGCGTTGCGAACCCGGCTCGGTGGCACCGCGGATTGTCCGCCGGAGCTCGCCGAGGCGACCGCCGCCCTGCAGGATCTGTCGATTCAGCTGGCGCCTCCAGGCAAGGCAGCCACCCGACTAGAGGAGCTCTGGCAGCTACAGGCCGCTCTGCCGACAACGGTTCAGGCCGAGCACAATGGCCCGTATCTCGTTACGAACGTGCCGACATTGCTCAACTACCTCGGTGGCGCCAGCCGTCCCGCTCCCCAGCTCGCGCTGTGCCGGTGCGGCGCTTCAGCAATCAAGCCGCGTTGCGACGGGAGCCACGCCCGTACCGGGTTCTCCGACGAGAAGGACCCGAAGCGCGTGCCGGACAGGCGTGACACCTACCCGGGGCAGCAGCTGACGATCTTCGACAACCGCGGTATCTGCCAGCACTCCGGTCTGTGCACCGATCGGCTGGCGACTGTCTTCCGCACTAGCGCCGAGCCATTCGTGGCGCCGAGCGGCGGACGGATGGACGAGATCGTCCGGGCCGTGCGTGACTGCCCGTCCGGCGCGCTCAGTTTCGCGATCGACGGCACTGAGGCTCGCGACGAGGTGGACTGGAACGACACCAGGCCGCCGGCGATAGAGGTGACCAAGGATGGCCCGTACCGGATCACCGGGGCGATCAGTCTGCTGACCGCCGACGGCCAGCCCGCGGCGCGCGCCGAGGGCTCCTCGCTGGAGCACTACGCGCTCTGCCGATGTGGTCACTCGCAGAACAAGCCATACTGCAGCGGCATGCACTGGTATGTCGGCTTCACCGACCCGCTATCGGAAGATGGTCACGAGTCGACGCCGTTCGAGTGGGCCGGCGGACTGCCCGCACTGACCAGGCTGGCCCGGCTGCTGTATGAGAAGCACATTCCAGCCGACGAATCGCTCGCGCCCGCCTTCGCCGCCATGCCCGCCGATCAGGCCGAGCGCCTAGCCCGCTGGCTCACGATGGCACTCGGCGGACCCACGAGCGGCGCGCCGGACAGCAATATCTCAGCTGCCGTCGGCCTGACTGGCTGGGACGCCGGCGACGGCCAGCGGGCCCGCTGGGTCAGCCTCGTCAGCCAGGCAGCCGACGAAGCTCGGCTGCCGCAGGACCCGAGCTTCCGGGCCGTCTTCGCCTCCTGCGTGGAGTGGACTTCGCGCGCTGTCGGGGCTGGGCCGGCTCCGCTGCGCGCGGCGCCACGCTGGGACTGGGGCCCCGCCGGTCCGCCCGCCCCGACTCCGGCAGCGGCCAACACCGAGGTCAGCGGACCAGACGACACATTGCCCGGGCCAACCGAGGCCGTTGGCTTCGCGGCGCACATCAAGCCGCTGTTCCGGGAACGCGACCGGCAATCGATGAGTTTCGCGTTGGATCTCTGGTCTTATGACGATGTCCGCAGTCGTAGCGCCGAGATCCTCGCCAGGCTGCAGGATGGCTCTATGCCGTGCGATGGCGCTTGGCCGGAGG
This sequence comes from Streptosporangiaceae bacterium, assembly GCA_035472835.1. Lineage (GTDB taxonomy): Bacteria > Actinomycetota > Actinomycetes > Streptosporangiales > Streptosporangiaceae > JAJYUU01. Next base: position 37,410 of record DATIOU010000142.1, on the reverse strand, counting down.
CGCGCACGACGGTGTTCAAAAGGTGGATCGACACCGGCATGCGCCCGTAGAGTCCGGTCCGCTAATCTGACTGCCGCGTCGCCAGATAACTGGTTGCCTGGCCCGGCCGGCGGCGACGAGGATGGCCGCGCGACGACAGTTGCTTGGCCCACGTTGGGGGAGGCGGCCGGTGGCAAGCGCCGAACTGGCGACGGTGCGCGAACTCTTGCGCGGCCTCGACCTCGATGCGCTGACGATCGAAGAGCGCCGCGCGGCGACCGAGTCTGTCGCGGCGCAGCCGCCGCCTGGCACGACAGTCGAGCCGACCGACGCCGGCGGAGTGCCGGCCGAGTGGGTTGTCGCCGCGGGCGTCTTGCCGGGCCGCATACTGCTGTACCTGCACGGCGGCGCGTATCAGATCGGCTCACCCGCCACGCTGCGGCACATGATCGCGCTGATGTCGGCGGCCGCGCAGGCGCAGGTGCTGAGCATCGACTACCGACTGGCGCCCGAACACCCGTTTCCGGCCGCTGTCGATGACGCGCTGATGGCGTACCGGTTCTTGCTGCGCGGTGGTGCCGATCCCGCCTTCGTCGCGATCGCCGGGGATTCAGCCGGCGGTGGCCTTGCTCTCGCGACACTGGTGGCGCTCCGCGATGCTGGTGACCCGCTCCCCGCCGCCGCGGTCGCGATGTCCCCCTGGACCGACCTAGCCCTCACCGGTGACTCGCTGCGCACCCGCGCCGACGTGGACGTGATGGTTAAGCCGTCCGGCATGACCGAGACCGCGGCGACGTATCTGGCCGGGGCCGATCCGCGGCATCCCTACGCGTCACCCCTCTACGCTGACTTGCGCGGACTGCCGTCGATCCTGATCCACGTCGGCGGCGCCGAGGTGATCCTGGACGACTCAACGCGATTCGCCGCGAAGGCCCGCGCCGAGGGCGTCGATGTCAGGCTCGAGGTCTGGCCCGAGATGCCGCACGTCTGGCACGCCTTCGCTGGTCTGCTGCCCGAGTCGGACCGGGCAATCGAGCGAATCGGGAGCTGGCTGCAAGCGCACTGCGGTTAGGCCGGCCGCGCCGCAGGCTGCGCGGGCGCGACCGTCATCCGGACCAGCCCGGTGTCGACGTCGTATACGTAGCCGGCTGCTGAGATCCGCTCCGACACCTTCGGCGACGCCAGGAGCCGGTTCACGTCTGCCGCGACGGTCTGCTCAGGATCGATGACAGCACTATCCGCGAGGACGGACTCGTCCAGGCAGGTTCGGGTGGCAAAGGCATGACGGAAACCTGCATCAGCGAGGAATCCGGTGCCGCAACCGGTGTGGTGGATGACCGCAACCTCGAACAGAGGCCCATCCGTGAGCATGAGGCCGACTGTGTAGCTGATGAATGCGATGTCGTCGATGACGGCCTCGGTGACTCGCCCGCCCGCGTTACGGACGACCGGCGCATCGCCCAGAGCGAGCCCGAGGAACGCCGCCGGGTCGACTCTCGGATCGAGGCAGGTCACCACGAAGACAGGCGCACGCGGCAAGATCGACAGACCCTCGTAGGCGCCAGTGGCTTTGAAGGCCCGGTTGCGTTCCAAGAGCTCATCGACACTGCTCATTTGCTTCCTCCGACTGATATCTGGATGGGTTCGGTCTGCGCGGCCGGTGCTGCCGACGGCACGTCGGCGGTCTCGTCCGGAACACCCGCGGGCTGAGCAGGCAGGAACATGACTGCCAGGATGGCGCCGACGGCAGCGACGACACCGGCGACGACGGAACCGGTGGTGAGGCCGCGCAGGAAGGCGTTAGCGGAAGCGTGCTGCAGCGCATGCCCGAGCACCGGATGCCCGAGGCCAGTGACCTTACCGGCTTCCGCATACGCCGCCCCGACGGACTGGTGGGCGACGGCGGTGACTCGGCTAGGAAGGCCCGGCGGGAGCGTGGCCGTGAGCCGCGACCCGTAAACCGACGCGTACACGCTGCCGATAACCGCCACGCCGAGCGTGCCACCGACGAGTCTGGTTGAGTCGTTGACGGCTGAGCCAACGCCCGCCTTGCGCCTCGAAATCGCCCCCATGATCGATTCGGTGGCGGGTGCTGACGTGAGCCCAAGGCCCAGTCCGTACACCACCATCTGCGCGGCTATCACGCTGTAGCTGAGCGTCGAGCTCACCGTGGCCGCCACCCAGGCGTAGAACCCGGCCATCGCGACCATTCCTGTTGTGACAACGAGCTTGGTTCCGAGACGCACGGCCAGCTGAGTCCCGGCCACCGACCCGGCGCCGACCGACAGAGCGACGGGGAGCAGGTGCAGACCGGTCGACAGCGGGCTATAGCTGCGGACGAACTGGAAGTACTGCGTCATCAAGAAGATGAACCCGAACAGGGTGAAGAACGATATCGTGACGGCTCCGCTCGCGGCGCTGAACCGCATGTTGCGGAACAGCCGGACGTCCAGCATCGGGTGCGGAGTTCTGCGCTCACGCAAGATGAATGCGGCAAGCAGGACAGCCGAGGCAGCAAAGCCGGCGACGCTGCGCGCTGCTGTCCACCCATAGGCCGGGGCCTCGATGATGGTGAATACCAGCAGCGCCATCGTTGCGGCTGACAGGACCAGGCCCGGAATGTCAGGAGCGGCCGCGTCCGGGTCCTTCGACGTCGGGACCACGATGGCCACGAGGATTATGGCGATGCCAGCCACTGGCGCCATGGCCACGAAGATGCTGGCCCAGCTGAAGTGCTCGAGCAGCCAGCCGCCGACGATGGGCCCCATGGCGATGGCCACACCCGCGATTGCGCCCCACAAGCCGATGGCGCGAGCGCGTTCTCTCCGCTCGGTGAAGACATTCGAGATCAGTGAGAGCGTCGCGGGAAAAGTCATGGCTGCGCCCAGGCCCATCACGGACCTGGCGGCGATGAGCTGCGCTGGGTCGGTCGTGAAGCCGCCCACGAAGCTGGCTGTGCCGAATACGGCAAGCCCGGCCAGCAGCATGCCCTTGCGGCCGAACCGGTCCGACATGCTGCCGAAGGTGAGCAGCAGGGCGGCGAAGACGAGGTTGAACGCGTCGACCACCCACTGAAGTTGCGTGGTGGTGGCGTGCAGCTCGCGCACCAGCGCGGGCAGCGCCACGTTGACCAGTGTTGTGTCGAGGTTGACGAGGAATGCTGCGAGTAGCAGCGCCACGAGGATCAGTGACTTAGGTCTCATAGTTGAGATGCTCCAGCTCTAAGTTGAGAAAGTCAAGTTATTAGACTCAGAGTTCAAGTAAACTCTGCTATCCTCGTGGTATGCGCACGTACGGCGAGTACTGCTCCATAGCCAAGGCCCTGGACGTCGTGGGGGACCGGTGGACTCTCCTGATTGCCCGGGAGCTCCTCATTCGCGGCGGAAGCCGGTATACCGACCTAAGGGACGGGCTTCCGGGAATCGCCACGAACCTCCTCTCGGACCGGCTTCGTGAGCTGGAGTCAGCTGGCTTGATCCGGCGCGAGGAAGCTCCGCCGCCGATCGCGACCACGCTGTTCCACCTGACGGAGACTGGAGCGCAGCTGGCGCCGGTCCTCGACGCCTTCTACCGGTGGGGGCTCAGGTACATGGCCGACCCGCCAGCGGGCGACGCGTTCCGGGCCCACTGGTTCGCATTCTCGGTCTGGTCTCTGGACGACCGCGATCCCGATGGGCCGCCCGCCTCCATCGAGCTACGCGCCGCCAGCACGCCGGTGACTGTCGACGTGGCTGGTGGCAAGGTATCCATGCGGCTCGGACCGGCGCTCGCGCCCGACCTTGTCCTGAGCGGCGAGCCACGGCTCATCCTGGGCCTGTTCAACGGGATCATCACCGCCGCGGAGGCCGCCGATCTTGGCCTCGATATCACCGGCGACGTTGCTGCACTGCGGCGTATCCTGCCCGAGGTTGCAGCGGCGACTTAGCCAGAGCGTCCCCGTTCCGGTCTAGACCTGGGTTCTTGTCCAGCCGCGCCTGGTCCTGGTCAGCATCCTGAAGGGAAGAGCAGCCAGGAAGGCCCGGTAGTCGTCGTACGTCATCCCGGTCGCATCTGCTCCGTCCAGGTAGGCGTAGTCGAGCAGCCGGTCGACGCGGGCCAGCTCTAGCCAGTCCGCGGCCTGTCCGAGTAGCCACGTCGCGACCTTACGGCGCCGGAAGTGCTCGCCGACGTGCAGGTTGCCGACATCGGCCCAGCCCGCCTGGCGAGCCAGCCGCTCGCCCTCGGCGCGGATCTCCACCTCGATGTAACCGATGACCTCGCCGGCGAGAACTGCCGACAGCCGGGTGCCGGTCAGCCCGACCGTCCGCTTGAGGTCAAGCCCGACTACGGGCGGGCTCACCAGCCGCGCGAGGTCAGGAACGCGCGCCAGGTAGACCACCTCCGTGTGGCCGTCGTGCGCGAAGCCGGCCTGCTCGTACAGGGCGCTGACGTGCGGCCACTGCTCCGGTACGCCGTAGACGCCGGGCACGGGTAGTTCACCACCGGCGCTCTGGCCGGTGACGCTCCAGTGCTCGAACTGCGCGATGCACGCGGCCATGAGATCGGCGGCGGCCCGCGTTCCCGCCGTCCACCAGGGGCTGGCGTTCCCGGGTCCTGCGGGCCAGAACAGCAGCCAGCGGATCTCCCCAGCATTTCGGTAAGCTGGCGCGACGCGATCGTCGTTGCCGTAGCGGAGCAAATGGGCGGCCGCGCTCACCCGGTTGTCCTGCTCCGCGACCAGGGTGACGCGCTCAGTGACCCACGGGTCGACGATGAATTCGCCTGGATCACGTTCCAGGTGGCTGAGCATCGTCGCGACCGACACGCCCACGCCGGGCACGACGGCCGCGGCGTGGGCGTTAACCAAGTCGGTGAGCTGATCGCGGTCGCGACGGTGGAACGGCCGCACCCCGATTCCTGACATGGCGGGACTCCTCAACGGGGCGTGGATGCAAAGGGAGCCGCTACCGGTGCGGTACGACAGCAATCTAACCGCTCAGAGCGGCGGTTTCCACCGCCGCACAGTGCCGCAGTATCTGGCCGAGACTGCGGCGCGCGAGCCCGAGGTGTGCGAGTGGCTGGGCCGCATGCCGCAGCTCGTCGCCGACTTGGCTGATCGGTGGTCGCTGTCGGTTGGCGAGCCGTTCGAGCCGGGCGGGCAGTGCTCGTGGACGGCCCCCGCTACGGACGCGTCCGGCACCGCCCTGGTTCTCAAGGTGGCGTTCCGCTTTCCGGGCGGGGATGAGCGCGACGAGGCGGCTGGCTTGCGAGCATGGGATGGGAACGGGGCCGTCCGCGTGCATGCCGCCACCGACAGCGAACGTTCCTACGCGCTACTACTGGAGCGATGTCTGCCCGGCACCGTACTGGGACAGCTACTGCCTGAGCCAGCACAGGACGTCGTTGTAGCCGCGCTGCTCAGCCAGCTTTGGATCCAGCCGCACGGCACCCACCCGTTCCGACCGCTGGCGCAGATGTGCGCGACGTGGGCCGATGAGTTCGAGGCCGAGTATGCCGCTGCCCCGCTGGCCGACCGGATCGACCCTGGACTGGCCCGAGCCGGGATTGCGCTCTTCCGAGAGCTGCCGGGCACCGCTACCGATCAAGTGCTGCTGTGCACTGACCTGCACGCCGAGAACATCCTGGCCGCCAGCCGTCAGCCGTGGCTCGTCATTGACCCCAAGCCCTACGTGGGCGACCCCGCTTACGACACGCTCCAGCACATGCTGAACTGTGACAGTCGACTGGCCGCCGACCCCGCGGGCCTCGCGGACCGAATGGCCGGACTGGCCGGGCTCGACCCCGGCCGAGTTCGCGCGTGGCTGTTCGCCCGGGCGGTGCAGGAGTCCATCGGCTCGCCGCTCCTGTGGCAAGTAGCAAGACAGCTCGCCTGAACAACCGCATTCCGCGCGGCGCACTCACTTGTGCTTGTGCTGTTCGTCCCGAAAGAGTCGCTTGGCGCGGTGTGACCGAGGCCGACGCCTATGCAGCCTCTGTGGAGAAAGGGCCGCGCCGGTGACTCGGCCGTCCGGTTTCCGGCCGACTAGGGTGAAGCGGGACAAGTGTGCGCGCTGATGTGAAGGGTGTGGCCCATGACCGAAGGCGCCACGATTGCAGACAGGCCCGCCGAGCCACTGACGGCGCTCCTGGGACAAGCCGACCCAACACAGCGAGCGCTCATCGTGGCGGACACCGGCGGGGCCCTCAGCTATGGCCAGCTGGCTACCAGGGTCGAGACCCTGGCGCGGGGACTGGCTGGATTGGGTGTCCGGCGCGGCGATCGGGTCGCGCTCGCGCTTCCCAACGGCCCGGACATCGTGCTGCTCCTGCTGGCCATCACCGCGCTCGGTGCTGCTGCTGCCCCGCTGAATCCGGCCTACACCGAGACGGAGTTCAGCTTCTACCTAGGCGACATCGCGCCCAGGCTGATGCTGACGCCGGCGAGCGGGGTCGGCGCGGCCAATGCCGCGGCCGACACGGCCGGAATAAAGATGGTCGCGGTGCGGCCTTCCGATGATGGGCCGCCGGAGCTGACTTCCAGCGGCGTCGCTGGCACCCCAGAGCGCTCGTTCGAGCCGGGCCAGCCCGACGATGTGGCCTTCGTCCTGCACACCAGCGGCACGACGAGCAGGCCCAAGCAGGTACCGCTCCGGCAGCGCAACCTGATGGCATCGGCCCGGACAATTGCGGCGCACTACCAGCTCAGCGCCTCCGACGTGTCGTTCTGCGTGATGCCGCTGTTCCACATCCACGGCCTCGTGGCCTCCACCTTCGCTGCTCTCGGGGCCGGCGGTGCTGTCATCACCCCGCGCCGATTCACGCCGCACCGCTTCTGGCCGCAGGCGCGCGAGCACGGGGCAACCTGGCTGTCGGCAGGTCCCACGCTGCATCAGATGATCCTTGATCAGGCCGACGGGGCCGGCGCGCCCGACACGCTGCGGTTCGTGCGCTCCTGTAGCTCGGCGCTGTCGCCCGCGCTGCTCGACAGGGCAGAGAGCATCTACCGAGTACCCATGCTGGAGGCTTACGGCATGACCGAGGCGAGCCATCAGATGTCCGCGAACCCGCTGCCACCCGCCGCTCGGCTGCCAGGGTCGGTCGGAGTGCCCACCGGCACCGGAATCGGCATCGCCGATCGGCACGGGACGCTGCAGGCCGATGGCCTCCCCGGCGAGGTCGTGATCCGCGGGCCGGGCGTGATGTCTGGTTACGTGAACAACCCGCAGGCAACGGCCGAGGCATTCTTCGGCGACTGGTTCCGCACCGGCGATCGCGGCGTGTTCCGTGACGGCTACCTCTTCCTCGAGGGACGCCTCAAAGAAATGATCATCAGGGGCGGTGAGAACATCGCCCCGGCGGAGATCGAGCAGGTGCTCATGTCGCACCCGGCTGTCCGGGACGCCGTCTGCTTTGGCGTAGCCGACGCCAAGTACGGCGAGCTCGTCGGCGCGGCGGTCACCTTGAGCTCCGATGCGTCGGTCAAGGAACTGGCCGATCACTGCCGGGAGAGCCTCGCGGCGTTTAAGGTGCCAGCCCGAATCGACGTACTGACGGAGATACCGCACACTCCCACAGGCAAGGTTCAGCGGCGGCGTGTGGCCGAATTCGTCGCGCAGCAGCGGCCGGAACCGTGAGATTCGCGGTGCTCGGGGCCGGTGCGATCGGCGCTTACGTGGGGGCGGCGCTCGACCGCGGCGGGGCTGACGTAACCCTCATCGCTCGGGGTGATCACCTGCGGGCAATGCAGGTGCACGGAGTTCGCGTGCTGTCTCCGCGCGGCGACTTCACTGCCCATCCGCACGCAACAGACGACATCGCCGAGATCACCAATGCCGACGTTGTCTTTGTTGCACTCAAGGCCTACAGCCTGCCCGAGATCGCGCCGCGGCTCGGCAAATTGCTGGCTCCCGGCTCGGCGGCCATCTGGGCGCAGAACGGGATCCCGTTGTGGTACTCCCAGTCGCTGCCCGATGCGTTCGGGCTGACGACCTTGGAGAGTGTCGACCCGGGCGGCGTCATCGCGAACTCCATCGCGCCGCAGCACAACATCGGCTGCGTCGTGTACTGCTCGACCGAGATCGTCGAACCCGGTGTCATCCGCCACGTTGAGGGGACGCGGTTCACACTCGGCGAGCCTGACGGGAGCGATTCCGGGCGGTGCAGACTCATCTCCGCCGCCTTTACGGCCGGACAGCTGCGCGCTCCGGTCGAAGCGAGCTTGCGGGATCAGATCTGGCTGAAGCTCGTCGGCAACGTCGCGTTCAACCCGACCACCGCCCTGACGGGCGCGACGCTTGGCGAGCTCGGCACGCTGCCAGCGATGCATGACCTGCTGCGAGCGGTGTTCGCAGAGTGCGCGGCGGTGGCGTCGCGGCTGGGTGTGACGTTTCCCGTGTCGCTCGACCGCCGCCTGGCAGCCGGGCTCGGGGTCGGCGGTCACCGGACGTCGATGCTTCAGGATCTCGAGGCCGGCAAGCGACTAGAGGTCGACTGCATGACCGGTGCCGTCGTTGAGCTAGCCGGACACCTCGGGATCGAGGTTCCGCACACCAGGGCAGTCCACGCATGCGTCGCCCTGCTCGACAAGCTGCGCGCCGGGCAGCGCAGTAGCTCAGGGCCGTGACACTGGACGCGTGTCGCTGGCTACGCGGTCCTGCCGGCAGCGCTGCCGTCGTCGCTGTCGCGCTGCACCGCGGCCCACCGCAGCAGGCCGATGTCAGCGACCATGTTGACGTGACGGCGCATGGCCCGACGAGCGACTGGTGCGTCGCCGCGGCGGATAGCCTCCAGAATCCGCTGGTGGGCTCGGAGCGACCGGCGCGGCCGGCCCGGTTCGCCGAGCGAGCTGCGCCGCGTCTCACTGATCGGCGCGGCAAGCCCGGCCATGAAGTCGGCAAGCAGGGGGCTGCGCGCCGCCCTGGTAATGGCCTCGTGGAAAAGCCGATCGCCTTCCTCGCCGATGCCGCCCCCGTCGATGTCAGCCGCCATGATGTCCAGCGCCTTATCCATCGCGGCAATCTCTGCCTCGGTCCTGCGTACGGCGGCGAGGGCAGCGAGCTGCGTCTCCAGAGCTTCCCGGGCCTCCAAGATGGCCGGCAGCCGGTGCTGTTTCGTGGTGAGGTCCATGAGGTGTCTGGCGTCATTCGGCAGCGAGCGCAGGTAGATGCCGTCACCGTGCCGGACCTCGAGCGTGCCGCGTACTTCGAGGGCGATGGTGGCCTGGCGCACCGACGCGCGGCTTACCTGCAACGCAGCGGCCAGGTCGCGCTCGGACGGCAGCCTGTCGCCGACCCGCATCCCGGTGACCTCGACGTAGTCGAGCAACCTGGCGGCCAGCTGTTCATAGAGCCGGCGCCGGTCAGGAGCGCGAAGAGCGGCGGTACTCGGTCGGTCTGCCCGCTGACTCGCTGCCATAGCGTCGCGCGCCCCCTCCATTAACCGGCTCCGGCCGGACCGCTGCCGGCCAGCCTGGCTGGCAGCGGGCTTAAGCGCGTCACCGGCCGGTAGCCCGGCCGTTCTAGTTCGGCCGCACCGTCTCGGTCGTACAGACGCCGTTGACACCCCAGCATAGCGAACATTATGGTCGGGCTACTGGCTCAGCCACTTACCCTTTGTCCCACGTGCCCAAGCCGACGGGATGCCATGAGCACTCTCTTAGTGAGCGTCGGAGTCGGGCTCGCGACGGCAGCGATCCTGGCATTGTCGGCAGTCGCGTTCACGCTCGAGTACGCGGTGAGCCGGATAGCTAACTTCGCCCACGGTGAGTTCCTTACTATCGGCGCGTACGCCGCGTATAGCGGACAGCACATCTTTCACCAGAACGTCGCCGCCGCCGCCTTGATCGCCGCGCTCGCCGGGATGCTCGCAGGACTAGCGCTGAACATCGGGCTGATCGAGCGGTTCCGCGGCCGGAGCCCCATCTCGGTATTTATAGCGACGCTCGGCGCTGCGATCATCGTCCAGAACGTCCTCGTGATGATCTACGGAGCGGCGAACGTCTCGTACACGTTCGCGCAGGGCAACCTGCACCACGTAGGGCCGTTCCTCTGGACCACATCGGATATCGAAGTGATCTTCTCCGCCCTTGCCGTGGCCGTACTTCTGTACCTGCTGCTGCAGCACACGCGATTCGGCAAGGCGATCCGGGCGGTCGCGCAAGATCGAACGCTCGCGCAAGTCAGCGGCATCCCCGCGCGCGGGATCGTCATGCGCACGTGGGCTCTCGCTGGCGCTGTGTCTGGCTTCGCGGGATTCATACTGGCGGAGACGGTCGGCTCATTCGGTCCACAGCTTGGCTTCAGCTTCCTGCTGCTGACGATCACCGCGACCGTCGCGGGTGGCATCGGGCGGCCGTATGCGACCCTCGGCGGCGCGCTCCTAGTCGGGCTTGTGATCAAGATTGGCGGCGCGTACTCCAGTTCGGCGTATGAACTGGAGTACGCCTTCCTGCTGCTCGTGGTGCTGATGCTGTTCCGCCCGAATGGCGTCTTCGTGCGCCGTAGCGCGACGGCTGTGCGGGCCTGATGTACTGGGTCAGCGTCTTCACCGAGGCGGGCATCTTCGCCATCCTTGCCCTGGGTCTCGACATGGTCTGGGGCTGGGGCGGCGACTTCGACCTGGCGTTCTATGGATACCTGGCGCTCGGCAGCTATATGACGTTCGTACTGACGATCGGCAAGCCGACGCCGCCCGTGAAGTACATCATCGGCTGGCATCTACCGGTTGTCCTCGCCATGCTTGTGGCTGTTGTCGTAGTGGTAGCCCTGGCTGCCGTCATCGGATCGATCGCGCTGCGGAACCTCAGGGAGATCTATTTCGCTGTCACGACCCTCGGTGCCGTCAGCGCCTTGTACCTGCTTGTCGAGAACTACACGCCGCTATTCGACGGGTACAACGGCGTCTACGGGCTGATCAACCCCGGCCAGACGACGCTGCGCCTGACCTACAACGGCTACCGCATCGTGCTGCTCGGCGTCGTCCTCGTCATCCTGTTCCTCGCCTACCTGCTGGTGCAGCGACTGTCGCGCAGCCCGTACGGCCGGATGCTGCGTGCCGTGCGCGAGGACGAGCGCGCGGCGGCCGCATACGGCCGCAAGGTGTTCATAGCGAAGTACCGTTCTTACCTGTTCGGCGCGGCCCTCGCCGGGCTGGCCGGCGGCCTGTTCGCGATCTTCATCAGCGCCTTCAACCCGTCTGCCTGGACGCCGCAGGAGCTCCTGGTGATTTACGCTGCGATCCTGGTGGGCGGGCGGGGAAATCCACGCGGCGTCATCGTCGGCGTCTTCGTCGTCTACGTCGGGCTCATTGAGCTCACGCGGTTCCTGCCGTCGCCAGCGTCGAGGCCAGACTTCAGTCCGGCGCTCCGGCAGGTCCTCATCGGACTCATGATCATCCTGGTGCTCAAGTTCCGCCCGGCCGGCATCTTCAGGGAACGGCCCGGCCGCGACGAGCCGAGCAGGCCGACTCGGCCGCTGGCCAAGCCGTTTAGGGCCAGGGTCGTCCCGGCCGCGAGCGGCGCCACGGTGATGCCAGGTGGCACGTTAGGTTCTGAATCGGCCGGACTGCCTGCCCAGGCTATGCACGAGGGCGCGCCCGACGAGGGAGGCGCGCCATGACTGCGGCGCTGCTGGAGATCAGCGAGCTTTCGAAATCGTTCGGTGGCGTGCGCGCGGTCAGCGGCTGTACCTTCGCAGTTCCTGAGGGCCAGGTAGTCGGCCTGATCGGCCCGAACGGCGCGGGCAAGAGCACGGTCGTCGACCTTGTGTCCGGCTTCGGGCGCCCGGACTCAGGAACGATCACGTTCGCGGGCCAGACACTGGTAGGTAAGGCGCCCGACGTCATCTCGAGGCTTGGCCTCATCCGGACATTCCAGACGCCACGGGAGTGGCGGAATTTGACCGTCATGGACAACGTCATGCTGGCTCGGCGCATCTTCGGCAACGAGGGCCTGTGGCGATGCATGACGCGAGCGCGCACGATTCGCCGGAAGGAGGAATCGGATCGCGCCGCTGTGCGCGAGATCCTGGATCGCTTTCAGCTGACGGAGCTGAAGAACGAACTGGCGGTCCGGCTGAGCGGCGGCCAGAAGCGTCTGCTCGAGTTCGCCCGGATAGCTGCGGCCGAGCCGCGCCTGATCATCCTGGACGAACCGATGGGAGGGGTTAACCCGGTGCTCGGCGCGCGGATTGGCGAGGCCGTCGGACAGTTCGCGCGTGACGGCCGCACGGTCATCGTCGTGGAGCACAACCTGCCGTTCATCGAGAAGACATGCGATCAGGTGGTCGTGATGGACCTTGGCGAGGTGATAGCGCAGGGGCCATTCGCTGGCTTGCGGGACAACCCGCGCGTGGTGGATGCCTATCTCGGGATGGATCTCGGTCATGGCTGAGCCAGCACTGCTCAACGGCGAGCCAGCGCCAGAAGTCGTGCTCCGCGCCGAGGGCGTCACGGCCGGCTACGGCGGGCCGCCGATCATCGAAGACATCTCGCTGCGCGTGCTGAAGGGCCGGATCACCGCGATCGTCGGGCCGAACGGCGCTGGGAAGTCCACGCTGATGAAGGCGCTTAGCGGTGTCCTGCGGGTTTCCCGTGGCGACGTCTACGTCCGCGACGTCAATACGACCAACCTCGCGCCCGAACGGCTCGTGAAGCGCGGGCTCGGCTACGTTCCCCAGGTCTCCAACGTCTTCCCCGACCTTACCGTCCGGGAGAACCTCGAAATGGGTGCCTTCACGCGCAGGCACGGCGTGGCGACCCGGATCGAGGAGCTCTGTGAGCTGTTCCCCGATCTCAGAAATGCGCTGCGCCGCCGGGCCGGCATGCTGAGTGGCGGCCAGCGAAGCATGCTCGCACTCGCGCGGGCGCTGATGCTCAATCCAGCGGTCCTGCTACTGGACGAGCCAAGCGCCGGACTGGCACCGCTGCTGCAAAGCGCGGTGTGGGAGCAGATAGAGAAGATCGCCGCTACTGGCGTCGGGATCTGCGTCGTCGAGCAGAACACCCGCCGCACACTGCGTCACGCGCACTGGGGCTACATCCTCGTGCTCGGGCGCAACAGGCTCGACGGTCCCGCTGCGGACCTGCTGCACGACGAGAAGGTCGTGGAGCTGTACGTCGGGCGGATGAATTGATCAAGGTGCTAAGGAGTACCAGCGTGAAACATTCCATAGCCGGCAAGTCTGTCGGTGCCTGCGCTGCGGCCGTGCTGCTTGCTGCCTGTGCGTCATCAAACGCTGGCAGCAGCGGCGGAAGCTCGTCCGGACCTGTCACGTACGGCGTCCTGTCGTGCTTCACCGGTCGCCTAGCGAGTCTCGGCCAGGCAATGCTGCAAGGCAGCAAGGTCGCGCAGAGCGAGATCAACTCGGCGGGCGGGGTGCTCGGCCGCAAGGTTGCGCTTGTTACTGGCGACACGAGCTGCGACGTCGCCGACGGCGTTACTGCAACAAACCAGATGCTCACGAAGAACGTCAGCGGCGTGATCGGGCCGGAGACGCAGGAGATCAATGGCGTCGAGCCGATCCTGGATAGCAACAAGATCGTTGACGAGTTCCAGGGCGGCGACACGGCCCGCGACCACCAGACCGATCCGTACTTTTTCCGGGACAGCCCTTCGGACTCACAGCTCGGGGTGGCCATGGCGCTGTACGCGCACACCAAGGGCTACACCAAGGCGGTCATGCTGTTCTACTCAGACCCGGCCGCCCAGACGTTCCTCAAGCCGGTCTCGCAGACCTTTACCAAGCTCGGCGGCACCATCCTCACGACGATCATCGTGACCCCTGACCAGACTTCCTACCTGAGCCAAGTCCGCCAGGCGATCGCCGCACATCCGCAAGTGATCTTCACCCAGGAAGACCCGCCGACAGCCGCCGTGCTCTTCCGTCAGTTCAAGCAGCTCGGCGGCCAGAACATCCCGTGGATTGGCACCGACGTCACCAGTGGCAGTGACTACATCAAGGCGATCGGGATCCCGGCCGCGCACGCGCACCTGACCTCGGTCTTCGGAACGTCGGTCACGGGCGCTGCTAGCGCGGCGTTCATCAAGCTGTTCAACCAGATCTACCCGAGCCAGGCGGCCGCGGGACCGCTGGCGAACGCGAACTACGCCTACGACGCACTCATCTCCCTAGCCCTGGCCGACGAGTACGCCAAGACCACTAGCGGCGCGACCGTAGCCCGCGACATGAGCAAGGTGACCAACCCGCCGGGGACTGCGTGTTACACCTACGCGTCCTGCGTTCGGCTCATCAAGGCCGGCAAGAAGATCAACTACCAGGGCGCCAGCGGCAATCTCGATTACAACAAGTTCAACAACACCTTCGGCCCCTACGGAGCGTTCCAGGTCAGTACCGCCGGAACCGAGCAGCAGGTCTACGTGATGACCGCCAGCGCGCTCGCGGCGGCCACTCCGTAACAGTCAGCGCTCCTGGCCCGCCGCGCAGAGCAGCGCGGCGGGCCGGCCGGGGCATAGCTCATCCGGGAGCGCGACCAGGAGTCGATGTGATGTCGCAAACGGAAGCCGTCGGGCCACTAGCGGGCGTGCACGTCCTCGATCTAGCCCGGGTCCTCGCAGGGCCTTACGCGTCCATGCTGCTCGCGGACCTCGGCGCCGAGGTCATCAAGGTGGAGCGGCCCGGAACCGGGGACGACACGCGGCAATGGGGACCGCCATTTGCCCGGAGCGACGACGGGCTCGAAAGCACGTACTTCCTGTCGGTCAACCGCGGCAAGAAAAGCGTGGCTATCGACCTGAAGGACCCGGCCGAACGCGATTTCACCGAGGCGCTCCTGCAATGGGCGGACGTCGTCGTGGAGAACTTCCGCCCCGGCGTTATGGAGCGGCTCGGCCTGGGCGACGACCGGCTTGCTGAGCTAAACCCGCGGCTGATCCGGCTGGCCATCAGCGGGTTCGGTGAGTCCGGTCCGGACAGCGGCCGCGTCGGCTACGACCAGATCCTGCAGGCCGAGGGCGGGGTGATGAGCCTGACGGGCACGGTCGGCAGCCAGCCAGTGAAGGTGGGAATTCCGATTGCCGACGTCACCGCCGGACTGTTCGGCGTCATCGGCGTGCTCGCGGCGCTCGTGGAGCGCGCCCGCAGCGGCCTTGGCCAGCGAGTCTCGACTTCGCTGCTCGCCGCGCAGGTCGGCATCCACACCTTTCAGGCCACCAGGTACCTGATCGCAGGCGAGGTGCCGGGCCCGTCGGGCCACCATCATCCGACGGTCGCCCCCTATGGCACCTTCGCCGCGGCAGACGGTCCGATCGTCATAGCGGTCGGCAACGAGGACATCTGGCGCCGGTTCGCGCCCATTGCCGGACTCGACCCGGCCGACAAGAGATTCGCCACGAACGCGCTCCGGCTGGCGAACGCGGCCGGCCTGCACGAGATCTTGACTGCCGCGCTGGCTGAGCGGACCGTCGCGGACTGGCTGGCCCGCCTGCGCCAAGCCGGCGTGCCCGCTGGCGAGGTGAAGACGCTCGACCGCGTATACGACAGCCCGCAGGCGCGTGCAGATGACTTGGTGTGGGAAGTGGATCATCCGCGACTCGGCGTGCTCCGGCTGCCCGGCAACCCCGTTCGCTACAGCCGCAGCCGGCTTGCCGCCGGCCTCCCGCCGCCGTCTCTCGGTGAGCACACCGAGGTGCTCAGGCAGGCTCTGCTTCACCACGCACCCGTGGCCGATGCCGGCTGACGCTGGCCACCAGGTGCCGACCGGCTCGCGCCCGCTCTATGCGGACGTAGCCGACGACGGCAGCGCCGGCCGCTTCGGCGACGACATCGAGCCGGGCAACCCGAATCACTGGCCTGGCTATCCCGACCAGCTCACCGCTGCGCGGGATGCCAACCGGTCCCGGCACGCAGTAACAACGGGTCACGCGACGGTCGAAGGCGAGCCGTGCATCCTCATCGGCTTCGAATTCGGCTTCCTCGGCGGCTCCGCCGGCGTCGCCGAGGGCGCACGGATCACCCGAGCGTTCGAGGTCGCCATGGCACAGCGCGTGCCAGTCGTTTGCGTCGCCGCGTCTGGCGGGGCGCGGATCCAGGAAGGCACCAGCGCGCTGGTGCAGATGCAGGCGTTCGCGACGGCGGTGGCCGCTGCGCGCCGGGCTGGCATCCCGTACATCGCGGTCGCCACTGACCCCACCACCGGCGGGGTGTGGTCGTCGCTGATCGCGTGCGCGGACGTACTGATCGGCATCTCAGGGGCCAGGGTCAGCTTCTCTGGCTCGCGAACACGGCCGCGAGGCGCTGACCCCGACTCCGGTGAGTTCCTGGCTGATGCCAAATGGGCGCATGGGTTCGTGGACGTCCTGACGCCGGTCGCCTGGCTTCGCGCGCAGATCGCCGCCGCCATCAGGCTGCTGTCGCCGCGGTCTCGTGGCATGCTCAAGCGCGCGCCATTGCCGCGCTGGCCGCCGGAGGCCGGGAGCGCCGAGGCGGCGCCGGATGCGTGGGCGCAGGTAAAGCTCGCGCGCGGCGACCGCCGGGCGCGCGCTGGTCAGTGGCTGGCTGACTATTTCGCCGAGGCTCTCGAACTGCGCGGCGACCGCGGCGGCGGGGTGGACGCAGGCCTGCGCTGCGGATTCGGCCGTCACCTCGGCGCGACGATCGCCTACATCGCGCAGACCGGCGCGCCGACGACGGCGGCCGGCTTCCGCACCGCGACGCGGCTGCTCGGCCTAGCCGCGCGGTTTAGCCTGCCGGTGCTTACGCTGATCGACACGCCGGGCGCCGCGGCTCAGCCAGCGGATGAGGCAGCCGGTGTCGGCACCGCCATCGCGGAGCTGCTCGTGGCGATCGCCGCGAGCCCGGTATACGTCACGTCCGTGGTCATCGGGGAAGGCGTCTCTGGCGGCGCGGTCGCACTGGCGGCGCCCGCTGACCTCTGGATCGCCCAGTCCGGGTATCTGGCCGTGACCGCCCCGGAGCTCGCCACGTCGATACTCAAACTCGGCCCAGCGGACACGCCCGCAGTAGCTGAGCGCCTTGGACTCACCCCGGCCGACCTGATGGCCAGCGGGCTCGTTCGCGGAATCATCAGCCCGCCGCGCAACGGCGCCGCCAGGTCAGGCGGCTGAGCCGAGATAACCGAGCGCGCTGGCGACGCCTGTCCCAGACAGCCGGACGCCCGCCGCCGTCAGGCCCATCTCGACTCCGCACAGCGCGCCGGCCAGCGACAGGTCACTGAGATCACCGAGGTGACCGATCCGGAACACCCGCCCGGCCAGCTGGCCGAGGCCGGCGCCGAGCGACATGTTGAACCGGGCCAGGATCAGCGCCCGCAACGCGTCCGCGTCGTGACCCGCGGGCAGCTGCACCGCGGTGAGCGTGCTCGAATACTGCGCCGGGTCCTGGCAGACGATCTCTAGCCCCCATGCGCGGACCGCGCGCCGGGTAGCTTCCGCGTGCCGCGCATGCCGGGTGACAACCGCTGGCAGCCCCTCCTCGTCGAACATCGCGAGCGCCTCCCGAAGGCCGAACAGCAGGTTCGTGGCCGGCGTGTACGGGAACAGACCGGTGTCAGCAGCGGCGAGCACCGGTTGCCAGTCAAAGTAACTGCGCGACAGCCTTGCCTGCCCGGCGGCGGCGAGCGCCTTCGAGCTGACCGCGTTCAGCCCGAGCCCGGGCGGCAGCATCATGCCTTTTTGCGAGCACCAGACCGTCACGTCGACGCCCCACTCGTCGTGGCGATAGTCGATGGACCCGAGTGACGAGATCGTGTCGACGATAAGCAGGGCCGGGTGCGCGGCGCTGTCCATCGCGGCCCGGATCTGCGGAATACTGCTCGCGCAGCCGGTGGACGTCTCGTTCTGGACTATCGTGACCGCCTTGATCTTGTGCCCGGCATCGGCCGACAGCGCTTCGTGCACCTGCTCGGCGCGCACGCCGTGGCGCCAGTCACCAGGCACCAGCTGGACGTTAATGCCAAGCTTGGCAGCCATCTGCACCCACAGGGCGGCAAAGTGGCCGATGTCGAACGCAAGCACGGTGTCGCCTGGCGAGAGCGTGTTCACCAGCGCGGCTTCCCACGCCCCGGTGCCGGAGCTCGGATAGAGCGCGACGGGCCGCGACGTGCCGCACAGACGTCCAACGCCCGCCAGCACGTGCCGGGCAAGGGCGGCGAAATCGGGGCCGCGGTGATCGATGGTCGGTGCGGCCATGGCGCGCAGCACACGATCCGGCACATTGGTGGGGCCCGGGATCTGGAGAAAGTGTCGGCCGCTCTGATACGCCATGGATATGTCCTCTCACGTCGATGCCAGCAGGGATCCGGCTCAGGCGGCCAAGCACGGCCAGCTGGGGGAGAACGGCCACATCGCCGCGGCGTTGCGCCGAGCAGTTAGTGGTGAGGTCCGGTTCGATTCGTACAGCAGATCGCTATTCTCCCGCGACGCGAGCATGTACGCCATCGAGCCAATCGGGGTGGTCTTTCCGCGGGACGCGGACGACGTCCGCGCTGTCGTGTCGACCGCTGCCGAATTCGGTGTCCCGGTACTGCCGCGCGGCGCCGGGACGAGCCTGGCTGGCCAGACCGTCGGCCAGGCCATCGTGATGGACCTCTCCCGGCACATGAATAAGATCGTCGAGATTGACCGCGAGCGCCACGCGGCCCGGGTGCAGCCCGGTGTGGTGCAAGATCAGCTCAACCAGGCGGCTGGGCGGCATGGCCTCATGTTCGGGCCCGACACGTCCACGAAGAACCGCGCGACGCTCGGCGGCATGATCGGGAACAACTCCGCGGGCAGCCAGTCGGTTCGCTACGGCATGACGATCGACCACGTGCTGGCGGTCGACATCGTGCTTGCGGACGCGAGCCGGGCCGAGTTCGCATCGATGACGGCAGCCGAGCTAGCGCGTCGCGGCGCGGCAGCGACGCTTGAGGGCGCGATCTGCCGGGAGCTGCCACTCCTCGTTGACCGCCATCAGGCGGCGATCCGGACCGGCTTCCCGCTATTCTGGCGCCAGTCCGGCGGTTACCGGCTCGACCGGCTCATCGGCCAGCCGGAACTCGACCTCGCGAAGTTTGTCGTCGGCTCGGAAGGCACGCTGGTCACGGTCGTCGAGGCGACAGTCAATCTGGTGCCCGCGCCGCGTCACCGGGTAATAGCGGTGGGCCATTTCGCGTCAGTTCAGGCCGCGATTGAGGCGACCGAGGACGCCCTGGCATGCGACCCGTCGGCAGTGGAGCTGCTCGACCGGACCATCCTCGAGCTGTCCAGGCAGAAGATCCAGTACCGATCGCTCAGCGCGATGCTCGCCGGTGATCCGGACGCGCTGCTGTTCGTGACATTCGTCGGCGACTCGGCGGCCGAGGCTATCGGTGGGATCGACCGGTTGCAGGCGCGCTGGCGTGCCCATGGCCACGGCTATCACATATTGCGGGCGGTCACGGCCGCCGAGCAAGCGGCCGTGCTCACGGTCCGCGAGGCGGGACTTGGGCTGCTGATGGCGGCGAGCACCGGCTCCCGCCGCCCGCTGGCGTTCGTCGAGGACACCGCTGTCGAGCCGGCCCGGCTGGCCGCTTACACCGCGGCGTTCCGGGAGATCCTCGACGCACACGGCCTGCAAGCCGGGTTTTACGGCCACTGCTCGGTTGGCTGCCTGCACATCCGGCCGTTCATCGATCTGAGTCAGCCCGGCCAGCCTGAGCTGATGCGGGCGGTCGCCGAGCAGGTGCGCGATCTGGTCCTCGAATACGGCGGTGTCAACTCGAGCGAGCACGGCGACGGACTGGCGCGCAGCGAATTCAATCGCCACGTGTTCGGCGCTGACCTCTACGCGGCCATGCGGGAGACGAAGCAACTGTTCGACCCGGCCGGCCGGATGAACCCTGGCAAGATCGTCGATGCGCCCGCGATGACCGAGCACCTGAGAGACGCCGAGCCGCCGACTACCCCGTTCCGTACGCGCTTGACCTTCGAAGGCACCGGCGGAATGCGTGGCGCCGCCGACCGCTGCATGAATATCGGGCTGTGCCGCAAGGAATCGAGCGGCGTCATGTGCCCGTCCTACATGGCGACCCGTGACGAAGAGCATTCCACTCGCGGCCGCGCTAACGCGCTGCTACACGCGCTGTCTTTGCCGGATCCACGCGCCGCGCTCGGCGATGACCGGCTGCACGGTATCCTGGATCTGTGTCTTGAGTGCAAGGCATGCAAGAGCGAATGCCCGCTCGGCGTCGACATGGCCGCCCTCAAGACTGAGGCGCTCGCCGCTTACCACGATCAGCACGGCGTCCCGCTCAGGTCCCGGTTGTTCGGCTCGATCCGAGCGCTCAATCGGCTCGGCTCGGCCGCCTACCCCGTATCAAACCTGCTGGCCACTGTGCGCCCGCTGCGGCTAGCGGCGCAGCGGTGGCCCGGCGTGAGTGCGTCCCGGCCCCTGCCGGCGTTCGCGCGGCAGAACCTGCGCAGCTGGTTCCGGCGGCGGCCGCGTCCTGGCGAGGTACCGGCGGCGGCGGGCGAGCTCGTGTTCCTGGCGGACTCCTTCACGACGTTCACTGACGTCTCGGCTGGCCGGGCCGACATCGAGCTGCTGGAGTGGGCCGGCTGGCGCGTGCGCCTCGAGGATGCGGGCTGCTGCGGCCGGTCTAGCTTGTCGAAGGGCCTGGTCGACCAGGCCCGGCGGATGGCCACCGGAATGACGGCGCGCCTCGCTGACGCCGCCACGCGCGGCGTGCCGATCGTCGCGGCCGAGCCATCGTGCCTGCTGACCCTCCGCGACGAGTACCTGGCCTTGCTCGACGGCGATCCGCAAGCCCAGTCGGTGGCCGCTGCCACCCGGCTGCCCGAAGAATTGATCATGGCGGCCATCGACTCGGGCAGGGTCGTGATCCCGGGTCCCGTTCCGGGCGGCGGGCAGCGAATTCTGCTCCATGGGCACTGTCATCAGAAAGCGCTCGCTGGCATGGCTGCTACCGTCGCCATGCTTCGCGCCATTCCCGGTGCCGAGGTCATCGAGCTGGACGCCGGCTGCTGCGGCATGGCGGGCTCATTCGGGTTCGAGACCGAGCACTACGACCTGTCGATGCGCATCGGCGAACTCCGGCTGTTCCCTGCTATCAGGGAACAGCCGGAAAGCACGGTGATCGCGGCTACCGGTGTCTCGTGCCGGCAGCAGATCGAGCATGGAACGGGACGGCGTGCGAGCCACCCGCTTGAGATCGTGTGGTCAGCGGTGATGGCGTCACAGGCCGATGCTGGTACCTACGGGAATGCGGACCGGCAGCGTCGTTATGGCCCCGGTGGACAGGTCGATCCAGCTCAGGACCGTTGACGGGCGATCTGCCGGCAAGACCGTCTTCAAGCGCTTGCTGACGTAGTGCCTGCCTGGTGCCGGTCCGGTCGTGTTGCCCCCGACGGTGGCCAGCAGCAGATGCCCGCCCGCCGGATCGGCGCTGATCATGCAGGACAGATCCAGCGGGTGCCAGGTGCGCAGGACCTGGGTCTGGTTGCCGGTCGCGGTGTCGTAGGCCCTAATGGTCTGTGTCATGTCGGTCACCGACGAACCGCTGTGCGAGCACGCGTACAAGGTGTGCCCGTCGCCGCTCAAGGCCACGCTGTCCACGCCCGCGTGGACAGCGCTGGCCGGCTGGACCAGGATCTGGGCTCGCTGCCGGACGGTGCCGGGCTGCGCATCGGCGTGCAGCAACCGGCCGACTGGCGTGGCGCTGGCGGCCGGTACGCCGTCCTGATAGCTGGAGAACCCGATCAGGCTGCCGTTGCCCGAGAGCGACAGATCACTCGTGTAGTCCTCCGCGAGGGAGAATGACCACTGCCTGGACTGCCCGCTCGCGACGCTGAGCACTCCGATGTTGCCGATGGCCTGACTGGCGCCGACGTGACCGGCCGCGCTGCCCGCGCAGTGCACGATCGAGTATCCGACCGTGCCGCCGTCAGCGCTGATGGCAACCGACGTTGGCAGCCCGGCCGACCGGGGTGCGAGCTGCCTAAGCGGGCCTGGCTCGCCTTGGCTGTTGAGGTGCATCTCATAGAGCCAGGTAGCGCACGTCGTCTGGGGGTTCAAGTCGGCTGCGAGCACGAACGTCCGGTCGTCTGCGGCTCCGGCGACAGATTCGAACGACTGCCCCGTCGGTGCGGCGACGTGCGCGACGGCCTGCCATGATGCCGTATCGACAACTTGAATTGTGCCGCCGTCGTTCTCGACGACGAACTTGGGTAGCGACGCGGCGGGCCCGGTCTTGGCGTGCGCGCCAGACGATCCAGCCTGCTGGCGAGCGGACTGCGTGTGGTGTGCTGTCAGTGCTGGCAGTCCCAGCGATGCGCCTAGGGCGACCGCCGCGGTGACCCCCGCAGCCGCCAGCGGCGCGAGCGCTCGGCCGCGGCGCGGCAGCCACGCGTTGCGGTGGCGTGCGCGGATGTCCTGTGCGCTGAGCGCGCGGATCGCGTCCGGCTTGATAGTGTCGCCCGCGGCGCGATACGCCTCGCACAGCCGTTCTTCGACGCTCTTCACAGTTCCTCCCGTAGGTCCCGAGCGAGTGCGGCCAGAGCCCGCGATGCCGTGGAGGACACAGTCCCCCTGCTGACCCGCAGGCTCGCGGCAATTTCGTGCTCCGGTAGGTCGAGGTAGTACCGGAGCGCGAGCACCTCGCGCTGGCGGCGTGGCAGCCGAGCAACGCCGGCCAGGACGGCGCGCCTGTCCTCGTCCGCCATCGCCGCTGCCTCGGCCGACCAGACCGGCGGATCGTGCTGCACGCCGAGGAGCCTGGCGCGGCTGCGCGAACGGATCACGCTCCGGCACCCGTTCACGACGGCGACCCGCAGGTAACCCGGCGCCTTCGCCGGATCGTGCAGGCGATGCCAGCCTCGGTAGAGACCGAGGAACGCGTCGTGCACGACATCCTCGGCCGCTGTCCGGTCGCCAACGATCAGCAGCGCCAGCCGGACAAGCCCGAGGGCGTGGATCCGGTAGAGCTCGTCGACCGGCCCGTCGGGCGCTCCGTGGTGCGCGTCAGCGCTGGAGTATTGCCTCACGACGCGGTGCGCCCCGCGGTCACTGCCTGGCTGTTATAGGTCACGTAAATATGACGCGCTGGACCCCCGATTGCAGACCGGCGCCGCCGGCGCGAATGCGGCGATCGGAGCGGACGGTCTCCGGACGTTCTTAGGGCAGGGGATCGTGATGAATCTGGCCGGGCGGGATGCTCGCGGCGAGCACAGCGGCAGTCATCGTGACCATGGCTGGCGGCCCGCAGATATAGGCCTCGGAAGTCTCGAACAGGCCGTGGCCGCCCACGATGTCGGGCAGCAGGCCCGACAGCCCGTTGTAGCCGGGCTCGTCCGACAGCACTGGCAATACGCGCAGCGCCGGGCACGCGGACTCGAGCAGCTGCAGGTCCTCGAGGTAGTAGAGGACGAACTGCTGGCGTGCCCCGAAGAAGAGGGTGACCTTGCGCCCGTGCTCATCTGACTGTTCGGCGAGAGCCTGCTCGATGATGGCCTTGATGGGCGCCAGACCCGTGCCGCCGGCCACGCACAGCAGGTCTCGGTCGGAGTCGGCGAGTGTCATGCTGCCGCTGGGCGCGCCGAGCAGGACGCAGTCACCAACCTCCGAGTGGTAGACGAGCGTGTTGCTGACCTCGCCGCCGGGAACGGCGCGCACGTGCAGCTCGACGAGCGCGCCGGGGCGCGGGGCGGTGGCTATCGAGTAGGTGCGCCAGGCCCGCGGCCACCTGACCACCTGGACCGGGACGTACTGCCCGGCTTCGTACGGGAGCGGATCGCTCGGGCGGAGCCGGATAACTGCAACGCCTGGAGCACGCAGTTCATGCGAGACGATCTCGCCGATGCGCCACGGGGGTGACGTCTTCGCGTCCTCTTCGGCCGCCGCGCGCATGGTGCCGGACATGTAATCGAGGGCGGCCCGCCAGGCCGAAGCTGTCTCGGAAGTCCAGCCCGGGCCGATGAAGTGCTGAACCGTGTCTCGCAGCGCGGCGAAGAACGGCTTGTAATGCGCCTGCGTCACGCCGAAGTGCCGATGTACCCGGCCCAGCTCGCCAAGGATCTCAGCGCTTCCGGGCTGATTATCCAGGCTCCAGACGAGCCGGGCGAGCGCCGCAAACATGCGCTCGCGCTGAGCCGTCATGCTCGTCGGAAAAAGCGATCGGCAATCCGGATTGGCGGCGAAAAGACGCGCATAGAAATATTGCATAGCCGCCGGACCCTGGGAGATCAGGCGCGCGAACGATTCTTTTACCAGCCGCGGCTTCAGGTCCCCGGCAGCCGCCCGACCGTGCGTCTCGGCGCGCGCCGAGTTCTGACTATCAGACTGCGCCGCCACACCGGTCCGCGGCTGGTCATCCGAAAGGGCGTTGGCCTCGCGATTGCCCGGAGTTAACCCAGTAGCGACCGTCGAATTAACGGCGCGTTGGCCCGCGAACCGGCTTAGGCCGATCTGACCTGCAAGTCCGCCTCGGCTCGAATCGGGAACACTCCCGTCAAGCGCGATTGCCACAACGGAGAGTCTCGCACCGCCACTGGCCGCTTACAACCCATTTCAGCCAAGCAGTGTAAGCCTGTACGCAGGGTTACGGAATGCCGTTCGGTATGGCGTGTGATGATGACGCTAAAACTGCGATGAATGGATGCGGTGGTCACATTTATTCCCGTTAGGTGAGGCCGTGGCCGGGCTGCGCTATTGCGCAGCGGCTGCTCGCCAGTCACGGAAGGTGATCACGGGGCTCACGCTCAGCGGTCGGCCGAGGGCAATAAGATGACCTGGTGACTTCACCCGGAGACCGGCGATATCCGCGCAAAAACCGGTGACGCAGCTCGTCTGGGACATGGATGGCACGCTGCTTGATTCTGGCGCCGTCGTCCCGGCGGCTTACCTGGCCGCCCTGCGCGAACTCGGCGGCCCTGCGGTCACAGCCGCGGATGTCGTCGCGAGGTACGGGCTCGGCGTCCCCGAGCTGATCCTGACCGATATCCTCGGCCGGGACGTTGGCGCCGCCGAGGCGGACGTCTACTACGGCCAGCTGGCGAGGACCGAGGTGGCGCCCTACCCAGGGGTAGCCGACGTGCTCGCCGCTCTCCGCGCCCGCGGGCACCCGGTCGCGATCTTCACTGGATCCAGCAGCCGGGCCGCCGCGATCCTCCTGGCGTCTGCCGGGCTGCAAGCCGACATCGTCGTGGGCGGCGACCTCGTGGCGCGGCCCAAGCCGGCTGGTGACGGCCTGGTGCTCGTCGCGAGTCAGCTCGGCGTGCCGGCCAGCGCCCTCGCCTACATCGGGGACGCGCCGAACGACCTGCGGGCGGCGCGCGCGGTTGGCGGCCTCGCCGCCGCGGCCGCGTGGGGTCACCAGTACGATCCCGCAGAGCCGGCCGACGTCACGCTCGCCGGACCTGGCGCCGCGCTCCATCTGATGGGCTGACGAGGTGGCCGGCGCCTTCTGTGAGCAAGCCGGCCCAGCGAGTGGTGCTGGTCAGATTGGCGCCGTGTAACCGCTTAGCCAGTGGACTTGGAGCCAGGTAATGGCGGCGGACCACGCGCCGGTGACCTCCAGCACGCCGACCGCGACCAGCAGCAGGCCGCCGATCCGGGTCACGAGCCGCGCGTGCCGCCTGGCGAACGCGAACACGTTGATCCCGCGCTGGAACGCGAGCGCCACGATCAGGAACGGCACGCCGATGCCCAGCGCATAGACAAACGCGAGCAGGCCGCCACGCACCGCGGTGCCGCTAGTAGTCCCGAGGGCGAGAACGGCGGCGAGGGTCGGCCCGGTGCAGGGCGTCCAGCTCAGCCCGAACAGCACGCCGAGCAGCGGGGCGCCAGCGAGCCCGGCCCGCGGCCGCAGGCCCGGCTTGACGATGCGGCCGGCGAAGCTGAATCTGTCGAACAGGCCAATGAACAGCAGCCCCAGCACGATGATGAGCACGCCGAGGATCTTCGTCAGGCCGACGGCGTGCATGCGCAGAGAGTCGCCGAGGCTCGCTACGGTCACCCCCTCGACGGCGAACAGGGCCGAGAAGCCGAGTACGAACAGCAGCGTGCCGAGAAGCACACGGCTGCGGACCGGCACGGCCTGGCTCTGGGCAATCGACACAGCGCCGACCGTTGGCGCCCCGGCCACAGCTGCGCCAGCCGCGCTGCCAGCCACCGCGATGGCCGGGCTGAGGGCTCCGGCTGACTCGGCCGCGGCGGTCTGAGGGCTGGCGGGCGAACCAGACATCCCCGCGAGGTACGAGAGGTAGCCCGGCACCAGGGGCAGGCAGCACGGTGACAGGAACGTGACGGCGCCGGCGGCTGCAGCGACCGGCATGGCCAGCAGGACCGGACCGGACAGGATCAGGTGCTGCAGTCCGCCGCTCACGGCCAGCCGCCCTTCCTCCGCTCTGCCTGCCTGGTCGCGTCTAACCTACTCGGTCAGCCTGCGGCGATGCACACGGCCGCGTCGGCTGCCGCGTCGCTGGCACGCACCAGTGGCAGCCGCACCGCGGGGCTCGGGATCTGGCCAAGCCGGTGCAGCACAGCCTTGATCACCACGGGGTTCGGCTCGGCGAACAGGGCCCGCGCGACGCGCGTGAGCTCGTGGCCAAGTAGCCGTGCCTCCTGCATGGCGCCGTCCCGCCACAGCCGGATCAGCCTGGCGAAATCGCCCGTCCGCACGTGGGCCGAGGCCAGTATCCCGCCGTCGGCGCCGAGCGCCAGCAGCGGCGAGATGTAGAGATCATCGCCGCCTAGCACGCGGAAGCCGGGCGGCCGCTCCGCCATCATCGCGAGAGTGTCATCGTCAATCCCCCCGGCGGCGTGCTTCACCCCGCCGATGCCGGGCGTCTTCGCCAGTTCCGCCATGGTGGGCCAGGTCACAGCCTGGCCGGTGCGATACGGGATGTTGTAAACGAGCAAGGGAACGGGGCTGCCCTTGCCCAGTGTCCGGAAATGCTCGAGCACTCCGGGTGCGCCTGGGCGGCTGTAGTACGGCACGACCGTGAGCGCGGCGCGGACCTGAGGGAAGCGACTCACGTCGGCGACCGCCGCGGCCGAGCGCGCGGTGTCGTTAGTGCCCGCGCCGGCGATCAGCGTTGCGGCCCGGTCCCGGCAGACGCGGTCGCAGACTCCAAGCACGCGAGCGCGCTCGGCGTCGGTGAGCGTCGGTGTTTCGGCTGTCGTGCCGAGCGCGACGAGGCCGGCCGCGCCGTCATCGAGAACCCGGTGGGCGAGTTGCTCGAGCGCGCCTTCGTCGAGGTCGCCGTTGTCGGTAAACGGAGTGATCAGCGGGACGTAGAGGCCAGCTAGCTGTGTCATGAGGAGATCATGTCCGAGCGCTATTCAGCAGGTCCAGTTTCGATTCCTCACCAGACGCGTAAGCTGTGCTAATGCTCGACGTTCGCAAGATGGCGTTGCTCCGCGAGCTCGCCCGGCTCGGCACGATCGCTGCCGTCGCGCATGCGGAGTTCTGCACGCCTTCGGCGGTGTCCCAGCAGCTCAGCGCCCTGGAGCGGGAGGCCGGCGTACAGCTGCTGCGGCGCAGCGGCCGCGGCGTCGTGCTGACCCCCGCCGGGGCCGACCTGGCCGAACGCACGGAAGCGGTGCTCGCCCTCCTAGAGGAGGCTGCTGCCGCGCTGGCGTCGGCCCGGACCGAGCTGGCGGGCGAGCTGCGGATCGGCGCGTTCCCCACCGCGGTCCGGACGCTGCTGCCGGCGGCGCTGGTCGAGCTCGCCGCCGCGTACCCGCGGCTGGACCTCCATGTGACGGAGCTAGACCCGGCCCAGGTGCCGGACGCGCTGCGCGCCGGCCTGCTGGACATCGCCCTGGTTCACGAGTACGACTACGTCCCCGTCGAGGCAGATCCGGCCCTCGTGACCGCGCCGCTGCTGACCGAGCCCGTGTACCTGGCCTCCGCCGCCAGTCTGACCCTGACCGCAGGCGCGGCGGATGCCGATCCGATCGTGGCGGGCCGCGACCAGCCGTGGATAGTCGGCAGTCCGGACACGCTGTGTCACCTGATGGCGGTTCGGCTCTGCCAGGCGGCTGGGTTCACCCCGCGAATCCGCCACTACGCCGACGATTTCGCCGCGGTGCTGATGCTCGTCGCGGCAGGCCAGGGCGTGGCGGTAGTGCCCGAGCTCGCCCTCGCCGGATGCCCGGACGGCGTGAGGCTAGCTGTGCTGCCGGCCAAGCGGCGCACGCTTATTGCCTGTCGCCGCGGCGGCGACGCGCATCCGGCCGTGGCGGCCTGCGCCGCCGCCCTCCGTTCGGCCGCAGCCAGCCAGTCGTGGTCGGCCGCGCGCTAGCCGGGCTTATGCTCGGCGTCGCCGTCAGCCCGCCGGATCGTGCCAGGGCACGCCTTCTGGCAGCAGTCCGTTGACCTCCTTCGGCCCCCACGTGCCGCGTGCGTAGGTGTGCAACGCAACCCCGTCGCCGAGTATCCCGTCGACGGCCCGCCAGGAGGATTCCACCGTGTCCTGGCGGGCGAACAGCCAGCGATCGCCCGCCAGCGCCGCCTCGACGAGCCGATCATACGGTCGCATGTCGGATCCGGGATGCTCGGCGAACGTGACGTCTTCAACTTGCGGGATCCAGCCGGCGCCTGGCTTCTTCCCGATCAGGCTGAGGCCGACCTCGGCCTCGGGGTAGATCCGGAATCGCAGTCCGTTGGACAGGGCCGACGGCATCAGGCCGAATACGTCGTGCGGCGGCCGGCGGAACTGGACGCTGACTTCGGTCGCCGTCACCGGCATGCATTTGCCAGCTCGGATCAGGATCGGCACACCGCCCCATCGCCAGGAGTTGACGGTACTGCGGACGGCTACGAACGTCTCGGTCTTCGACTTCACCGCGACACCGTCCACGTCGAGGTAGCCGTCATACTGGCCGCGAACAGCATCTGCCGGGTTCATCGGCTGCAACGCGCCGATGAGTCTCGACTTCGCGTCTCGCCAGGCCTCCATGCCGCTGCCGTCTGGCGGGTCGGCCATGATGCTGGCAAGCACCTGAAGCATGTGGTTCTGCAACACGTCCCGGACTGCGCCTGTGTTGTCATAGAACCGGCCGCGGTCGGCCACGTCGAACGCCTCGGCCATCGTGATCTGGATGCTTTCGACGTAGTTGCGGTTGAGCAGCGGCTCGAGGACGGCATTGGCGAACCGGACGAACAGCGTGTTTTCTACCGGGTCGAGGCCGAGCCAGTGGTCGACCCGGTAGATGGACTCTTCGGGGAAGTACTTGTGCATCAGGTCGTTGAGCTGCTGAGCGCTTGTCAGGTCACGACCGAACGGCTTCTCGACCATCAGCCGCGCGTCCTTCGCTCGGCCGGCATCGGCTATGCCCTTCGCGATGCGACCGAATAGCGGCGGTGGTACCTCGAGGTAGAAAAGCGCCTCTGCGGCCTCGCCCACAACGTCGGACATGTTGCGATAGGTGCTGTCATCACGCAGATCGCCGTCTACGTAACGCAGCAGGCTAAGCATCTTGACGGCCGACGGGCTCGCCGGGTTCAGGCCGTTCAGCCGGAGAGAGGCCACGGCGTAGTTGCGGAACTGCTCCAGGTTCCAGCCGCTCATGGCGACGCCGACGATGGGGACGTCGAGCACGGCCCGGTCCACCAAGTCAACGAGTGCCGGGAACGTCTCCAGCTTGGCGAGGTCGCCAGTCGCGCCGAAGACCACTAGCGCGTCCGCATGGTTGGTACTCATGTCCGCCCTCCCGGGTAGGGCGCGCCACAGCTGGCGTCAACTCCACTATGACCGTTCCCGGCGCGGACCACGCGACACCGCCGCGACTAACCCCGCCGGGCGACTCAGCTAGGGCCGCCCGGCCGTCGGGTCTAAGGCTGAGTCAGGCGTGCGCTTTCTGCATTCCGTTGTGCTGCTGCCAGGCAGACGCGCCCGCGTTAGTCGCAGCCTTGGTCTGGTGCCACTTGTGCTTGACCACCTCGCTCGGCGGCACGTCGAGCTCGTTGATCCACTTCCGGCTGGCCGATGCCAGCGCGGTCCCGCCGACGACAATGCCGGCGATCCCCATCAGCATGCCAGCGCCGATCAGTGCCGCGCCGACTACCAGGGGCGTGGTGTTTACTTGGAACGACGAGTAACCTCTAGCGTTTTTCATCGTGTCCTTCCTGTCGTTGTTGGCGACCCTGAACCTTCCCCTGCGGCATCGGCGCGTCGTCATCCCTCGCGGGTGATTCGGCCTAGCTACGACGCTGCCCTGACGTCACACGCGGTATCGGCCGATATGCGCCGCCTGCTTCTGCCGCGCCTTGCCCCCAGTTGGCCGGTTGCTTCCTGTCGATCACGTTCGCCCCGCGCCGGCCGGGCTCGCGTCATCCATACCGGGTGATCCTGTGATCCACCCCTGGCGGGTGAGGCCGCGCGAGGGCCGGAGCGGGACCATCCGATTGACGGACGGAGAGAGGACCAGGACCGATGCCAACCACGGCGTGGCGCTTCGCGGGGACAGAAGGAGCTGACAGCGCGGTCGTCAGGCTCAAGAAGCTGGCCGAGCAGGACCAGATCAACCTGATGGACGTGGCGGTGCTCAGGTGGCCCGAGTACGCGCCGGAACCCACGACGATCGAGCACGTGACACAGGCAGGCAGCAAGGTCGGCACGATGCTGCGCAAGCTCCAGCACGAGACCGTCGACAGCTCGATGATCGATACGGTCAAACGCGACTTGTGGCCCGGCACGTCGGCGATGGTGATGCTGAGCTCTGACGCCAACCTCGACGCGGTCGTGCACGCGTTTGAGGGACAGCCGATGGAGCTCGTGCGGACCGATATGTCGGTTCCGGAGCAGGACAAGCTCCGGCTAGCCGTCGACGAGGCGCGCCGGCGCGCCCAGCCGCCGCAGTAAGCGCGCCGTGCTTGCTCGCGGCGACCGAGTTTCTAGCGGCGGCTGGTCTTTTAGAGGCGACTGAGTGCGTCCTCGACGGCGCGGTGGAACGTCGGGTAGGCGTAGATCATCTCGGTGAGCCGCTGCACGGGCACCTGCGCGTGCACCGCCAGCGTCAGCATGCTGAGAACCTCGCCGCCGGTAGGTCCGGCTGATGTCGCGCCGACGAGGATCCCGCGCTCGCGGTCTGCCACTAGCTTGATGAACCCGTCATTGCCTGCCTTGTGTATCCAGCCGCGCGAGGAGCTCGGGATCTGCGTGACCGCCGTGGCGATTCGGTCGCCGTGCTGCTCCCTTGCCTGAGCCTCCGTCAGGCCGACGCTGCCGATCTCCGGGTCAGTGAACGTGACCCGCGGAACGGCGTGGTATTCGGCCGGGTGCCGCGGGCGATTCAGTAGCTCGCCCAGGATGATGCGAGCGTGGTACATGGACATGTGCGTGAAGGCGCCGTGGCCGACGACGTCGCCAAGCGCCCAGACCCCGGGCGCGGCCACCATCCGGTCGGTCACATTGATGAACCGGCTCTGCTCGTTGAGGCCGATGGCGCCGACGCCCAGCCCCGCCAGGTCCGTCTTCCGGCCTGTCGCGACGAGGAGCCGCTCACCATTGCACTGACGTCCGCCCTGCAGCGTGATGGTGAACTGAAAGCCGTCGTGGCGAACCGATTCGGCCGGTGTACCGGTGCTGACCTTGATTCCGTCGGCGCGGAAGACCTTCGCGGCGAGCTCGCCCGATTCCGGCTCCTCGAGCGGCAGCAGCCGCGGGCTGCCTTCGATGATGGTGACGGAACTGCCGAACCTGGCGAACACCTGGCCCAGCTCAGCGCCGACCGCGCCACCGCCAAGTATGAGTAGCGACGGTGGCACTTCTTCCGTCTCAATGGCCTCATGGTTTGTCCAGTACGGCGTGTGCGCGAGCCCGTCAACCGGCGGGATGAAGGGCTGAGTCCCGGTACCGATGACGATGCCGCGCCTGGCTCGCAGCACTTCGTCGCCGACCGTGACCTCACCGGGCGCAGTGATCCTGCCGTGGCCACGCACGAGCGCCCCGCCGAGACCCGTGAACCTGTCGGCTGCGACGATGTCGTCCCAGTTGTCCGTGGCGTCGTCCCTGATCCGTTTCGCGACCGGCGCCCAGCTCGGAGAGATTACGGCCGACCCGGCGAGGCCCGCGATGCGGCGGCCTTCGGTCAGCGCGTTGGCGGCCCTGATCATCATCTTCGACGGAACGCAGCCCCAGTACGGACACTCACCGCCGACCAGGTGCTCTTCGACGGCGGCGACCGAGACGCCTGCCTTGGCGAGCTCCTCGGCGAGGTACTCGGCTCCGGGTCCCATGCCGAGGACCACTACGTCGAATTCGCGCTCGCTCACGGCTCCCATATTCCTGCCTGGCCCGGCGGCGCCGGGAGCGATTCGCGATCTTTGCGGTCCTAGGCGCGCGGCAAGCCGCGCTCAAGCTCGGTGACGGTAGCGCCATCCAGCCGCAAGGCGCTAATCAGCTCCGCCAGGACCCGCTGGCCGTCGATCGCGCCGCAGCTGAAGAGGTCGATCGCGATGAGACTCTCTTCCGGCCAGGTATGGATGCTGAGGTGCGACTCGGCCAGGATGAGCACGAGGGTGATGGCGCCGTTCGGGAAGATCACGTGGCTGACGTCGAGCACGTGGCCGCCACCCGCCCGGACCGCGCGCGCGGCGAGATCGGTCAGGACCTCGACGTCCGTGACCGGCGATGCGGCGGTAGTGACGGCGTCGATGGCGTACAGGCGCTTCGGCGAGACCGCCTCTTGCCGTCGCAGGTCGGTGTAGCTGCTCGCCGCTTCCATGCCCGGCATGATGTGGGACGATACCGTAACAGCAAATGAACCTGGACGACGTGGTGACCGAGGTCGCCGCCGCGGTTGGCCTCGCTGAGGGTGAATCCGGCATTCGC
This sequence comes from Streptosporangiaceae bacterium, assembly GCA_035472835.1. GTDB lineage: Bacteria > Actinomycetota > Actinomycetes > Streptosporangiales > Streptosporangiaceae > JAJYUU01. Next base: position 4,661 of record DATIOU010000142.1, on the reverse strand, counting down.
GACATTCTGGCGGCCGTGCTGACAGCGGAGCCTGGCGCCGTGCGCGAGATCGCGCGGCTTGCTGAGCTGCCGGTGCCGATCGTCGCGGCGGCCAGCAACGAGCTTCGAGCACGCGGCGTGCTGGCCACGCAGCGGCCGGTTCAGCTGACAACTGACGGCCGGGCCGCCGTCGCAGCGCGCGTCGGCCTCACTCTGGATCCGGCCGCGCTCGCAGGCTTGACCGCCCCCGGCGGACCGCTGCAGGTGGCAGCCGAGGGCGCCCCCGGCGCGAAGACGGAACTCGACCAGACCCACTGCACGGTCCCGACGAAGCTCGCCCGCGTGGTGCGGCTCCACGAGGCCCGGGCCCTGGCGGGTCAGCGGATCCTGGTGCTCGGGGACGACGACCTCATCTCGATCGCGGTCGCGCACGTGCTTTTCAGTGTCGGTCACCCGGCTGCGCTTCGGCGACTGACCGTGGTCGACGCCGACGGCGACATCCTGGCCTGGATCCGCACCCAGGTCACGGGCACGGGGGTCGCGCTCGAGACAGTGGAACACGATCTGCGGGAGCCGCTGCCGTCGGCACTGTCGGGCGCATTCGACGTCGTGCTGACCGACCCGCCGTACACGGTCGGGGGCGCCGAATTGTTCTTGAGCCGCGCAGTGTCGGCGCTGACGGCTGAGCCTGGCCGGCATGTGTTCTTTTCCTTTGGTGCGCGGCGGCCAGACGAGACGCTCGCCGTGCAGCGCGCGATGACCGGGATGGGACTGGTCATCAAGTCACTGCAGCCGGGCTTCAACGAGTATGTCGGCGCCGGGGTGCTGGCCGGAATCAGCAGCCTGTACCACTTGCGCACCGGGCCTGGCGCGCGGCCGCTGGTCGACGCCCGGTACGACGGCCCGCTCTACAGCGCGGCCAACCGCGCTGCTGCGACGAGGCCGTACCGGTGCGCGCGGTGCAAGAGAGTTCAGGACGTCGGGCCAGGCAGCAAGTGGCCGCGGATAGCTGCGCTGCAGGCGGCGGGCTGCCCGGCCTGCGGCGGCACTGTGTTCCGGCCGATGCCGTTGGTGGCGCGATGACCAGCGCCGATTACATGATCCGGCCGGCGCGCGAGGACGATCTCGACGCGATCGTCCGGTACGAAATCGACATCGCCGTCGTCTCGTTCGGCACAGAGGCGATCACCGACCCGGTGTTGCATCGCAAGCGCGTCACGAGCGCGCTCGGCAAACCGGGCGAGATCACGATCGTCGCCGTCGCCGCTGCCCGGCCGTCCGATCCGCTCGGCTGGGCGTGGCTGTCGGCCAGGACGAACTCCCTCACCGGCGACCGCTACGGCAACTTCCGGTCGCTGGCGGTGTCGGAACTGCCGGATCGCGGACGCATTGGCGAGCTGCTCATGGCTGCCGTACTCGACGCGGCCGATGCGGCGGGAATGAAGCAGCTGACGGGCAAGGTGCACGCGGCCAACTTGGGCATGCGGACGCTCTACCGCCAGTTTGGCTTCACTGCCACCCACCTGACCATGGAGCGCCGTCGTGACCGGTGACGCGCCGGCCGACCAGATCATTAAGTGCGTCATCTGGGACATTGACAACACTCTGCTCAACGGCGTGTACCTGGAATCGGCAGGCGAGCCTCCGCCCGCCGATCCAGAGCTGGCAGGAGTGTTGCACGAGCTGGCGGGCCGCGGCATCCTGCAGGCCCTCGCCAGCCGGAATCCACCCGAAGCGGCGGCCTACGTCCGCTCAGTGACCGGCGCTGACTTCGCGGCCGCCGAGTGTGGTTGGGGGAGTAAGGCGGAGGCCATCGCCCGGATCGCCGCGGACCTAGACGTGCAGGCCGACGCGATCGCGTTCGTCGACGACGACATGGTCGAGCGCGCCGAGGTCGCTGCGGCGCTAGCCGACGTGCTGGTGCTGACGCCTGAAGACGCCGCCGAGGCCGCTGACTGGCCGCAGTTCAGCCCCGTGGTCGTCACGGCCGAGGCTCGGCGCCGCGGCCAGCTCTATGCCGAACGCCGTCGGCGCCAAGAAGCCGCGCAGGCCTTCGGCGGCAGCCGTGACGAGTTCCTTCGCCAGGTGGGCACGCGCATCATCATCGGACCAGCCCGGGCGGGCGACCTGCCGCGGCTGCATGAGCTGTCAGTGCGCACTCATCAGCTCAACTCGAGCGGGCAGCCAGTTACCGAGGGCGAGCTGGCTCGGCTCATCGGATCCGCCCGGCATCAGGTGGCCACCCTCAGACTCGCGGACGACTTCGGCGACGACGGGCTCGTCGGCGCCGCGATCCTGGCTCGGAACGGGACCGGCGTCGCGACTGCCCAGCTCCTCATGATGTCCTGCCGGGCACTCGGGCGCGGCGCCCTGGACGCGCTGCTCGCCTGGCTGTGCCGGGTGGCCGCGCGGGCGGGGGCGGTCCAGCTGGCCGTCCCGTGCGTGGTCACCGACCGCAACGTGCCGATGCGGCTAGCGCTAGCAGCGGCGGGCCTGCGCGCCGAGCCCGGTTCGGTGGCGGCCGACGGCCGGGCTGTCTTCACGCGGTCGCTAGCCGGCGGCTTGCCGCACCTTCCGGACTGGGTCAATGTCGAGGCCAGCCAGTGACGGGCGACCAGGCTCGCGGGGTCGAGGCGGAGCTGCGCGAGGTCCTAGCCGAGGTCACCGGGCGACCTGACCTGCGCGGCGTCCCGGCCGAAACGCCGCTGTTTGGCGGCGGCGTAGGCCTCGACTCGCTCGCCGGGACACTGCTGCTCCGCCAGGTTCAGCGGCGGTTCGGCGTCGACGTCGCGGCTGAGGACCTCAACCTGGACTCGCTCGAGTCGCTCAGCACGCTCGCTGCGTTCATCAAAGAAAGGCTTAGCGGTGACATCAGATGATCAGGATGGCTACTTCGGCGAGCGGGACCGAAAGTCGCTGGACGGGCCGGGCGCGCGCTGACATGGTGGGGCGTCATGCGACAGGACGAGATCTGGGATCGCGAGGCAGCCGAAGGATATGACGCGTCCAGCACCGGCATGTTCGCCCCGGAGGTGCTCGGGCCAACGGTGAACCGACTCGCCGAACTCGCCGGTGATGGCCGAGCGCTGGAGTTTGCCATTGGCACTGGCCGGGTCGCGATTCCGCTGGCTGAACGCGGCGTTCAGGTCACCGGCATCGAGCTGTCGGGTCCGATGATCGAGCAGCTGCGCAGCAAGGCCGACGAGACGGCGATACCGGTGATTATCGGCGACATGGCCACCACCCGAGCACCCGGTACGTACACGCTCGTCTACCTGGTCTACAACACGATCTCCAACCTGCTAACTCAGCAGGAGCAGACGGAATGCTTCCGCAACGCCGCCTGGCACCTGACACCTGGCGGCCGGTTCGTCATTGAGCTCTGGGTACCGGAACTGCGCAGGCTGCCGCCGGGACAGCAGGCCATAGTCTGGGCGTCAGAGCCCGGCTATATCGGCCTCGATACCTACGACGTGCTGCACCAGCGAGTTGTCTCGCACCACCTCAGGTTCGGCGACGGCCGAGAGGCGCGGCTCTTCCGCAGCCCCCACCGGTACATCTGGCCGTCCGAGCTGGACCTGATGGCGCAGCTCGGCGGGTTCGAACTAGAGGCGCGGCACGCGGACTGGGCCGGGACCGAGTTCACCGCCGAGTCCACCTCGCACGTCTCGGTCTACCGGCTCACGCAGGCGCCACACGTCGCGCGCGAGGGTGGCACTGAGGCGAATAAGTGATCGACTAACCAACGGGCCCGTCAGGATCGGCGTAGCTGGCGAGAAACGCGCCCCGCTCCGTGCCCGCCAGATCGCGCTCCTTGTCCGCCGATGCGAGGATCAACTCGTACTCGGCAAGCTCCCCGGTCAGTCAAATGTAGCCCCCTAGTGGGCCACAGCGTTGTCGGCGGGCGCTGTCCCGAGGGGCGCGCTGGCCGTGGACGCCGGGACGGCCGACGGGTCGACGAACGTGCTTCCGCTGGGTCCGGCTTCCACTGCCTTGTGCAGCGCGCTGCCCTGCACGAGCTGCTGCCAGTTGAGGAACCATTCGGTCCAGCCGTTGTCCCATCGGCCTGCTCTGGGACTCTTCATCACTGTGATGGGATCACCAGGAATGGCGAGCTTGTAGTAGGTCTCCGCATTCGCTGGCGACAGATTGACGCAGCCGTGGCTGACGTTCTGGAATCCCTGCTGGTTTACGGACCAGAAGGCGTCGTGGTAGTAGTCGCCGCTGAACGTGAACCGCACCGACCAGGGCACCAGGATGTTATAGCCGGGCCCCTTCATCCGGACCGGGTTCGCCTTCTCGATGGTCAGGTAGCTCCCGTTCGGCGTGGCGTCACCTGGGCGGCCGGAGCTGATCGGCCAGTCGTAGCGAAGGTGGCCGTCGTAGTAGATCTGCGTCCGGTGGCTCGCCGTGTTGGCGATCGCGATCAGCGACGAGCCGATGCCGAACGTCTGCGTCAGCGTGTGGTACCCGTACAGGCCCGGCCCGCCTTTCACGCCGTTGAGGTGGCCGGTGAAGCTCACGGTCGTGCCGGCCGGCCAGTAGTCCCGCGGCCGGAAGTCGAGCTGCTGGTCGCCGTCCCAGTACCAGGCGCCGGTCACCGGGTTGGACGTGGTGAGGGTGAGCGCCCGCTCGACGGCCGCCTTGTTGGCGATCGGGTGGTCGAAGGTCAGCATGATCGG